>JAAYGN010000128.1 GCA_012727715.1 Desulfovibrionales bacterium | reverse complement strand
GCTTATTTCCGATCGACAAAAAAAGGACCAATACCTTGACCGCATGGAGCTGGAGCAAGAACGGGGTATTACCATCAAGGCCCAGACCGTGCGCATTCCTTATCGCGCAAGTAATGGGCAGGACTATATTTTAAATCTTATTGATACCCCGGGCCATGTGGACTTTTCCTATGAGGTTTCCCGGAGCTTGGCGGCCTGTGATGGAGCCCTTTTAGTTGTGGATGCCTCCCAGGGCGTGGAAGCGCAGACTTTGGCCAATGTGTACATGGCCCTGGATAATGACCTGGAAGTGGTGCCCGTACTCAATAAAATTGATTTGCCCAATGCTGAACCTGACCGAGTTGTGGCGGAGATAGAGGAAGTCATTGGCTTGGACTGTGCTGATCTGGTTAAGGTTTCGGCCAAAACCGGGCTGGGTGTGCCAGAACTTCTGGAACGGCTTATTGACAAGGTGCCTGCTCCTAAAGGTGATGTTAATGCGCCCCTCAAGGCTCTGATTTTTGATTCCTGGTACGATACCTATCAAGGGGTGGTGGTACTTTTTCGGATTCTCGAAGGGCGGATTAAAAATGGCCAGAACATCCAAATGTGCGCCACAGAGAAAAAATTTGAAGTAACCCGTTTGGGTGTTTTTTCACCTGAACCCATGGATATTGCAGAGCTGGGCGTGGGTGAAGTGGGTTTTTTATGTGGGGCCATCAAGGAACTCAAGGATGCTCAGGTCGGGGACACCATTACCGACCCTGAGCGCCCAACAGACTCTCCTTTCCCTGGTTTTAAAGCCATCAAGCCCATGGTTTTTTGTGGGCTTTATCCCGTCGAACCAGCTGAATACGAAACCCTCAAGGCAGCTTTAGAAAAATTACAGCTTAATGATGCGGCCCTGTATTATGAGCCTGAAACTTCCCAGGCCCTGGGCTTTGGTTTTCGTTGTGGATTCTTGGGACTTTTGCACATGGAAGTGATCCAGGAACGACTGGAACGAGAGTTTCAGGCCAGGCTTATTGCCACTGCTCCATCTGTTATCTATCGGGTCACTCGTGTTGATGGTCAGGTTCTTGATATTGACAACCCCAGCCTTTTGCCACCCCAGGAAAAAATTGTTTCCATTGCTGAGCCTTATGTGCGCATTGAGATTCATGTTCCCAATGAATTTGTGGGCAATGTTCTTGGTTTGTGCGAGGAAAAGCGCGGCATTCAAAAGGATATGCGCTATTTGACCTCAACGCGGGTGGTTATCAGCTATGAATTACCCTTTTCAGAGATAGTCTATGACTTTTTTGACCGCTTGAAATCCGTGACCAAGGGTTTTGCTTCCCTGGATTACGAAATTATTGACTATCGTGAAGCGGATTTGGTCAAACTGGATGTACTCATCAATGCCGAGCCAGTGGATGCTATGGCGGTTATTGTGCACCGTTCCAATGCCGCCTATCGGGGCCGGGCTTTGGCTTTGAAACTCAAGCGAGTTATTCATCGCCAGCTTTTTGAGATCGTTATCCAGGCGGCCATTGGCAGCAAGGTCATTGCTCGGGAACGAGTGGCTCCTTTGCGCAAGAACGTCACTGCCAAATGTTATGGTGGTGATATTACACGGAAGCGTAAGCTCTTGGAAAAACAAAAAGAAGGAAAAAAGCGCATGAAGCGCATGGGCAGTGTCGAGATCCCGCAAGAAGCGTTTTTAGCAGCCTTGCAGGCTGATGAGTAGTGCCCCCCGATTAAATCTTAACCCCCGCGTTTGCGGTTCAGGCAGAGAAAAATATGAACCCTCGTTGGCAGACCATGCTTAAAGAATATGCAGAAGCTTTGATTGTTGCTCTTGTTTTGGCTTTTTTTATTCGTTCTTTTGTGATTCAAGCCTTTAAGATCCCGTCAGGATCCATGCTGCAAACCTTGCAAATCGGGGATCACCTTTTGGTGACCAAGTTTGCTTATGGGGTTAAAATTCCTTTCACCAATATGATGATTTATGAACGTGAAGGCCCCCGCCATGGCGATATCATTGTCTTTGACTTTCCTGAAGATCCTTCCAAAGACTTTATCAAGCGAGTTGTTGGCCTGCCTGGTGATGAAATTGAAATCAGGGACAAGCAGGTCTTTCGCAATGGGGAAGAGCTGGTAGAGTCGTATATCCAACACGTGGATATGGACCGTTTTATACCCCGTCGCGATAGTTTTGGCCCCATCACTGTACCCGAGAATCAGTATTTTGTTCTGGGTGACAATCGTGATGAATCCTATGACTCCCGTTTTTGGGGGTGCGTGGAGCGCAAGACCATTGCTGGTAAGGCGTTAATTCTTTACTGGTCTTGGGAAAGTCTGACCAAGATCAGGTGGGAACGCATCGGACAATTGGTGGAGTAGCACTATGATCGCCAAGGTATCCACAGCAGCATTATTGGGAATTGACGGATTTACCATTGAGCTGGAAGTGGACTTGGCTCGGTCTGGCCTGCCGGCTTTTATCATGGTTGGCCTGGCTGAAGGGGCAGTGCGCGAAAGCAAGGAGCGGGTTTTTTCTGCCCTGAAAAATAGTGGTTTTCGTCTGCCGCCCAGCCGTATTACCGTTAATATTGCTCCAGCAGATGTTCGCAAAGAAGGTTCTGCCTATGATTTGCCCCTGGCTCTGGGGCTTTTGGCTGGAGCAGAAGTTATTGCACCCGAAAAGCTCTCTGGTCTGTATTTGGCCGGGGAGCTTTCCCTTTCTGGTGAACTCAAATCCATTTCTGGAGCCCTGCCCTTGGCTTTGCGAGCCAGGGAAGACGGGGCCAGGGGGATCATTGTGCCTGAGGCCAATGGCCGGGAAGCAGCTGTGGTCCAGGGACTACCTGTGTATGGGTGCCGTGATCTCGCACAAGTAGTGCGTTTTGTTTTGGGTGAGGAAGATGTGCCTGCTGTGCGGTGTGATGTGCAGGAGCTTTGGACCGAGCGACGTTTTTTTCTGGGGGATTTTTCTGAGGTCAAAGGCCAGGAACGGGCCAAGCGGGCCATTGAAATTGCCTGTGCCGGGAACCATAATCTTCTTTTTATCGGTCCGCCAGGCAGTGGCAAAACCATGCTGGCCAGTCGCATTCCCACAGTTTTGCCATCCTTGACCTTTGACGAGGCCCTGGAAGTGACCAAGGTCTATTCTGTGGCCGGTAAACTCCCCTCAGATCAACCGTTGATGGTTACCCGTCCTTTTCGTTCTCCCCATCACACTATTTCTGACGCCGGACTTATTGGTGGCGGTCAATATCCACGGCCTGGAGAATTATCCCTGGCCCATCGGGGTGTGCTTTTTTTGGATGAATTGCCCGAATTTAAAAAGCATGTGCTTGAGGTGCTGCGCCAGCCTTTAGAAGAAGGTCGAGTAACCATTTCCAGGGCAGCTATTTCCTTGGAATATCCAGGTGATGTCATGTTGGTGGCGGCCATGAATCCTTGTCCTTGCGGATATCTGGGAGATGAAAAACATGAGTGTTCCTGTACACCCATGCAGGTCCAACGTTATCGTTCCCGTCTTTCTGGACCGCTTTTGGATCGCATTGATTTACATGTGGAAGTCCCGGCAGTGCCCTACCGAGACTTGAAGCAGGCTCAGGGGAGCATTGATTCAGCCGCGATGCATGAAAAAATTAATACTGCCCGGGCAGTGCAACAGAGCCGCTATGCACAGTTGCATTTTTCTTCCAATTCGGAATTGTCGGGCAAATGGCTGGAACGGTTTTGTCCATTAACAGAAACAGAGCATAGTTTTTTAGAAGCAGCAGTGAAGCGTCTGGGCATGTCGGCCAGAGCTTTTACACGAGTCTTGCGAATTTCCCGAACCATTGCTGATTTGGCTGGAGATGACAATCTTACGGTCACCCATTTGGCTGAAGCCATTAATTATCGTGGGCTGGACCGCCAGGCCCAGGATTGATCTGCCTTTTTGCCATCAATCATAAAGCAGGTCGGCCTCAAATTCTAATGTTGGCTGATTGCACTGAGGACAAAATTTAAATTCTTTGATGCTGGTAATGGGGAGTAATGGTTCGGAACAATCGGGAAAGATATAGACCTGGAAAGACTCACCAGTGGCATGGTTCCAGATGGTCATGGGCTTTGGTGCACGATCATCTTGGACATCTGGGTTGTATTTTCCTTGTCTTGGCCAGGTGATGCGCACAAAGCTATTTTTTTCAAAGCAATATCCTGTGATTTCCTCAAAGCGCATACCGCCGCCCAGACTGATGGAGGATGCAAAGTCACATTGTGGGTTCAAGCATCTGATTTTGTAACCAGTTCCCGCCCAGGTTGTACTGGCAAAGAAGAAACCAAGCATAACCATTAAAAGCATTGTGTTGATTTTTGCCATGGGCATCCCTTCTTTGCTAATTGTCTTGTTTTGTTGTTAAAACTATATGGCTACACACTGTTTTTACTTACGGATCAACCACCATACCCTTTTCCTTAGCCCATTTTAGCAGGGCGGCTTTGGTTTGGGCGCTTTCATAATCGTACCAGGTTTCTATAAACCCCAATTTTTCCAGTAAGTCCTTGAAGTTTCTATAGGCTCCACTCTGGCGGAAAATATCACGGACCCGGTCATAGTGGTCGGGCAGATATTCGCGGCTAAAGGCCAAGACCAGGTCCTTGCCAAGATCCAGGTCTCTTTTATCAGGAATGGCCCAGTACAGGTTTTCATCTGCATGATCATCAGGCAGTTCTTCCAGTTCGCCCTCAGGCCCTGCATCAAAGGACGTCCAATAAAAAACTTTACCCGTGGTTTTGGAGATATAGGCCTCACTCTCATCAGGGTCAGAGGCGACCCAATCAAAAGCAGCTTCCAGAACGCGGTAGGCAATGGTAGGCATAGTCATTATTTCTCCTGGTCTGAGAGGGTCGAGTTGTTTTTATCCTCAGCTTGAATGGAGATAAGCTGACCATTTTGAATTTCCAGAAAAATTTCTTCTTCCCTGCTTTCTTCAAATCCCATTTTAAAATCAAGGATTTTGCCCCGGCCAATGCGCAAAGTGCCTGTGTACCAGGTTGCCGGGACAGGGCTGACCCATGTTGGGTCAATGACAGGAAGCAGGTTCCTGGGCATGTCCGAGCCCATACCCTTGAGGACAACGAGATAGAGCCAGTCATCTTCAATTTTCCAGGTGCCAACATAGCCGCGCATACACGCTGTGAGCAATGGTCCCTGGACAAAGGTCCTGGGTGTGCCCTGCGCAAAGAGTGCCTCCAGGGGGAGGGAATACAGATCATAGGTCTGGTCGTTGTACTCCATTATTTCTGGAAATTGTCTGGTGGCCCAGGTGTTACTGGCCAGAACACAAAAGAGGATAACCATGAGTATGGTCCGCATTGTGATTTCCTGCGTTTAGATTTTGTCTATATTACTGACCGGATTAGTATCTGAGGCCTACTATTGCATAGATGCACCTAAGGTTGGGCTTACTGCCATGCACCAGGGTCAGCTCATAGTGGACTCTGCATTGACATGGGCAATCATTGCTCCTTTGGGATTTTTTGCAGCCACTGTGTTCACGAGCTGGTATCCACGGCTGATGAGATTTCCTTCCCGAAAGCTGTTGCCCTTCATGCCAAAAACAAAATTAATGGCCAAAGCAAACAAATTGATCATCCTTTCGCCCAGGTCTGTATCCTGGATAAAGGCATCTACTAGATATCCCAGACCGACTATGCCTATGAGGACCCCAAAACCCAGGACCCATTGTTTTTTGACCAAAGCCCAAATAAAGCTAAAAAAGAATCCTGGCCACGACCAGCCTTGTTTTACAGCTTCCATGGCTTGGGTGGGGTGGGTAAAAATTTTGTATTGTTTCATTTTTGCTCCTTGAATTCGGGATTTACTCTTTGTTTCCTTGAGCACTTCACATCTTGCCATCATTGATGTGGACCGACGGCATATACGGCAATAGGATTGAGGTTAAAGGGGTTTTCCAATCTTCCAAAATATAGAACAAATTATTCGTTCGTGTTGTACTTGGCATGAGAATATTTTTGCTTTTGGGTTATAATATGTCAACATTATAGTTGTTTTTTATTTTGCACCAGCTTTTTAGTTGTTTTTCATTTTGTCCCAGTAAGCTTGTCTATGGTATTTTCACAAGGAGACAATTTTTAACCCTCTGGCTTGCAGGTTGTCAGTCCATTGTTTGCTGGTGTAGGTATGCATATCACAAGTAATGAGGAGTTATGTCATGAGTTCCATATTTGCAGATCGTGCCTATCAAGGTAGCTTGACCCGTCGGGATTTCATTAAACTGGCTTCTTTGGCTGGTATTTCCACCATAGCTGGTTGTGCTTTTAATCCGGTTACAGGACAAAGCCAGTTTATGCTCATGGGTGAGAGTGAGGAAATTCAGGTTGATAAGGCCAATTCTCCCCACCAATTTTCTGCTGATTATGGTATAACTCAGGATACAGCTCTCAATGGCTATATTCGAGGAGTAGGCACAAGCCTGGCTCGCACCACACATCGACCCCATATGCCTTATAATTTCAACGTGGTGAACGCCATCTATGTTAATGCGTATGCCTTTCCTGGCGGCAGCATCGCCATTACCAGAGGCATTTTGGCTGAGCTGAAAAATGAAGCAGAACTGGCTGGTCTGATCGGCCACGAGCTAGGCCACGTGAATGCTCGACACACAGCCGCACGCATGAGCAAAAGTCGCCTTATTGGCACTTTGGTCGGAGGTGTCTCTTTGGTGGCAGGTTCAACCAGCCAAGGACTGGGAGATTTGACCGGTGCTTTGGGTGGTCTTGGGGCCAGCTTGCTGCTCGCTCGGTATAGTCGTGAAGATGAGCGTCAGGCTGATGAACTGGGCATGGAATATATGGTTAAGACGAGTTATTCCCCAGAGGGTATGGTCGGGCTTATGGATGTACTTAAATCCATGAGTCAGCGTCAGCCCAGTGCCATTGAAGCCATGTTTTCTTCTCATCCCATGAGCACCGAGCGTTATGATACAGCTGTGTATCGTTCGAGGACACACTACGGATCGCAAAGTGCATTACCCTTGGGCCAGGAACGCTATATGGACAATACCGCCAGCTTAAGGCGGTTGCAGCCCATGTTTCAGCTTTTTCAGCAAGGGGATCAGGCCATGGCCAAGGAAGAGTACGCCACGGCTCAAAAGCAATATGAGCAGGGCTTGCGTCAATCATCCAATGATTACGCTGGGCTGCTTATGTTGGCCAAATGCTATGTGGCCCAGAAGAATGGGAAATTGGCGGCACAATGGGCGGACAAGGCCAGACAGGTGTACCCCACTGAAGCTCAGGCCCAGCATGTTTTTGGAATCGCGGCTATTATGAACAAGGATTATAGTGCAGCCTTAACCGCCTTTACCGGGTACGAGCGTATTTTGCCCGGAAATTCCACCACAGTGTTTATGAAAGGTTTTTCTTATGAGGGGATGCAGGATAAACAACGTGCAGCCCAGGAATATCAGCGGTATCTCCAGGCCGTGAATCAGGGTGAAATGGCTGAACACGCCTATGCGCGTTTGAAGAACTGGGGATATCTCTAACGAGTAAAGGGCTCAGTGTTTAAGCCATCCTCGGGAGTGGTTCTTTTTTTGAGGGTACTATGCGACGTATTGTATTTTTTTTGATTTTTCTCTTGTTCTGTGCTGGGTTTGCTACTGCTGAAAATCAGTCAAGCTCAGACACTGCTGTAGAGGTTTCCGCTGAAACTTCTGCGGTCATTTCATTTTTTCAGTCTAAAGCTAAAGAAGTAGAAGCCTTACATCAGGATGTAAAAGGATTACAAGCGCAGCTAGAAAAAAAAGAAGAGGTGTTTGCGCCAACTTTAGAAATGGCCCGCAGTCGCCTGCAGATGATTGAAGTCATGGCCCGCATGTCCAAGACCAATCCTCACGACATGCAAGTGGCTTTGGTGGAAGCCAAGTTTTTGGGGATTAATTTAGATAAGGAATTTGAGCCCTTAAATAGTCTGAGTAAAGAGCTGGGCCTTAAAGCAGCCACAGTCCAAGCCTTGAGTGAAGATTTGGAGAAAAAATGGGGCTCGGAACTGGACAAAGAATGGCGCCAGGATGTGCAAAAAATTCGTAAAAGTGTGGCTGAAGTGGCTCAAGCCCTTAAAACCGCGCAAAAAAAGTTGGAACAGCAACAGGTTGTGGTGGCGGATATCCAAACTCGTATTCAAGATTGGGTAATCAGTTTTGAAACCCAATTGCCTCAGATTTGGAAAGCCCAATTTTTTGAGGAAACCAAGTTCCAGATTTTTCCCAAAAAAGGAGCAGATGTAGGTAAGGAATTGCAGGATTGGTTTACCAATATGCGCTCCTTTTTTATCAGTCAGTACACTACAACCACCCGTGATTCTGGTGATTGGGGCGGGTCCATTGTCCTGTTCTGGTTTCCCTACCTTTTATTTGGTTTTATCAGTTATCGCTATTTAAGTGGTGTTTTTGCCAACACCCATACCGGCGGACGGCTGGCTTCAGCCTTTGGTATTTTTTGTTTGTCCGCTGGCCTGATGCTGCTTACGGCTTTTTTTTCGGGCAAGGTCAAGCAAACCTCCCTACTTTTGATCTGTGCTCATTTACTTAATCTGACCGGTATTCAGGCCCTGGCCTGGATTTTTCGCAATGTCCGTGGCGTGGTCCACAAAAAAACTATCCAGCCCTTGCTCCCCCTGGTCTTTTTATCCTCCAGTGTGGGTATTTTGTATTTATTACGTTTGCCTCCATGGCTGGCGCGTTTGGCCTGGGTCGGGCTTTTGGTATTCAGTAGTCTTTTTTTTGGCATGATACGGCCCAAACTGCGTTATGAACGAATTATTCGCAGGCTGCATCCCTATGTGGCAGCTCTTTTGGTTATAGTGGCCGTGCTGGGTTGGGGTAATCTGGCCATTTTGGCCAGTACCATGTGGGGCGTCCTGGCTTTGGCTGGACAATTGGCCATTGGAGCTACCAGCGTGATCCGGGTTGTTTCTGAACAAATGGATAAAACCGGACTTCAGGCCGTGGTATCTGATTTGATAGCAACATTTTTAATGGTCTTGGTCTGGGTAGTGATCATCCTGGGGGTTATTTTTTGGATGACCATTAACTTTGGGACCAATGCAATTTTTGACAAGCTGTCCACCCTGGAAGTGAGTTGGGGAGATTTTTCTTTTAATTTCTTGCGGCTAGGCATGGTGTTGCTCCTTTTCCAATTGGTGCGTTCCCTGGCAACAGTATGGAAGGCAGTCCTGGGCAGTGAGAAATTACGTGGAAAAAATATTGATTCTGGTGCAGCCGCTTCCTTGCAGCGCATTGGCATTTATTGCCTGTGGTTACTTTTTGGGCTCATCAGCCTGAATATGCTGGGCATCAACTTGAGCAATTTTGCGGTCATTGCTGGTGGTCTCTCTGTGGGTATTGGTTTTGGCTTGCAGGCCATTATCAGCAATTTTATCAGTGGCTTGATTCTTCTTTTTGACCGGGCCATCCAGCCAGGAGATGTCATTGAGGTTGATGGGGTGTGGGCCGTGGTGATTAGTGTCAATATTCGTAATACTGAAGTCCAGACCTATGATAATGCCAAGATATTTTTGCCCAATTCAATTTTGATTGCCAATAAAGTCATTAATTGGACGCATCGTAAAGATATGCGTGTGCGCAGAGAAATACCGGTGAGTGTTATGTATGGTTCGGACATCCAGTTGGTTAAAAAATTACTGCTGGAAGCTGCTTCTGAACATCCAGCAATTTTGCCCAATCCAGCTCCAGTGGTCATTTTTAATGATTTTGGCCCCAATGCCTTGAATTTTTTTGTCCGCTTGTGGGTACGTCATATTGACTATGTGACCTCAGCTCCCTCAGAGATTCGCGAAGCCATTGACCATAAGTTTCGTGAACACGGAGTTGAGATTGCCTTGCCACAAATGCATGTGCGCATGCGGCCAGAGGACGGTGCGGTCCATATCAAGATGGAGGAAGAAACGGTGGAAAAATACTGATTATTTTTCCACGGCCGAGTGGGGGGTGCTTCAAGGAGTATTTGACCTTCCTGGGTCCAAGGTTTATTCCGTTAGCGCTTTGCACAAGAGGGGCACCATGCTGTGTCCATAACCATATTATCCAACACCTAACCCCACCCATGATTCATGCCCAAAAGAACTGATCTCAAAAAAATAATGCTCATTGGTTCTGGCCCTATTGTTATTGGTCAAGCTTGTGAGTTTGACTATTCTGGAACTCAGGCCGTGAAGGCTCTCAAAGAAGAGGGCTATGAAGTGGTTTTGGTCAACTCCAATCCAGCCACGATCATGACTGATCCCAATTTGGCAGATCGAACCTATATCGAGCCCATTGAACCAGGTACTGTGGCCAAGATTATTGCCAAAGAACGGCCCTGCGCCTTGCTGCCAACCCTGGGGGGCCAAACAGGTCTTAATACGGCAGTGGCTTTGGCGGAAGATGGGACGTTGGAAAAGTATGGAGTGGAGCTTATTGGTGCTTCCTTGCCAGCCATAAAAAAGGCTGAAAGCCGTCAGCTTTTTCGCCAGGCCATGAATAAAATTGGCCTTAAGGTGCCCAAAAGCGGCATTGCCCAAAGCATGGATGACGTGCGGAAGTGGGCTGAAGAATTGGCTTTTCCCATTATTGTTCGTCCGGCTTTTACCTTGGGTGGGACTGGAGGTGGAGTTGCTTATAACAAGGAAGATTTGGAGATGTTTGCCCAACAGGGCCTGGCCGCCAGCCTGACCACAGAAGTTATGCTGGAGGAATCCCTTTTGGGTTGGAAAGAGTATGAAATTGAAGTGCTGCGTGACAGCAAAGATACGGCCATCATTATTTGTTCCATTGAAAATTTGGATCCCATGGGTGTGCATACGGGTGACTCGGTGACCATTGCGCCGGCCCAAACCTTAAATGATGATGAGTACCAGCGAATGCGCAGGGCATCTCTGGCCATCATGCGTGAAATTGATGTGCAAACAGGTGGGGCCAATGTGCAGTTTGCCGTTAATCCTGCCAATGGCGAACTCATGGTTATTGAAATGAATCCCCGCGTATCTCGCTCTTCTGCTTTGGCATCCAAGGCTACGGGCTTTCCCATAGCCAAGATCGCTGCCAAGCTGGCAGTAGGCTACACCCTGGATGAACTGCAAAACGACATTACCCGCGAGACCAAGGCCGCTTTTGAGCCCAGTATTGATTATGTGGTCATTAAAATACCTCGCTTCACCTTTGAGAAGTTTCCTGGCTCTGAAGATTTTTTAACCACAGCCATGAAAAGTGTGGGTGAGACCATGGCCATTGGTCGCACTTTCAAGGAAGCTTTGCAAAAAGGCTTGCGCTCTTTGGAAATTGGCTATCCTGGTCTGGGCAAGGTTTTTGATGGTCCTTTACCGGACCGGGAAGAAATTTTAGCCGGGCTGCGTCGTCCCAATTCTCGTCGGCTTTTTCAGTTACGCGAGGCTTTACTTGTTGGGCTGACCGAAGAAGAGATTTTTGCTGCCTCAGCCATTGATCCCTGGTTTATTCGACAGTTTAAGGAAATTGTGGATTTTGAAGGGATACTCAAAAATGTGGGCCTACAGGGGAACCTGTCAATAAGTAATCCTGAATTTGTTGCAGTACTTCGCCAAGCCAAGATGATGGGTTTTTCCGATCGACAATTAGCTACCCTTTGGAAACGTAAAGAGATTGATATCCGTTTTTTGCGCAAAGAAGCTGGAATTTTTCCTTCCTACCGATTGGTGGATACCTGTGCCGGGGAATTTGAAGCCCATACTCCTTATTATTATTCCACCTATGAGACAGACAACGAGGCCCGAGTATCTGACAAGCGTAAAGTAGTCATTCTTGGTGGTGGACCCAATCGTATCGGCCAGGGTATTGAGTTTGACTATTGCTGTGTGCACGCTGCCTATGCTCTGCGAGAAATGGGTATTGAACCCATTATGGTCAATTCCAATCCCGAAACTGTCTCCACAGATTATGATACCTCAGATCGTCTTTATTTCGAGCCTCTGACCAGGGAAGATGTACTGGCCATTATTGAACAAGAACAACCCGAAGGGGTTATTGTCCAATTTGGAGGCCAAACTCCCCTGAACCTGGCGGTGCCTTTGGTCCGGGAAGGAGTACCCATTTTAGGAACTTCTCCTGATTCCATTGATCGGGCTGAGGATCGGGAGCGTTTTCAGGCCTTGTTGCAAAAGTTGGAACTGCTGCAACCTGAAAATGGCATAGCCATGAGTGTCGATGAGGCTGTGCTGGCAGCCCAAGGTATTGGCTATCCTGTGGTGGTCCGTCCCTCCTATGTTTTGGGTGGTCGGGCCATGGATATTGTCTATGATGAAAAGTCATTGCGGGACTATTTTGATCAGCATGTGCCCGTGGCCCCGGAGCATCCCATTCTTATTGATAAATTTTTGGAAAATGCCATTGAGATTGATGTTGATGCAGTCAGTGACGGCCAGGATACGTATGTGGCCGGCATTTTAGAACATATTGAAGAGGCAGGAGTACATTCTGGAGACTCGGCCTGTGTCTTGCCCCCCCACACTGTGGGTAAAATGTGGATTCAGGAAATTAGGCGTCAGACCAAGGCCCTGGCTAAGGAACTGGGGGTGGTGGGGCTGATGAATATCCAATTCGCATTAAAGGACGAGCAGATATATATTCTGGAAGTTAATCCACGGGCCTCACGTACTGCGCCTTTTGTTTCCAAAGCCACGGGTGTTCCATTGGCCAAACTCGCTACCAGGGTGATGTTGGGTGAAAAACTGGCTGAGATCAATCCCTGGTCCATGCCCAAAGGTGGATATTACGCTGTTAAGGAAGCAGTGTTGCCTTTTCATCGTTTTCCTGGCGTGGATACCTTGCTTGGTCCAGAAATGCGTTCCACTGGGGAAGTTATGGGTATTGATCCTTCCTTTGGCCTGGCCTTTATGAAGGCTCAGCTTGCGGCAGGACAATTATTGCCATCCCTTGGTTGTGTTTTTATTTCTGTTAATGATCAGGATAAAAATGGCATTATTGTGCCTGCCCGAACCTTTCAGCAACTTGGTTTTCGGATTATGTCCACCAGAGGAACAGCTGCTTTTTTGGCCAAGCATGGCGTTGACTGTCAGGTGGTGAATAAGGTGTATGAAGGTCGTCCCAATGTGGTAGATCATATTAAAAATGGTGATATTCAATTGGTGATCAACACTTCCTCAGGCAAACGCACCAAGATGGACTCTTCAGAGCTGCGGCGGACCACAGTGCTGTATGGTCTTCCCTATACAACAAGTTTGGCTGCAGCCAAGGCTGTAGCTATGGCCATTAAGGAGCGCAGCACTGCTGGTTTGGATGTTAAATGCTTACAAGAATATTATCAGGAATCGAGCCGGGATTTTTAACTTTGGCTTTTTCATTTTTTTAATTTGACAATACAAAGCTCAGAGTCTTGGAGGATTCTGAGCTTTTGCCCTTTCAGGATTTTATCTACACCATTGTGTGTACATTGGAATAAAACGTTATGAAAAAAGAAGCTTGTGGATTGTTTGGAATTTATGGGCACCCAGAGGCAGCGCGCATGACATATTTTGGCTTGTATGCTTTGCAGCATCGCGGGCAGGAAAGTGCAGGAATTGTTACCTGGGATGGTCATGCTATTCGTGAACAGCGGGGTGTTGGCTTGGTGGCAGATGTGTTTAATGAAAGTCATTTGGGATATCAGCTCAAAGGTAACATTGCCATGGGGCACGTTCGTTATGGGGCATCGGGTATTCCGCTTATTCGTGATGCTCAGCCGTTCAGGGTTTCCTATAAAGGTATGCACATGGCTTTGGCCCATAATGGAAACTTGGTGAATACAGCCTGCTTGCGTGAAGAATTGGAAAATCAGGGTACGATTTTTCAAACGTGTATGGATAGTGAAGTGATTATGCATCTGGTAGCCAAAAATATGAATGGCAATACACCAGAAGAAGCTATTACCAAGGCCTGTGCCCGGCTGAAGGGGTCTTATAGTCTGTTATTCATGATTAACCATAAGCTCATTGCTGTGCGCGACCCATGGGGGTTTCGTCCTTTATCTTTAGGCCAGGCTGGGGAAGCCTATGTTCTGGCTTCAGAGACCTGTGCTTTTGATTTGTTGGAAGCAGAGTATCTGCGTTCTTTGGCCCCTGGTGAGATGCTGGTTATAGATAATGGGCAGATACATGTGCACCAATGTATGGAACCTGCACAACGGCAGGGTGCATGTATTTTTGAGCTTATTTATTTTGCTCGACCTGATTCCCTGGTTTTTGATCAAGAAGTGTATGATACACGCAAGACCATGGGTATGATTTTGGCACAGGAATGTCCGGCTGAAGGGGATTTTGTCATGCCTTTTCCTGACTCGGGCGTTTACGCAGCTATTGGTTACGCACAAGAAGCCGGCCTACCTTTTGAGGCGTGCATGATCCGCAACCACTATGTGGGACGTACTTTTATTCAGCCTACCCAAAGTATGCGCGATTTTGCCGGACGTATTAAACTCAATCCTGTTAAAAGTATGATCAAAGGCAAACGAGTTATTGTGGTGGAGGACTCCATTGTGCGTGGTACAACCATTCGTCCTCGAGTCAAGCAATTGCGAGAATTGGGGGCCAAGGAAATCCACATGCGTGTCAGCTGTCCACCCATTCACTATCCTTGTTACTATGGCATTGATTTTTCCTCCAAAGGGGAGCTTATTGCTGCCAACCATTCTGTGGCTGAAATTAGTAGTTATCTCGGATTGGATAGTCTGCATTTTATAACTATTGGGGGGCTCCTTAAAGCAGTCCAGGATCCAGGCAGTTTTTGCCTGGCGTGTTTTAATGGTGCGTATCCGGTTTTATCGGATCAATGTAATACGCAGTGCTGTCAGGAGAGCGGCCAATGAGCTTTCAAAAAAAATATACCCCAACAGACTGGCTCAATCGGGCCCGACAAGTGTTGGAGATTGAAATTCAGGGCTTGGCCTCGGTGCGGGACAAATTGAGTATATCTTTTGTTCAGGCTTTGGAGCTCATGGCTGCCTGTACCGGTCGGGTCGTGGTCACAGGACTGGGTAAATCTGGTCTTGTGGGCCGCAAGATTGCCGCAACGCTCAGCAGTACCGGGACAGCGGCTTTTTTTTTGCATCCCGTGGAAGGTGCACATGGAGATCTGGGCATGATCCGCAAGGAAGATGTGATCCTGGCCA
The DNA here is from genome assembly GCA_012727715.1 of Desulfovibrionales bacterium. Classification (GTDB taxonomy): domain Bacteria; phylum Desulfobacterota; class Desulfovibrionia; order Desulfovibrionales; family Desulfomicrobiaceae; genus Desulfomicrobium. The sequence continues at coordinate 5,647 of JAAYGN010000128.1, read as the reverse complement.
TTTCCAATTCCGGAGAAACAGATGAATTAAATAATATTTTACCAAGCTTAAAACTTTTGGCGGGTAGCGTTGTTGCCTTGACCGGAGGTCTTGGTTCCACCATGGCCACCTTGGCTGATGTGGTTATTGATACCGGCGTCCCCCAGGAGGCATGCCCTTTGGGGGTCGCCCCTACGTCCAGTACCACGGCGACCTTGGCGATGGGGGATGCGTTGGCTGTCTGCCTTATTGACTGGAAGTCTTTTGCCTTGGAGGATTTTAAGCGTTTTCATCCTGGTGGAGCCCTAGGGCTGCGTTTGGCACAAAAAGTAGAAGCCCTGATGCGTTCTCATGGGTTGCCCGTTGTCCCCCAGGGAGCATCCTTGGCCCAGGCTTTGGAGAATTTAAACCAGGGTGGCCTTGGCTGTGTTTGCATTCTTGATCAGCATGGGCGATTGTCGGGCATTCTTACTGATGGGGATGTGCGACGGCTGGTATGTACCAGGAGGCTGGACCTGGATGTTGTGGTCGATATGGTGATGAAGCCTGGGCCTTTGCACGTGACTCCCGGACAATCAGCAGCACAAGTACTGGATCTTATGGAAAGTAAAGCCATTACTGTTTTGCCAGTGGTGGATGAGGATAATGTTTTGTTGGGTATGGTCCATATGCATGATGTGTTGGGGCAGGGGCGCGTTAAATTTGCCCAATAATTCTGGTGATTTTTGGCGCCCATGGAGGAGTTTATGACCAATATTCTTGCTCATCCTTGTATTTGCCAGCACTGCGCTAGCCAAGGGCCAACCTGTTGTTCCACATCTACAGAAAATTTGGAGTTTTGCTTTCCCCTGTCACAAGAGGAAATAGCTGTTATCTCGTCCAGAGCTGGAGGAGAAGAATTTTTTGTACAAGTATCCAATTCTTCTGGATTTATATCCCAATTGGCCCGGCTTTTGCCTGATTATAATGTTGGTCAGGTCTTTGCTGCTACGGGCACACATTGGCGCTTATCTGTTACTCAGACTGGTAAGTGTGTATTTTTGGGAGATGCAGGGTGTCGTTTGGATCGTACTATCCGGCCCAAATATTGTCGCCTTTTTCCCTTATGGGTTTATCAAGGACAATTGACGTGGTTTTCCATGCCAGAGTGCATGGCTTATAAGGAGTATCCAAAGTTAGAAGATCTCTTGGCAGCCATGCAGACCAATGGACAGGAGGTACGCACTCTATTTACAGCCATGTGTGCGGGCCTGGATCTTGAACTGTGTAGATGAGAAAAGCTATGAAAGTACTGAAATTCTTTTTTATTTTTTTATTCTTGTTGCTGATTATAGCCATTGGTGGAGCAGCGGGCATATATTATTGGGCCCAGGAAGATTTACCGAGTATTACCAGGCTTAATGATTATTCACCCAACCTTGCTACCACAGTGCGGGATCGGGATGGACAAATTATTGGGTATTTTTATCGTGAAAAAAGGTTTCTTATTCCTTTATCCATGATGAGCCCAGCCACAATTCGTGCTTTTTTAGCAGCTGAAGATGCTGGGTTTTATCAGCACGAAGGTATTGATTTGCCCGGTATTGTGCGTGCCGCCATAAAAAACTTTATTGCCGGTGGAATAAAGCAGGGTGGCAGCACCATCACGCAGCAAGTTATTAAATCCATGCTCCTTACACCGGAGCGAAGTTATGAACGTAAGCTGAAAGAAATTATTTTGGCCTATCGTTTGGAAAAATATCTGACCAAGGATGAAATTTTAACCATCTATCTGAATGAAATTTTTCTTGGCGCGAGGTCCTATGGGGTGGAGGCAGCGGCTCGTGAATATTTTGGTATCAGTGCTTCGCAATTAACCATTGCCCAGGCTGCGGTTTTGGCAGGACTGCCCGTGGCCCCTTCGCGTTATTCTCCCTACACGAGTCCGGAACGAGCTCGTGAGCGACAATTGTATGTTTTGTCTCGATTAAGAGAGCTGCACTGGATTACACCTGAAGAGTATGCAGTCGCAGTACAAGAGCCCCTGGAATATAAAACACAAGAAGATCCATCCTGGAAAACAGGACCATACTACCTGGAAGAAGTCCGTCGCCAATTGGTTGAACGCTATGGTGAAGATATGGTGTATACTGGTGGTCTTCAGGTACGCACTTCCATGGATAGCAAGCATCAGGAGATTGCAGACAAGGCTTTGAAGGATGGGCTGCGAGCAACATCCAAGCGTCATGGATGGCAAGGTCCCATCCAGCATCTTGAAGCATTGGCACAAGATAGTTTTGTACAGGCCCAGGTTATCACCGCGCAAGAACCTGGCGATTGGGTCCAAGTGGTAGTAAAAAATGTAGAAAAAGGTGGGGCAACAGTACGTTTTGGGCAATACACCGGGTTAATACCTGTGTCGGAAATGAGCTGGGCTCGACAACCCAATCCCAAGATTGCTCCAGAAGGAGCAGGTAAAGTTACTGATGCCAACAAGGTCCTGAAATCTGGGGATGTCGTCTGGGCCGAAGTGGTGGAAGCCAATGGTGACAAACCGTGGAATCTGCGATTGGAACAAGAGCCTCTTGTGGAAGGTGCGTTGGTATCCATGGATCCCCGTTCAGGTGAAGTGCTGGCTTTAAGTGGGGGATATGATTTTTTTCGTAGCCAATTTAATCGGGCTACTCAGGCTTTGCGCCAGCCAGGATCTGCCTTTAAACCCGTTGTCTATGCCACGGCCTTGAGTCATGGATATACTGCGGCCTCCATTATTATTGACGCACCCATTGTCTATAATGATGGCAGTGGCAAACCTTGGAAACCGGAAAACTTTGAAGGGATTTTTTATGGGCCAACCTTGTTTCGCACTGCTTTGGTCAAATCTCGCAATTTGGTGACAGTGCGCATTGCTCAACAAGTGGGTATCCAAGAGGTAGTCAAGAAGGCCAAGCTTATGGGCCTTGAGGGTATCATGGAACCAAATTTATCTCTGGCATTAGGGTCCGGACAGTTTACCCCCTTAAACATGTGCCAAGCCTATACGACTTTTGCCAGGGGTGGGACAAGTATTCGTCCTCAAATTATTGCCAGTGTGGCCTCACCTTGGGGAGAACAATTGTATTTGGCCTCTGAAGAAATAACAGAAGCCATGACTTCTGAAGAGGCATATATTATATCCAGTTTGTTACAACAGGTTGTCCAGGACGGAACTGGCGCCAGGGCCAAGGCTTTGGGGCGTCCTGTGGCTGGCAAGACCGGCACCACCAATGACGAACAAGATGCCTGGTTTATGGGTTTTTCACCCTATCTTTTGACAGGGGTATGGGTTGGCTATGATCAGGTGCGGCCTATGGGCAAGTACGAAACCGGGGCGCGGGTGTCCTTGCCTATTTGGCTTGATTATCGCCAACAGGTGGAAGAACTGTATCCTGTAGAAGATTTTTCTGTTCCGCCGGGTATTGTTATGGCCAGGGTTGATGGGCGTACAGGCCGGTTAGCCGGGTCAGGTACGTCCCAAGCGTATATGTTGCCCTTTCAAAACGGGACTGAGCCTGTATATTTCGCTGATATTCCTGAAGCATATAGCCCTTCCGGCTCTTCCAATACTGGAGGCGAAAGTTTGCTCAGGCAAATTTTCTAAAAGAAATCATATCCAGGGTCTGTATGCCCAAGAAGACAATGCAAATGCAGCAGTTTTTTTCTTATGGGCTGTACTTCTGCCCCTAGCCAAGAGAAACCATGCAAATTTTTCAGGAAATAAAAAATATTGTGCAGCGTTCCCTGCGCATCAGTCTGGAGCTCTACAAGATTATGATCCCCATCATTATTGGGGTAAAGATTTTACAAGAAGTCGGACTTATATTCTGGCTGGCCAAGCCCTTGTCTCCAATTATGCACCTGGTGGGCCTGCCTGGTGAAATGGGGCTGGTTTGGGCTACAGCCATGATCAATACTATTTATGCGAGCATGATTGTTTTTGTTTCTTTGGCAGGGAGCTTTGACCTTACGGTGGCCCAGGTTACCGTGCTGTGCACCATGATTTTGGTGGCCCATGGCTTGCCTATTGAATTGGAAATTGTACGTAAGGCTGGTCCACGCATGGGCTTTCAGGCCCTTTTACGGATTGGTGGAGCTCTGGTTTTGGGCCTGGCCTTGCATCATTGCTACTCTTTCACCGCCTGGCTGCAACAGCCCAATGTTATTTTATGGGAGTCCCAACCTGAAAGTGCCAATCTTTGGATGTGGGGACTGAGCCAGGTGCAAAATTTAGCCATGATTTTTGTTATTATTCTGATTTTAACAGCAGTCATGCGTATTTTTACAGCTCTTGGTATTACTCATTTTTGTGTCCGTCTGTTAGCTCCAGTCTTGCGGAGCCTTGGTGTGGGGGCAGAAGCAGGAACTTTGACCATTGTGGGGATGGTCATGGGCCTCTCTTATGGGGGCGGCATGATCATGCACGAGGCACGTTCAGGCCACATTGCAGACAAGGATATTTTTTCTTCTTTAAGTCTTATGGGGCTGTCGCACTCTGTTTTTGAAGACACCTTGCTCATGGCTGTGCTGGGTGCGCATATTTCTGGTTTGTTGTGGGCCAGGATATTTTTTACTCTTTTGGTTGTGGCTGCTTTGGTGCGCTTGGTAGCCCGTTTGGGAGACAGTTTTTTTTATCGTTATCTGTTCAAGCCAGTGAAAGTATTTGCCCAGCCAGAGCCCTGTTGCCCCACCATGATTATTGAGCACAAATAAAAGGATAGCTCATGCCATATCATCATCGTCTTCAAGCTCTGAAAATATTGATGCAGGAACATAACGTGCCTGCTTTGTTCATTACCCATCCAGCCAACCGTTTTTATCTTTCCGGTTTTGAACTTCATGATGGGCAATGCAATGAAAGTTCTGGATGTTTGCTGGTCCAGGCCAAGGGGCAGGATTGGTTGCTGACTGATAGTCGTTTTAGGGAAGAAGCTCAGCGACATTGGCCCATTGATCAAGTACATATTTATGGTGCTCCACGTTTGGAGCAAATAGCTCAATTTATTCAAGGCCAAAATATCAAGAAACTATGGATTGAAGCCCAATCCATGTCTGTGGAGATGTATCTGGAGCTGGGTAAAACATTGACCTTATGCCCATCTCCTCGCCTGGTAGAAGAATTGCGGATAATAAAAGATGCATCCGAGCTGTTTCTTTTACGTCAATCATGTTTGCTCAATCACCAGGTTTTTGCTTTATTGCAGGAGAAGATAGAGCCAGGTTTGACCGAGAGTGAAGTTGCCTGGATGTTGGAGCAGGCTTTTCGTGAGCGTGGAGCAGAAGAATTAAGCTTTGCGCCCATTGTTGGCTTTGGTCCTCATGGTGCTTTGCCTCATGCTCGTCCTTCAGATACAAAACTAGATGAAGAGACTCCAGTTTTGGTGGATATGGGGGGGCGATTTAAGAATTATTGCTCAGACCAGACCCGGTCCTGGTGGGTTGGTTCCAAACCCAGTGCTACATTTATACGTACCCTGGAATTGGTACAACAAGCCCAGATGCGGGCTATGCAGCTTATTGAACCTGGGGTTAGTACAGCGGTGTTGCATCGTGCAGCTCAAGATTTTTTTGCAGGCCATGGAGTGGCTGATTATTTTACCCATTCTCTGGGACATGGTATTGGTTTGGAAACGCATGAAGCACCTGGAGTTGG
>JAAYGN010000127.1 GCA_012727715.1 Desulfovibrionales bacterium | reverse complement strand
GCCTGAGCCAAATCCATAAATATTCGTTGGCGCTGGGTCGGGCTCAAATAACCATGATAGAGATAAATAGCTGTATTCTGAAGCCCGGCATGAGCATCCTCATACAGCTTTAAGGCAATGGCCACTTCTGGAGCCAAAAGAAAAACATGGCGTCCCAAGGCCAGACAACGCCGGGCAAGCTCCAGATACACTGCGGTTTTCCCGCTACTGGTAATACCAAAGAGAAGCCCTGTGTGGGCCTGGCCAGAATCAAGCAAGGCGGTAAACTGGTCCACTGCACCAGACTGTTCAGCACTGAGTTGTAACGGAGAAACAGGTACTTCAGAAACAGGTATTGCAATGCGGGACTCAACTTCCTGCACCAAGCCCTTGTCCATCAAGGCCTGCAAAGCTGAACGCACTCCAGTACCCAGCCCTTTTCTCAGCATGGCCATGGAAGAAGTGCCGTGTTGATCAAGATGCTTCAACACGGCCTGCTGCAAAATGGCATTGCCTCGTAGAGACCAGGGAGGCTCTATGGCCAAAGAAAAAAAACGGTCCTGGGCTCGTGCTCTACGCACTGTGCTCATCTCTCCTGCCAGCCAGACATCCACATACTTTTGGCGTTGGTCTGGGGAGGCCAATTCTGGAAGGGTCAAAACCTGTCCAGAACAAGTGGTAAAAATCGGCAGTTCTCGTATTCCCTGGGGCAAAACTCGCCCCAAAATACGTCCTGGCGAGTCCATTTGGTGCGCAGACAAGTTGGCAATAAAATCCAAATATGCTTTGGTAAATAAAGGCTTGTGATCCACAGGCCAACACAGGGTCTTGGCCTCAAAATCCCCCGCACAGCTATCCATAAAATCAGTCAAGATACCAACGCGCCATGACTGACCTAAAGGCACCACTACTCGCCCCCCGACCATCCACAGGCACAGAGGCAGATCCTGTGGCAAGGCATAGGTAAGGAGAGCATAAGGCGGGCTTAAGATGACAACAGAACAAAACATGGACTTTCCAAAACTAAGGGCCGGAATACTCCGGCCCCTGGTACAAATCATGACTAGATTAATGAGAAGGTGGGATAAGCTCCCGTAAACGGGCAATAAGATCGTAGCGCAAATCTTCGTCTTGCAGGGCAAAATAAATATTGGCGGTCAAATAATCCACCCAATCCCCCACATCAAACCGTTGTCCCCGTAGTTTTACAGCCAACAAGCGATTTTGCCTGGCCATGCTTTGCAAAGCATCGGTGAGCTGAATTTCCCCTGTTGGACCAGGCTGCAAACCTTCAATATGGGTAAAAATCTCAGGCGTGAGCACATACCGCCCCACGAGAGCCAGACGGGAAGGAGCATCCTCTAAAGCAGGTTTTTCTTTCACTCCCCGAATACGATACATTCCCGGACCATATTGTTCCGCATCAATAATACCGTATTTGCTCACCTTATCCTTGGGCACTTCCATGACACCAACCACAGGCATGTGCTCATTTTTCCATACTTCCAAAAGCTGGTTAATACCCGGATCCTTATTGAACATCAGGTCGTCACCAACCATGACCGCAAAGGCTTCGTCCTTGACCACTTCCCGAGCACACAGCACAGCATGACCCAGCCCCAATTGTTTTTTCTGGCGCACAACAATAATATTGGCCATTTCAGCTACTTTGCGCACTTCTGCCAACAAATCCTTTTGCCCGGTACGCTCTAAAAGTTGCTCCAAAGCCAAATTGTAGTCAAAATGCTCTTCAATAATTCCTTTGCTTTGGTTGTTGACAAAAACCACATCAGAAAGCCCCGACGCAATGGCTTCTTCCACAATATACTGAATGGAAGGCTTGCGAAACACGGGCAAAATTTCCTTGGGCACATTTTTGGTGGCGGGTAACGATCGCGTACCCCAGCCGGCCACGGGAATAATAACTTTTCGTACCTGCATGTATCGCTCCTTATGCTTTCCTGTGAAAAAATATCACAAGACTCGTATGTAAGAATTTTACCTCAGGCCTTGGTTCACAGCCTGGGCCAATTCCGCGCACCACCTGTCCACTGCACACTGATCCTGAGCTTCAACCATGACCCGAACCAGGGGCTCAGTACCAGAATAGCGTAAGACCACTCGACCCGTATCTCCCAACTGGGCCTTAGCATCACGCATGGCTTCCTGGATAACAGGTACTTGGTCAAAAGAAACCTTTTTTTGCACGGGTATATTCACCAGTTTTTGAGGATACGGAATCATGAGTTTTGACAATTCTGAAATAGGTCGTCCCTTGGACACCATGATCCGTAAAAGCTGCAAAGCAGCTAAAGTTCCATCGCCTGTGGTGGAATGTTCCATAAATACCAAATGCCCGGATTGTTCTCCACCAAAGATATATCCCCCTTTGCGCATTTCTTCAACAACATAGCGATCCCCAACTTTGGTCCGTACCAATTGGCCGCCACGCTCATGCATAAAAACCTGCAAAGCCATATTGCTCATGACTGTAGCCACCAAAGTCTTGCCTGGTAAGGCATCTCGCTCCAACATTTCCCCTGCACATATAGCCATAATCTGGTCTCCATCCAAAATTTGGCCATCTTCATCGACCACAATGAGCCTGTCTGCGTCTCCATCCAGAGCCAAACCAATGTCCGCCTGGGCTTCTCGCACTTTGTCTGCTAATACTTGAGGATAAAGGGAACCACAATCCTTGTTGATATTTAATCCATCCGGCTTGACTCCCAAGGTAACAACTTCAGCGCCCAGCTCTTCAAAAATAAGGGGAGAAACGCGATACGCTGCGCCATGGGCGCAATCCAAGACAATTTTAACTCCATCCAAAGTCATGCCCGCAGGGAAGCTATGTTTAAGCTCAACAATATAGCGCCCAGGACTATCTTGAATTTTTCGGGCTCGTCCCACTTGATCATGGACCGGAGCATTCCAAGAAAAATCAGCATCCACAACCATGGCTGCGATTTCATCCTCAACTTCATCGGCCAGCTTGAAACCTTCCCGATCAAAAAACTTAATACCATTATCCATATATGGATTATGGGAAGCAGAGATAACCACTCCCAAATCAGCCCGCATATTGCGTGTTAAAAAGCTAATGGCCGGTGTTGGCAATGGACCAACCAAAAACACATCCATGCCCGCAGCACAAAAGCCCGAAGTGAGCGCTGATTCAAAGACATAACCTGAGAGCCGAGTATCTTTGCCAATAACCACACGGTGACGCTTATGACCATTGCGAAAATATTGGCCAGCTGCCAGCCCCAATCGCAACACCAATTCTGGCTGCATGGGATAGGTATTGACCCGCCCCCGGATTCCATCTGTTCCAAAAAGTCTTGGCATTTCTGCTCCTGATTATTCCTGGTTCCACAATAGGGTAAGACATCCTACGCTGGAGCTACCCACCTTGGCAATAATTGGCTAGAAGTTGATAAAAAGAGCTGTCTTCCCTAGGATGATAGGTAAGAGGAATGAATAAAGGGCCTCTTCTGCCCAATGTAAAGTAATTTTTTGTGTGGAGTAACGTCATGAACAAACAAATTATTCTGGATGCCTTTTTATTTCGTCATGCCTGCAAAGAGTTTGATCCCCAGGCCCATATTCCTGATGAAGATTTTTTATTTCTTCTTGAGACCGCCCGTCTGTCTCCCAGTTCCTTTGGCTTTGAGCCATGGCAATTTCTGGTTATCCAGGATATGGAGTTACGCAAAAAACTTCTCCCTCACACCTGGGGAGCCCAGGGGCAAATTCCTACTGCCAGTCATTTTGTGGTTTGCTTGGCCATGAAAACACCTTTGCTCAAATATGATAGCCCGCGCATTGCTGACTTTATGCGCCAAGTTCAAAAACTGCCCGAAGATGGTATTGCTGCCCGCACCAAATATTTTCAGACTTTTCAAGAATCAGATTTACGCCTTCTGGATAATGAGCGGGCTATGTTTGATTGGGCTTGTAAGCAATGCTATATCGCCATGGCCAACATGATGACCGCAGCAGCACTCATTGGTATTGATTCCTGCCCCATTGAAGGCTTTATCCGGGAAAAGGTAGAAACAGTTCTGGAGAAAGAGTTTGATATAGATCTTGAAAAATATGGCCTGGCCTATATGTTGGCCTTTGGATATCGCCTCAAAGCACCACGACCTAAAACCAGACAGAACTTGGACCAGATCGTACGCTGGCTGTAAACTTGCGTATCAACGAACCAGGAGTGGGCAAGGTCAAAGCCTGACCCACTCTTCATGGTTTAGAAATAAAATAACCAACAAAGAGCTATAATAACAGCTATTCTTCTGCGGCCACAGGCGCAGTATCTTCATCCTGACTTGCAGTATCTTCCTCCGAACTTGCAGCATCTTCATCCGGACTCGCTATTTCTTCCGCAGCTTCATCCACTGACTGAGCACTGGTTTGCATGGTCACCAAGGTGGTGTGTAAACTGGAGACAAGTTTTTGAATATAGCCCTTGTCCCAAGCCATACCTAAAATCACAAAAAGAATAAGCAATATGGCCCAGCGTTTCCAGGGTGTTTTCTTTTCAGCAAAGGGATCACGCAAGGAGCGCTGCGCACCTTCGGGAAGTTCTGCAACTTTGGTTAAGGTTGCACCAAAAGGAATATTAATACTGGCCCGGCTATTCACAGCCCAGCCCCCTGCATCCAAAATAGGGCCCAAGGTGCGTTGGCGTAATTTAAGATAAGCAATGAGCATGGATGGTCCAGAAATCATCAATACTATCCCACCAATGGTCAAAGGCATCTGCCACAAAGGTAAGGATAAAAAACCACCCACTATGGCCGCCAAAGCTGTACCAATGGCCCCCAAGGCCAAACCAATGGCTGCAAAAATACCAGCAAACTTGGCGACATCAAAGGGAGCCTTGCCTGCTGCTTCAGGGGCAGCACTCATATCTGTCAATTTTGCATCAGCTCCTGCCTCCACTGCCTGATCTTTGGCTGCAGCAAATTTCTCAACTTGCTCACCAATCATCCGGGCAATCCGCTTGTATGGAGCCCAAAAAGCCTGCCGCACACTAATGGGATGCTCCACCACTTTAACAATGGTCGCATCCCAATCATGGCCCTGGCGATCATAAAAAATTCCATTGCGCCCCACCATAAGATTGTCTGCATCACCACCGGTAAAAGCAGCAGCAATAAGCATTTGTTCTGTGCTTCCACAACGCTGGCATTGACAATAGGCCAAATACATACGGCTCAATGTAGCAAGTTCGGCATGAGCATCGATATTGGAAACATGAACGCAGAGCTCACAAGCCCGACCATCAAGATACAATGTACCGGCCTGAAAAACAGCCAGGTGCTCCTGGCTGTAAAAGTCTCGAAAGGTCACAAAATTATTGAGAAGACTGAGTAAATCTCGATTATAATATACCAGGCGAGCCACATTATCAAAGTTGTCAATTTGACTGGCTTGGGCCAAATCCTGGGTCAATAACGTCTCTATATCCTGTTGACCGTTTCCAGCCATAATTTCTCGGATACGCTCCACTTCCATACCTGCACCCAAGGTATCGGGTCTGGTGCTAAACCAGGCTTCAAAGGGAGCGAAGGTGGCTTTGATCTGCTGCCATTGGTCCAAAGTAAGATGATCCTGCTCCCCAAACAAAGGAACAATAACCTGAAGATACAATTGCTCCACCTCATCCGTCCAAGCTGGATTCACACCAGACTTGAGCGGCAGCACAGTATTGGCGTCAATAGTGGCCAGGGGAAAGGAGCGCAGTTCTGTGGAACCAGCAATATTGTGTAACGCCAGGCTCTCATAAGTAGTCAGGCCTGGACTCAAAGATGCACGCGCCTTGGGATCAAAGGCAGCCAAAGCACAGCGAGTAAAAAAATCGTCAATTTTCAGAGCAAGGTTGCGGATGACTTGGGCAGCTGTCTGAGTGCCTGGCCCCAAAGGTAAAATTTTTTCACCTTGGCCTTGGGCTTCCTCCCACCAACTGAGAAATTCTTTCGCTCCATCAAAAAACAATTGGACTTGTTCCGAGGAAATACCGGGCTCATTGCTGCGATCCATCACTGCACCTACGCAGGTCATGATTTCTTCTATCAAACAGCGCGTCGCATCATTATCAGCAGACAAGGGGGTAATGACCCCATCCCCGTTAAAGGCAGAACCCAGAAAAAACTCCTCAATACTGGTCAAATCCTCAATGCTTATAGTCGTGCTATTGGCCTTACCCAGGTGGGCTAAAATATGTTTGGCCGAGGCAAAAAGAGCCTGACCCTGAGCATGAGAAGTGTCTATGGCACTTAAGGGCAAAGTCTTCTGTCCAGCCAAAAGGCTATCCATATTTTTAAGCATGGAGGAAACCCAGGCTACAGCAGCGAGAATTTCCGGCACCCGAACCCGATCATCCTTATCGGTATCCAGCATCGCCAAAGTTTGGGGATCAAACTCCAACCCCTGCACTGGACAACTTAAAGCTGCCCAAAGCTTTTGATCCAATGTGGCCAAATGGCGAATATCCTCTTCTGTCTCCAGCCAAACCTGATCAAAGCCACCTAGACGAAAAAAACGCCATTGATGGGTCGTTTTTGAAGCTGTGCTCATATCCAAATCCTTGTTGCGAATCATTATCTTTTAATACTCCACGGAGCTGCCCATGCCCAATGTCCAATAGAAAGTCCAGCCTCATGACCAATGTATCCCAAGGCTGGACCCAGTATTAAACGTGACAACAAGCTCATTTTTACAATAATGGTGCTACCTTCCAAATATTTTGAGCATAATCCAACACTGATCGGTCGCTGGAAAAATAGCCCATTCTGGCAGTATTTAAAATGGACATGCGCGTCCATTGTTCCGTATCAGCATAGGCTTCACTCACTGCAAATTGTGTGTCCACATAGTGCTCATAGTCAGCTAAAACCATATAGTAATCACCTTGAGGCAAAAGGGCGTCCACAATAGGTTTGAATAAATCAGGTGCTTCCGGTGAAAAATAACCTGTGGCAATCATATCCAAAACCTTACGCAACTCCACGGACTCTTCATATAATTGCCATGGATTATATCCATTGGAACGCAAGCGTTCCACTTCCTCTTCGGTATGGCCGAACAAAAAGAAATTCTCCTCCCCCACGGCCTGTCTGATCTCCACGTTAGCTCCGTCCAAAGTACCAATGGTCAAGGCACCATTAATGGCAAACTTCATATTTCCTGTCCCGGAGGCCTCCATGCCCGCTGTTGAAATTTGCTCGGACAGATCAGTAGCAGGGATGATTTTTTCCGCCTGAGAAACACAATAGTTGGGTAAAAAAACCACGTTAAGCATACCGCTCACTTGCGGATCAGCATTAACAACTTGGGCCACAGAATTAATGAGCTTAATAATTAATTTAGCCTGAAAATATCCTGGAGCGGCCTTACCTGCAAAAAAGACGGTACGCGGAGTAAAACTCACCCCTGGCTGTTGTCGGATACGGTTATACAAAGTCACAACATGCAAGATATTAAGTAATTGTCTTTTATACTCATGAATACGTTTGACATGCACATCAAAAAGTGTGCTGGGATTGATACCCAGTCCCAATTTTCTGAGCACATACCTGGCTAAAAGCTTCTTGTTCAGACGACGGACCCGTTGCCATTTTTTTTGAAACTCAAGGTCCTGGGCATAGGGAACCAGGCCTTGTAATTCTTCCAGATTGGTCACCCAATTCGGGCCAATAACCGAAGAAATCAGATTACTCAAAGCAGGATTACATTGGAACAGCCATCGTCTCGGGGTCACACCGTTGGTCACGTTGGTGAACTTATCAGAATAAAGCAGGTTAAAATCTCGAAACAATTTGGTTTTAATAATTTGTGAGTGCAAGGCTGCCACACCATTAACTGTATGGCTACCCACAATGGCCAGATGAGCCATACGCACTGTTTTGGGATGTCCTTCGCCAATGATGGACAGACCACGGACCAAATCAACACGACCTGGAAAGCGATGACGAACATCTTCTAAAAAATGATGATTGATCTCAAAAATAATCTGCATGTGCCGCGGCAAAATGTGCCCCAAAAGATCCGCAGACCATGTTTCCAGGGCTTCAGGCAATACCGTATGATTGGTATAGGCAAAAGTTTGCTGGCAAATTGTCCAGGCAGTATCCCAGCTTAAAGACTCCTCATCAATGAGTAAGCGCATGAGTTCAGCAATGCTGATGGCTGGATGGGTATCATTCAGTTGAACAGTGACCTGGCTTGGGAAACAATCAAAAGAGGAATAATTATTTTTTCGAAAGCGGCGCAAGATATCCTGAAATGTAGCTGCAACAAAAAAATACTGTTGCTTGAGGCGCAATTCCTTGCCATGTGGGCTGTGATCATTGGGATACAACACTTTGGAAATATTTTCTGTTTCCACCTTGGCCTGCACCGCACCAATATAGTCACCCTGATTGAATTGCTCCAACTCAAAGTCTCGACTGGAAATCGCTTTCCATAGTCGCATATTGACCACATTACCATTTTGATAACCAGGAACCATGACATCACAGGCCATGGCCATAACGGCTTCTGTATCTACCCAGCGAAATCGCTCCTGTCCCGCACTGTCAAAATATACTTCACTGCGCCCATAAAAACTGACCTTGCTCATGAAATGTCCGCGCTTCAACACCCAAGGCGAATCCTGACGCAGCCAGTTATCTGCACACTCCTGCTGATATCCGTTAACAATAGTTTGATAAAAAATGCCGTAATCATAAAGGATACCATAACCATAGCCAGGGATTTTGCAGGTCGCCATGGAATCCAGATAGCATGAGGCCAAACGCCCCAAACCTCCATTGCCCAATCCCGGATTCCACTCTTCCTCTTCCAGATCATCCAAATCAAAACCAAAATCACGCACAGCCTGGCGACATTCTTCCTCAATGCCCAAGGCTTGAATATAATTCATCAAGAAACGACCCGGCAGAAATTCCAAAGACATATAATACACGCGCTTGGTAATGGAATCGTAGTACCCTCTTTGTGTTTCCAACCATTTCGCCAACAAGCGATCACGCACGCTACGACACAGTCCTAAATAATAGCGATCCTTACGTGGGGGATATGGGTCGCTTCCCAAGGTCAATGCAATATGGCGCTGAATATCATCTTTCAGCGTCTGCACGGTCAATTCCTGGTTCGCAGTCATCATTATACTCTCCTATTAGTTCTTGTCTTTTTCCGAAGGTTATCAGAATTTTTATTAGACACAAATAGGAAATATTTTCTTATATTTGGTGAAATCCAAAATCAGGTAATCCTTTACAATACTTCCATAGACAAACATGCTTTGTCTTTAATATACGGGTGTTCATAAAAAATGGAGAAACTTATGCATAAAATCTATAAAACCGATGAAGAATGGCAAAAATCATTATCACCAGAGCAATTTTATATTTTACGACAAAAGGGAACTGAACCCCCTTTCTCCGGCCTCTACAATCAGCACTACACGCAGGGAACCTATGTTTGTGCTGCATGCGCTCACCCACTTTTTGCATCTGAGGCCAAGTTTGATTCAGGTTCAGGTTGGCCCAGTTTTTCCGAACCCATCTCCCATAACCAGGTACTTCAAAAAGAGGACTGGACCTTGGGCATGTGTCGAACAGAAGTCCTTTGTGCTGTGTGTGAAAGTCATCTCGGTCATGTTTTTTCCGATGGACCACCACCCACAGGCTTGCGCTATTGTATAAATTCTACGGCATTGAAGTTCATAGCTTAGCCAACGCATTAACCCATAGCATTACGACCAAATAGATAACTTCATCAGGGTTTATCACAGTATTTTTTTTATCTCTATCATGGGCTTGCACTCCACAGTATCATCAGCTAATAGAGCCCATGATATGTCGTATTTTTTTCTATATCAGTTGGCATTTTTATTTTTATTTCAGGGTGTTCACAACTCTCCCCTCCTTTTCTGCCAACACATCACTTAAAAAATAAGCTTATGAGGTACGTCTATGAATAGTCATGGCACTTTTATGGTTACTGCTCTTTTTTTTACACTTTTCTCTTCCCTGATTGGCTTTGGCGCATATGTCAGCGCCACAACCAAGGCTGTGGCTGAAGTTGAAGCTGTGGAAGAGTCCTATTTAGCTGAGGTGGAAAAGCTCAACCAGAAAATTGATAATGAACGTCAAAAACTTGCTCACCAAAGCGAAATCCTCAGAAAAATCCAGGTTAAAGATGTTACTTTGACTGCCTATAGCCCCCGAGTGGTAGAATGTGGCCCCAATCCAACCATCACGGCCAGTATGACCAAAGTGCGCCCTGGCATTGTGGCTGTAAGCTGGGATTTATATGAGCAAGGTTGGGTCTTTGGAAAAAAAGTGTATGTTCAAGGACATGGTGTGTTTGAAATTGCAGACCTCATGCACAAGCGGTTTACAGATCGTGTTGATATCTTTTTTCCTAAAACTGAAGATGCTGTGCAATTTGGAGTACAGCAAGCCACAGCAACATTACTCCTGGGATAAACCAAGAGGGGATTTTCCCCTCTTGGCCTTAAAAAGAATAATCCACTACCCGTCTTTCTGCGACTACCTGAGAAATAAATTCCACACATTTTTGGTGTTCAGGGTGTACTTGATAAACTTCAAGATCTTCAGCTGAATCAAACACCGTGTACAAGATGACATCTGTGTCTAAGGTGGCCGCCAAAATCGTGGTACTCACTGCCAGGGTACGCAAAACAGCAATTTTTTGAGGCAAGGCTTCCAGTATTTCCTTCATTATTTGTGCATTTTCTGATGCACTCCGCCCCTTTGCTGTCTGTTTAAGCTTCCACATTACAATATGACCGATCATACGTTCTCCCTATGGTTATACACTGACCAACACTGTTGAATTTTACTCTTATTCTCTAACATGCATTGGCGTACGTTCTCTGGCACCAGACCAAAAACTTCCTGATTTTGGCAAAATTTCTTTCGAATTAAGGTTGCACTGATATCTATACGGGGAATGGAAACAAAAAATATTCTTCGTCCACCTGTAATGGCCAGCACATCATCTGCGAGATATGCATAGTCCCAGTGCTGGCGAAGAAAAAGGAACATGGCTGAGTTGTCAAGACCTTCACGACCCGCCACAATGAGATCTACAGTATAGGGAATTTGTAGTCCTTGATACCATTGAGGCAGTGTCAGTAAATCACTACTCCCCAGAATAAAAGCATAACAAGTGTTGGGATTATGTGTTTGCAAGTGCTGAATTGTCAGTAAAGAATAGGATGGCTCGGGCAAATCACCTTCAATGGCACATGCTCCAAGACCATCCACCTGTGCTGTAGCATTGCACACCATCTGCATACGCAAACGATAATCCAGCAAATTATCATGCCGCTTATGGGGTGGTGATTTGGCTGGCAAGAAATCTATCCGACTTAAGGCCAGAGCCTCGCGCACCTCAATAGCCAGACGCAGGTGCCCGGTATGCACGGGATTAAAGGTACCCCCAAGCAAGCCTATCGTTCCTGGCAAGATCTTATTCACGAACTTGGCCTTCTCCCAAAACAATAAACTTCAAACTGGTCAATTCTTTGACTCCCATTGGCCCATAAGCATGTATCTTGGACGTACTAATGCCGATTTCTGCTCCCAATCCCAGTTCTCCACCATCATTGAAGCGAGTGGAAGCATTGATCAACACACAAGAAGCGTCAACAACAGAGAGAAAATGCATGGCCCGGTCATGATTTTGGGTCAAAATAGCCTCAGAATGGCCCGAGCCGTAAGTGGCGATATGCTCCTGGGCCTGGGCCTGGGAATCCACGACTCGCACCGCCATGGTCAAACTAAGAAACTCCTGACCATAGTCTTCAGGGGATGCAGCCTGGGCATTATCCAGCAGAGGTAAAGAGCGGTCACAGGCCCGGTAGACAACCTTATGGGGGGCTAACGCCACAGCCAGTCTGGGAAGAAACTCCGCGGCAATGTCCTGGTGAACCAATAAACACTCCAAGGCATTACAGACTCCTGGCCGCTGCACTTTGGCATTTTCAACAATAGCCACAGCCTTGTGCTGATCTGCGTCCTTGTGCACATAAATATGGCACACCCCATGATAATGTTTGAGCACAGGCATGGTCGCATCTTTGACCACAGCCCGGATCAGCCCCTCGCCCCCACGTGGAATGACCACGTCAATGTATTGGTCCAAGGCCAATAGTTCCCGCACTGCTGCTCGATCTGTAGTGGGAAGCATTTGGACACAACCAGCTGGAAGTTCAGCCTGCACCAGAGCTTTTTGTAATAACTCGGCTAAAATGCAATTGGAATGAAAGGCTTCAGAACCCCCACGCAAAATAACACTATTGCCGGCCTTAAGACAAAGAATAGCAGCATCAATGGTCACATTGGGCCGAGATTCATAAATAATAGCAATAACTCCCAAAGGGATGCGCATGCGCCCAACAAGCAGGCCATTGGGACGCTTGATCATCCCTTCAATTTCACCAATGGGATCAGGCAGGCTGGCCACATGGCGACACGCTTCAGCCATGGCATTGATGACCGCAGGGGTCATGCGCAAACGTTCACAGCGAGCCTCATCTAAACCTTGCGCCTGAGCCAAATCCATATCCTTTTTATTGGCCATAAAGATTTCTTGGTGTGCCCCTTCTAAGAGATCAGCCAGTATTAACAAAGCCCTGTTTCTCTGAGGCCCAGTAGTACTAAGCAATTTTTGGGATGCATCTCGACCAGCCTTAGCCAAATTCAGCACTTGCACTTCAGGGCTCATTACTTTCTCCTTATTTTCTGGATCAAAAAATTTCTGACCCGTAGTATGTAAAAAAACCAAAAGCTTGATCCAAGTCCAATAAGATGTACCACTAAACCTTTATCCCTCGTACAGTACCCTTAAAACACAGGCAAGAGAATCAGATCGAGCACAACTTTCGCCAACAATCTCTTTGACCTTTTTACTATTTCTTCTTAGATATTTTAAGTTTTTTAATAAGAGACCAGTAAATCAAAGGAGTTTTTGTGGACAACAAACCAATACCCACCAATATTTTGCACACCATTGAGCAGGAAATGGATACAGATCTTCATCCATTATTGAAAAAAATATTGGATAATATCAAGCCCATTGGGGTCACTGTGGTGACTATAATTGTGCTCGTGGCGGCCTATTCTGGAGTTTCAACCTACCAATCCTCACAAAAAAATCAGGCCAGCAGTGAACTGGGTACAATTTTGATTCTTAATGATCAGGCTACTCGCATGGAACGCCTGACAACCTTTGCCCATTCTGGCCATAAGGACTTACGTTTGGTCGCCTATCTGGAACTGGCCAAATCCTATATGGACACAGGTGAGTATGCTCAGGCTGCCAATGCCTGGAAAGAAGTAGCCTTACACCATAGCCCTGAAGTACAAACTATTGCTGGATTGGGGGAAGCCAAGGCCTTGATTGCTCAAGGAGAGTTTGCGCAGGCTGTGGAAGTGTTAACCAAGCTCAAAGGAAAGACTGGGTCAGGCCTTACTGCAATCATCTCCAGTACCCTGGTTTTTGCAGCTGAAAAAGCAGGTCAAAAAGATGTTGCCTTAGCTGAATATGAAGCCTTAAAGGCGCAAGGTGAAGGGAATTCTGATTTTCTGAACTATAAAATTAACCAGCTCAAGACCAAGTCCTAAAATTTATTAATTCATCTTGGCCGGTGACCATGCCGGCCATTTTTCAAATCACTACAACTTTTTATCCAACACCCCCTCACCTCTAGCTCTTTCTTGTTTTTCAAACAGACATTTACCTATCCTCTTTTACGGATAATATCTTTTCCTGTTTCACTCCTTCCATATCTGCAGCACAGCCCTTGGTGGACGAAAGCCAAGACATAGTCTATCTTGAGGGCATATCGTCACCGTACTTTTGCCCAATCATTTTCCAGTGAGGATCAAAAATGAGCAAAAATTTAAGCTGTGTATCTGCCGATGATCCAAGGCTATCCACATTATTTCGTCCTTTTGCCCTGAAGATGGAACAACAGGGCCTGCCGCCCATAGTTATCAACACCTTTAAATGTTACTTTAACCAATTTTTATATGGGGCCCAGGGAAAACTGTCTGAACGTGATATTGTGCCCATAGCTGCTGATGAACTCGCTGATTACGACCAGATGAATGAGTTCAAGGCCATTGGAGAAAAAGCGTTACGAACCACAGCGGTTATCAAGCTCAATGGAGGCCTGGGCACAAGCATGGGGCTGGAGTCAGCCAAGTCACTCATTCCTGTTAAGGATGGCTTAAGTTTTTTAGATTTAATTTTATTGCAGGCCAAGACTGTTCGCCAGCATTATGGTGTAGATTTCCCACAAATTTTCATGAACAGTTTCAAAACCCACATGGACACCATGTTGGAGATTGGTGACTTCAATAATGGGGTAACTGGTATTGATTTAGCTTTTTTACAGCATCGTTATCCCAAGATCATGGCTCAAGATCATAGCCCAGCCTTTTGGCCCCAAAATCCAGAACTAGAATGGAATCCACCCGGGCATGGCGATATTTATACGGCCATGGTTACTTCTGGAATCCTGGATGCCTTGCTGGATAAAGGCTACGAGCGTGTTTTTATTTCCAACTCGGATAACCTTGGTGCCATTATGAATCGGCGTCTCCTGGGCTATATGGTCAAACACAAACTTCCCTTTCTCATGGAAGTGGCCTGTCGAACAGACCAGGATAAAAAAGGTGGGCATTTATGTCGATTAAAGAAAAACAAGCAATTAGCACTGCGAGAAGTGGCTCAATGCCCCAATAATGAAATAGATTCTTTCCAGGATATCAACACATACTCCTTCTTCAACACCAACTCCATCTGGATTGATTTGCACGTCTTAAGAAATGTCTTTGTGGCCCACCGCATGATGCCCCTGGACCTGATCATCAACCCCAAAACCCTGGACCCCAGAAATTCCGACTCACCTCGGGTCTTTCAATTGGAAACAGCCATGGGTTCGGCCATTACCAACTTTTTAGATGCCCAGGCTGTGATCGTCCCCCGCAAACGATTTGCTCCAGTCAAAACCACCAATGATCTGCTGCAAGTGATGTCTGATTGTTTTGTGCGCACGGAACGCAATACCATTGTACCCAATCCAGAGCGGACCATACCCATGCCCCAAATATCTTTAGATGATGATTATTATAAAAAAATTGACAGGTTCTTGGCCCGATTTCCGCACAATCCACCGTCATTGATGGACTGTTCCAAATTAACCATCATTGGCGATGTGCTTTTTGAAGCTGATGTGCGTTGTGTAGGTGAAGTGCGTATTATTAATACTGCTTCCAGCCAAGGAGTTATCTCGGCTGGGAGCATACTGCAAGGTGAAATTATTTTAGAATAAGGGGCGGGAACAAAAGACAATCCTGCTTACCAAGATCACAGACCCCCTCCTTGAATATTCAAGAAGGGGGTCATACATTATTCAAGTGTAAACAAATGCACTAAATCTTTAAGCTGTTCAGCAAGGCTTTGTAAATTTTCTGCATGCTGCTGTACCGTGTCTCCACTTTGGCTCATCTGCTGCGCTGAAGTACTCACCTTGATTGTTTCCTGGGTAATATTTTCCGCAACTCCAGCACCCTGATTCACATTTTGGTTAACCTCATCCAGCCCCTGGGATGCCTGCCCAATATTACTGGCAATATCACGAGTGGTGACTGCCTGCTCTTCAATGGCAGCAACAATGGTTGTCACCACAGAATCAATCTCTGCAATAATTGAGGTAATCTCAGTAATACGCAAGGTGGTTTTTTGAGTAGCATTCTGAATTCCATGAATTTTATCTTGAATTTCTTCTGTAGCTCGGGTTGTTTGATTGGCTAGTTCCTTAATTTCATTGGCAACCACTGCAAAACCTCGCCCTGCATCACCAGCCCTGGCCGCTTCAATAGTTGCGTTCAGGGCCAATAAATTGGTCTGCGAAGAAATATCCGAAATAGATTGAGTTACAGATTCAATTTCCTGGGCCATGGCCACCAAGTTGGCCACATCCTGAGACGTAGCTTCAGCCGTGGTCACTGCGGAAGTGGTGATGGCCTTGGTTTGAACCGTACTTCTGGAAATCTCATCAATGGTTGCACTCATTTCCTCTGCTGCAGCAGCAACAGTGGATAAATTGACTGTCACTTCTTCTGAAGCTGCAGCCACAGTCCCCATATTTTGACTCATGACCTGGGAGCCCTCAGCCATGGTTTGGGAAAGAGCTTGATTCTCTTCAGCGATCTTCACCACATCCCTGGACGCCCTGTGCAATTGACCTGAAGTTTCGACCAAAGTATCCACCCCTGTCACAATCTCACCCATGGCCTTGCTCATGCTGCGGGTCATGGTATTCACGCCCTTTGCTAGCTGACCAATTTCATCTTGGCTGGACAAGGGTAATTGTACGGTCAAATCCCCCTGGCTAATTCGTTCTGTAGCACGAAGCACGGCCTGAATGGGTACAAGTACAGTGCGACGCATAGCCCCAAAAAGAGCTGCCAGCAAAACAACAAGACTGACAGCCATAAGCCCACCCACTCTTAGTTGAGACTGAACCAGGCCACGCATTTGACGACTAATATCCTGGGACACAGTCATAACCCCAAGTACAGGCTGGCTTTGCCCATGACAATGATAACAAGAAGGCTCATTGGGAATGGAAATCATCTCCACATATTTTGGGCGCCCATTGATTTCCGTCACCAGTTCAGACTTACCAGCCTGGGCAAGACGATCTTGCAACATGGCTCGTAAATGACTTTCCTGAAGTGTTTCCTCTAAAGGAGTACGGAGCAGGGAATCTTGAGTGGAATAGGTAATTCTCCCTTTAAAATTTGTTAAATAAATATCAATATCCTGATACCTTTCACCAGCTTCTCTAATTTTTTGTGTTGTACCAGCATCATTACCAATGATCATGGGATCACGAATGGCCATATTCAACATCTGGGCAGTGCGTCCGGCATTAATTTCAATTTCTTGAAAAAGAGTTGATTTTTGATTTTGTAAAATCAAAGCGATCAATGCACCAAAAACAATCACCAAGGTGAGAAAAGTTAAGCCTAAAATTTTGGCACCAAGGGATGTACGAAAAATATGCATACCAACCTCCCTAATGTGCCCCGCTATAAATAAGCGGCTTAAAATTAAAAGCCTGGACTCGTTCTGCATTATGACAGGTTTCACAGTCTTCCATGGTCATAGTTCTTTGGATCAGATCAGCATCACCACCACTTTCTACATGTTCGTGCCCCGGGCCATGGCAGGTTTCACAACCCACAATACCCAGGTGTGGAGTCTCATCATAACTGACAAATCCACCTGGCTGTCCATAGCCTGTGGTATGACAGGTATAACACTGTTTGAGTTCAGCATCGGTCAAATCCGGAGCCATTACTTGTACGGATCTATTTGAGTGAGCCTTTTTGGAATATTTGGTAAATCTCTCGTACTGCTCTTCATGACAGTCCTGGCAAACTTCAATACCCACAAAGACATTGTCGGCATTAGCCCAAGTTGCTGCCAACAATATGGCAAGCATGGCCAAGACAAAAAACTGAACTCTTTGCATAACCACTCCTTTTCCCAATGCATGGCAAAATAAAAATCTATTTGGGTATTATAATGGACTTCTATTAGTATTTACTGACACTCTGATGTTGCCGTCAAGATACGAAAGGAATACTCTTACTTAGTCGACACTAAAAACCTAACATCACACTGAAATAATTTGGCATTTACTAGAGAATGCTGTATTTTAAATAACCAGTAATGCAGGAATAAACGTATTTTTCTGGTCGAAATTACTTCAAGCTTATCAAGAATGTAGCCTAAAAAACCAGACCGTCAACTTAGTTTTCTGTGCCCAGATTTACTTGATCAACTTAATCCTGAAAACTATCTGCTCAAGCTGGTCAAGGCCATTCCATGGCAGGTGTTTGAGGGCGTTTACTTCCACAGTATGCTGTATCTGGTCGCCCAGGTAAACCTATTTGTTTGATGGTTGGTCTCCTCATTCTCAAACATCTTAAAAATTTAAGTAACGAACGTGTTGTAGAGACATGGGTCCAAAATCCCTATTACCAGGCCTTTTGTGGCCAAAAGCGATTCACCTGGAAGCTGCCTTGTGATCCATCAGACTTGATCTATTTTCGACGCGCATGAAAGAAGATGGAATATACAATATTTTTGAAGTATCCATTGCTCTTCATGGCGACAAGGCCAAAGAAACTGAGGTTGTTGCCAACACTACGATGCAGGAAAAGAATATTATCTTTCCCACAGAGATACCAAGCTGTTAACCAAAGTCATAGCCCAGTGTCTGTCCTGTGATTGGGGAGCACCTCTTTATTGATAAGGAAGTCAGGTACTATTCTTCATCCTTCTCTTCACCCTCCAAGGAATCTGAGTCCGGTGCATCGCTGGAAACTGAGTCCGGTGCATCGTTGGAAACTGAGTCCGGTGCAACGCTGGACACTGAGTCAGATGCAACGCTTAATAAAAGAGTTGCATCTTGTGCCATGTTGGAATTGCCTATTAATTGTATGCCTTGTGGTACGGTGTTTTGTACTTCACTTTGTGGATTTGTCGCAGGCAACAATGATCCACTGGCGGGTGATGCCTGCTGGGTTCCGGGACCGCCCTGAATGACCAACTGCCCATCCACATAAGTAAGTATATAATTGGTAGCCGTGTATCCTTTAGGAGTAATGATATACGACCCGGCATATTTAGCTCCTTGGCTGGTGCCGGAATACCCAAGAGTCCCACCAAGGACTGTCTTGTCTTCGCCACCCACAAAGCCAGAGTAGTCCACATCGTTTCCGCCTGAATAGGCCAGACCATCATAGGTCTTGCCGTAGTCTCTGGC
>JAAYGN010000126.1 GCA_012727715.1 Desulfovibrionales bacterium | reverse complement strand
GTAATCATCCTTGCGCCAGGCCAATACAACTTGTCAGCCTATGCCCCAGAACAGAGCCTGGAAGCCATTGTGGGCAAAGATTATTACAATGATGATGAAGACATGGCAGGCTTATATAAAAGTTTACAAGACAAGGGTATCACTTGGAAATATGTGGGTGATGGGTATGAGCTTTGTTTAACAGGCATAACCAACCTGACCATTCAGGGCCCCCCTGATGGCCCTGCCACTCTTTTGGTTGATCCTCGATATGCCTTTGTCCTGAAATTTGATGATTGCCATCTTATTACTTTAAAAAACTTCATTGCTGGACACTCTGAGGGTGGCTATTGTGATGGCGGTGTATTGGGATTTGCCAATAGCAGCTCCATTGATATTTCAGGCTGCCGACTTTTTGGAAGTGGTACTGTGGGGTTAGGACTTTATGATGTATCCAATATCAACGTTGCTTCCACGACAATTTTTGACTGTACCTATGGAATCATGCAAATATGGGACAGTGAATCCATAACTTTCAAATCCTGTCTTTTTCATAATAATAAAGAATATTATGGTGTTGAAATACGCAATGCGCAAAATATTATCTTTGATTCTTGTTCTTTCATGAACAACCAGGGTCCCATGTTTTCTGATGGCTCCGAGTATTTTGGGGCTTCTCAAAATAGTATTATTGTAAAAAATTCAATATTTAGCAGTAATACAGACACAAACATTCAAAATAGTCCCCATGTTACTTTTGAAAATTGTACTTTCAAATAAATAATAACAAAGAGGATAATCATGAACTATTTACGCATAACTATTTTTTTATCTATACTCTTTATTTTTGCTGCCCAAGTTCAGGCTCAGGACCAACTTTTTAAGCAAGAACCTCTGGATCCGGATAAAAATGCAGCCATCATTGGCTTTGACTCTATGCTCCTGGGTGCCTTTGTTTACGGCCAATGGATTTCTGATGATGACTTGCAACAAAAAGATCAATATCATTTCCATCGTATTTGGGGTGGAGAACAATGTCATGTTTACTCATCAAAAGGATTTGATGGTCTGGGTACAATGTCAGCCATTCATAATGAACATCCCGAATTTGAAGAATTTGGCCTTGATACCCGAACATATACCGTAGAATTGGAAGATGGTTTGACCCTGGGTACAGGTTCTTCCAGACTGGCCCTGCGCTGTTCCTGGAATCCCATCCCCCGTCAGGCCAAGGCTCTTGATCCACAAAACACCGCGTACAACAAAATTCTACAAGAATACTTGGCCCAACACGGACTGCCCCAGGCCAAACCCCAGATCATGCAGCTTTTTAAGGTCGATTTGGACGGCGATGGCACGGATGAAGTGCTTATTTGTGCCCAAAATATTGTTGACCCCAAATCTAGAGTCGCCACTTGGCAGCCGGACCAGCCCCTTATTCTTGAGGGGGGGCTACCTACGGGTGCTCAAAAGGGAAATTATTCCCTGGTCCTTTTACGAAAAATTGTGAATGGTCAGGTGCGAGAGATTCCCCTGGCCCAATTTATAGCCTTAAAGGACGGCACAGCAGCTGACCCGGAGCAAATAACACCGTATGTGCACAAGATTTTTCAATTTGCAGACCTCAATGGTGACGGTGTGTTGGAAGTCATTATGGGTACAGATTATTACGAGGGATCTTTTTATGAGGTTTTTGAAATCCACAAAGATAACGCTATCTTGGTACTGGAAAATGGTCTTGGAGTATAAACTACAGGACCTTGCTCCAAGGATATACTGATAAAATCAAGCTTTGTCACAGCCAGTAAAGGAAAAACAAGAAAAATTACTCATCCAAAATTTCTTCTTTATCTTTACATTTTAGACTAAAATGCTCACTAAAATAACCAGGAGTCAAACTATGACCATAAACCAAGCTTTGGATACCAATATCGCCACATTAGGGCCGTGCAAGGTTGATACCCCCCTGCCCTATTATCATTATATCAGTGATGCAGAAAAAATTTCATTGTTTCTTTCTCCAGACTTGCTTGATGCCCCCAATGATGGACAAACCATAGCCGAGTTTGAAGAAGCAGGACCACGGGAAAAAATATACTTTGATCCACCCAAGACCAAATGTGCTATTGTCACTTGCGGGGGGCTCTGTCCTGGTATTAATGATGTTATCCGGGCCATTGTCATGAGTGCCCACCATAACTACCATGTTTCAGGGACCTTGGGTATTCGCTATGGGTTGCAGGGTTTTATCCCCAAATATCAACATGATGTTGTTGAACTGACCCCGCACAATGTGCGAGATATTCATGAGTTTGGTGGCACTATTTTGTCTTCCTCACGCGGGCCACAACCCCCGGAGGAAATTGTTGATGCTTTGGAACGCATGAATATTTCCATTTTATTCATGATTGGTGGGGATGGAACCATGAAAGCTGCCAGCGCTGTAACGGAAGAAGTTTTACGGCGTGGCTTAAAAATTGCTGTTATTGGCATACCAAAAACTATTGATAATGATATTAATTTTGTGCCCCGCTCCTTTGGATTTGATACAGCTGTGGAAAAAGCCACTGAGGCCATCCGCTGCGCCCATGTTGAGGCTCTGGGTGCACCAGCCGGTATTGGTATGGTCAAACTCATGGGACGAGAATCAGGATTTATTGCTGCCCAAGCCAGTCTGGCTCTAAAAGAAGTCAATTTTGTTTTGGTGCCTGAAGCCAAATTTAAGCTTCACGGTCAGGATGGCTTCCTGGAAAAACTTAAGGAACGCTTGCAAAATCGTGGGCATGCTGTGGTCGTGGTCGCTGAAGGAGCTGGACAGGATCTGTGTCAAGTTGATGGACAGCAAGATCTGTCTGGGAATCCTATTTTAGGAGATATTTGTGAAGTGCTGCGTGCAGAAATCAAAGAACATTTCTCAGCCCATGACTTTTCTTATACTCTTAAATATATTGATCCAAGCTATATTATCCGTTCTATTCCAGCCAACTCCAATGACCGGATTTATTGTGGTTTTTTGGGCCAACATGCTGTGCACGCAGCCATGGCCGGAAAAACAGGTATGGTTGTGTCCAAACTCCAGGAGCGTTATATGTACTTACCGCTTCGTATTGTTACCGCCAAACGCCGTAAGCTCAATATTAAATCGAACTATTGGCGTTCGGTTATGGAATCAACAGGGCAACCTCAAGAAATCTTTAGCACTGACGAGATCTAAATATGGCCCGTATTTTAGCCCTTATTTTAATTTTGGGATTATCTGTGGGTGGCTACCTCATTTATCAACATAAAAGGCAGAGTATCCCCAAGCCCCAGGAAGCCATAGAAGTCGCTCCCCAACGTTGGCAGGTGTCCTCGACCACAACAGAGAACTCCAGCCAGCTTAGTATGCAAGCCAATGCCACCCTTGCTCTCCTGGAAGACAATGCCACTACAGCCAATGCCACCTCAGAAGAAAATGCGACCCTATCCATTCCCTCTGACAAGTTGGTTACCCATGAGTTTGTGCACGACTTGGCATCTTTTCTGGTTGCCAATTATTTTCCAGCGAATACCCAGCGTAATCCTGGGGAAAAAGGCCGCTTTAACCTCAATATCAAATCTGCCAATATCCGTTATGGAGTGGATTTTCCAGGACTAAACGTGGATCTGGTGGATATACTCGGATCCCGACAAGTCATCTTTGAGCATGTTTTAAATAATACTGTCCTGGATTTTTTAGCACAAGCCTATACCCCTTTATTGTTAGACAGTCTGAATCAAGCTTTAGCCACAGCAACATGGACCAATGCTTCGGGTGAGGAAATTCAGATTAATGAAAGTCAACGCAAAGAAATGCTTGTACTTCTGGCCAACAAAGTACGTGTGATTGGACAGACTGTTACTGCCCTGGCCACATCCGAAACCATTTCTTCTCTGGTCAATAAATATTTGGAAGATATGGACCAGGTCAATCAGGCCCACATGCATTTTTGGGAACTGCAAGGATCTCCCAATGCTTCACCTGCGGCCTTGAACGACGCCAGTGCCCAAATCAAATCCAGTATTCAAACCAGAGAAATGTCCAGGCAAAGACTGTTACAAACCATTGCCACGAGCGTGAATCCTCAAGGAATGGATGCATCAGAACTTGTTTATCTGGCGCAGTGGATACATAGACGAGGAGAAGAAAATCCCGATCGCCTGGCTTTGGTGGCTAAGGCTGGAAATCTTTTGACGCAAACAGCTGCAACTCTTGAAAAACACGCAAGCCAGGTCCAATAATACTGCAACAAGAAAGAGAACGATCGGATCCCATTATATAATCAGGGCTTGCGTTACAAAAGGATAAATACAATTGAAGCAAGGGTCTGATCATCTCCTAATGTCGCGAAGTTAAATAGGGCTGATGGGTCATGAGGTAATTGCGCACGTAATCCTCCACCCCTTCTTCCAAAGATCGAAAGTGGACATCACACCCACGTCCAACCAACCTGTCCAGATTGGCACAAGTATAGTACTGATATTTATCCCGAATGCTTTCAGGCATATCTATATATTCAATCTGTGGTTCCTGACCCATGGCCGAAAAAACTGCGCGTCCAAGATCATTCCAGGTGCGAGCCTGGCCGGTACCCACATTAAAAATCCCGCCTACTTGGGGATTTTTAAGGAGCCAATCAATAATTTGTGCACAATCTTTAACATACACAAAATCTCGCATCTGTTCACCATGGGCATAATCAGGATGATAAGACTTAAAAAGCTTTAACTGCCCTTCTTTTTTAATCTGGGTAAAAGCCTTGCACACCACAGAACGCATATCGCCTTTATGGTATTCGTTGGGTCCAAAAACATTAAAAAATTTCAGCCCAACCACTTTGCCCAGTAATTGGTCCTTTTTTACCCAAAGATCAAAGAGATGTTTTGAATAACCATACATATTCATTGGATATAACTTTTCCAAAGACTCATAGGCATCATCAAATCCCTGATCACCATTACCATAGGTGGCTGCAGAGCTGGCATATACAAAACGGGCATTACGATCCAAAGCAAAGCGACACATGGCTTTGGAATACTCCAGATTATTGCTCATCAGATAATCACAATTGGTCTCTGTGGTCGAAGAAGAAGCACCCAAATGAATAACCGCATCAATACGACCGTCCATATACCTGGTTTTAATCAAAGAAAGAAACTGATCTTTATGGATATAACGGTGATAAATAAGACCAGCAAGGTTGCGCCATTTGTCTGTTGATCCCAAATTATCAACTACAACAATGTCCTGGTATCCTTGGCGGTTTAACTCCCAAATCATGGCACTGCCAATAAATCCTGCACCACCGGTTATAACGATCATAGTCTCCTCCTCAAAAAATTATGCATTTGTCTAATCTGAAACCTCCTCCCCTGTAAACCTCCCCAAGCCCATCTGAGCAACATGTGGCGGGTCAAATCCTATCCCTGTGGCCTCTAAAAAAATGCGTCACGGCTGTGTCCAGGACTTGGTTTTTACAATAACTTTGTGTAGAATTTCACATTGCAACAAACCTGGTCCTAAGGTGCCCTTGATGTTCTTGGTTTAACCTCACTAACTTTAGACTCTATGTGCCCTCCATCAGGGTGGAGTATGGACTTCTTGTTTGTCTGACAAAATGGCTAAAGTATAAATTTCCCAACTTTTTCCTGCCATGAGGTATTCAATGGCTATAAAACGCATTATTCCTTGTTTAGATGTTCGCAATGGTAAATTAACCAAAGGCATCAAGTTCCAGGGCAACGTAGATATTGGTGACCCCATAGAAACAGCAAAACGTTATAGCCAAGATGGAGCTGACGAGATTATTTTTTATGATATTACAGCTTCCCACGAAGGTCGTAGCACAATGCTTAAAGTAGCTGAGGCTATAGCAGCAAGTATATCAGTTCCCTTTTGTGTGGGGGGAGGTATCTCTACCCTTGAAGATATAGGCAATACTCTAGCGGCAGGCGCAACCAAGGTCTCTATAAATTCTGCTGCGGTAACAACTCCACAGCTTATCTCTGACGGTGCATCTGCCTTTGGAAGCCAATGCATTTTAGTCGCTTTGGATGTCCTGCAAGTACCTGTCTCGCCTCTTATTCCCTCAGGTTATGAAATCGTTATCCATGGTGGACGCAAGCATATGGGTATAGATGCTGTCCATTGGGCCAAGAAAGTTGTCCAACTGGGTGCAGGAGAGCTATGCGTCAATTCCATTGATGCTGATGGCACCAAGGATGGGTATGATTTAATATTGACCCGACTTATTGCCCAAAATGTACAGGTTCCGGTTATTGCTTCTGGAGGGGCTGGACATCCTCAACATCTGGTTGATGCGGTCACCATTGGAGGAGCTTCAGCAGCGTTGGTGGCTTCCATCGTTCACTATGGTCAATATACCATTACTGATTTAAAAAGATATATGAGTGAAAAAGGGGTCTCCGTCCAACAGGTCCCGTAAAATGCTAAGATGTACTGCACATCCAGCGATAACCATGGAGGTTAAGACATGTTTACTATAGTCAAGCGGGAAGAGATGGCTGATGGAACAGTTATTTTAAACGAAATAACAGCACCAAAAATTGCCGTTAAAGCACAACCAGGTCAATTTGTTATTCTCAAGGCAAATGAAAATGGCGAGCGTATCCCTTTGACCATGGCTGAAACCGACCCGGAAAAAGGGACTATCACGGTCATTTATATGGTAGTGGGCAAAAGTACAGAATTATTCAAAAGCCTTAAGGTTGGCGATACCTACCAAAATATTATTGGTCCTTTGGGTCGGCCCACCCACATTGAGCCCGGTAAAAATATTATTTGTGTAGGTGGTGGAACAGGTGTGGCTGTATTACACCCCATTGCCAAGGGCATGAAAAAAGCTGGTTGTACTGTAACCACCATTATTGGTGCGCGAAATAAGGATCTACTCATTTTGGAAGACAAAATGCGCCAGGCATCCCATGAGCTGCATGTGTGTACTGATGATGGTTCCTATGGTCGCAAAGGCTTTGTTACGGAAGTTCTCAAAGAAAAACTTGAAGCTGGTGGAGTGGATCAGGTGGTAGCTGTTGGCCCTGTACCCATGATGAAATTTGTTTCTCTTATGACCAAAGAATATGGGGTACCGACCATGGTTAGTCTTAATCCCATCATGGTTGATGGTACGGGCATGTGTGGTGGCTGTCGGGTTACTGTAGGTAATGAAATAAAATTTGGATGTGTGGATGGTCCTGAGTTTGACGGTCATCAGGTTGATTTTGATGAACTGATCCTGCGTCTTCGCGCCTACAACGAAGAAGAACGCTTGAGCCATGAACGTTGTAAATGTGAGGGGAAAGACCATGAGCACTGCTAAATCTAGCCCTCGACATCCCATGCCCGAACAGCCCCCCCTTATTCGGGCGAAAAACTTTGAAGAAGTTCCCCAGGGATATACCCCGGAAATGGCCATAGCTGAAGCCAAGCGGTGCCTACAATGCAAAAACCCCATGTGTGTGCAAGGTTGCCCTGTAGGCATTGATATCCCCAAATTTATCTATCACATCGCACAAGGAAATTTTGACAAAGCTATTGGTAAAATTTGGGAACGCAACAGCCTGCCCGCAGTGTGCGGACGGGTTTGTCCACAGGAAATTCAGTGTGAAGGCAAATGTATTCTGGGCAAAAAGGGTGAACCCGTGGCCATAGGCAACCTGGAACGTTTTGCGGCAGACTGGGAACGTGCCCATCAAGTCTGTCAATTACCTGTGTGTGAAGCGTGTACTGGAAAACGCGTTGCTGTGGTTGGTTCTGGTCCGTCTGGGCTCACTGTTGCTGGTGACCTGATTTTGAAAGGACATAGCGTCACTATTTTTGAAGCCTTCCACAAACCGGGCGGAGTACTTGTCTATGGTATTCCGGAATTTCGCCTGCCCAAAGAAATAGTCGCGGCCGAAGTATCCTGCCTGCAAGCCCAGGGAGTACAATTGGAATGTGATGCAGTAGTCGGACGTACCGTGAGCATAGACGAACTTTTTGCAGAAGGTTTTGATGCTGTGTACCTGGGTGTAGGTGCAGGATTACCCAAGTTTATGAGCCTACCTGGTGAAAATTTGGTGGGTGTGCTTTCAGCCAATGAATATTTGACTCGCGCCAACCTCATGAAAGCCTACCTCTTTCCCCAGGTGGATACCCCTATCCCACGTGGTTCCCATGTGGTGGTTTTAGGTGGAGGGAATGTGGCCATGGATAGTGCCCGAACCGCCATGCGCCTTGGAGCAGAAAAGGTCAGCCTGGTTTACCGCCGATCCAGAGCAGAAATGCCTGCCAGACAAGCAGAAATTCATCACGCTGAAGAAGAAGGCCTGCATTTTGAATTATTGGCCAATCCCGTGCGTTATCTGGGCAATGATCAGGGCCGGTTAACAGGCATAGAATGTGTGCGCATGGAGCTAGGAGAACCAGATGCTTCCGGGCGCAGACGTCCAGTAGTTCAACCTGGTTCAGAATTTGTCATTGATTGTGACCTCGCTATTGTGGCCATTGGTTCAGGAGCCAATCCCCTCTTGACCAACTCCACCCCAGATCTTCCCCTGAATAAATGGGGATATATTGTGGCCCAGCCTGAAACAGGAAAAACTGGAAAAAAGGGAGTCTGGGCTGGAGGCGATATTGTCACTGGAGCAGCTACAGTCATTTTAGCCATGGGAGCTGGCCGCAAAGCAGCAGACTCCATTCATGAATACCTGACCTGGGGATGGTAAAGGTAAGCAGACAAAATATGCTGGCTCAATTACCGAGATATGCTTGAGCCAGCATTGTTTTTAAATTTTCCTCTCCAAGATCACCCGACAGAGGTGAGTTGATCACTACACTTCAAAAAGCATCTCTAAATCAGAACGAGTCAGGGTTTTCCACGCTGATTGACCAGGAATAATGGAATCGGCAATGCCTTTCTTGGATTCTTGCAGTTTGAGGATTTTTTCCTCCACAGTATTCTCACAAATCATCTTATAGGCAAAGACCTGACGAGTCTGGCCAATGCGGTGCGTTCTATCCGTGGCCTGATCTTCCACTGCCGGGTTCCACCAGGGATCATAATGAATAACATAGTCTGCTGAAGTCAGATTAAGCCCCGTTCCACCTGCTTTTAAAGAAATAAGAAAAATGGGAATTTCTGGCGTGTTATTAAAAGTGTCCACTTGATCAAAACGGTCTTTGGAGGCTCCATCCAGATAACAAAAGGGAATTTCAACCATGTGCAACCAATTTCGGATAATATGTAACATCTGAACAAATTGTGAAAACACCAAAACCTTGTGTCCATCGTCAATAATGGAGGTTACCAAATCTTTAAAAGCTTCAAACTTCCCTGAAGAAATATTGGCATTAAAACCAGGCAGATCCAACTTCAACAATCGCGGATGACAGCAAATTTGACGCAATTTCAGGAGTGCATCTAAAATAGAAATTTGGCTCTGGCCAATGCCCTTTTCATCCACATCATGGAGTACTTGTTCTTTAAGTTTTTTGGCTAAAGCAGAGTACAATTCCATTTGATCTTCCAACAATGCTGAATAGTACACATTTTCCACTTTTGGTGGTAAATCTTTAGCTACTTCGTTTTTGGTACGACGCAGAATAAAAGGTTTCACCCGGGCCTTAAGATACTCTAAACTGTCAACATCTCCATCCTTGATGGATTTGACAAAACCCTTTTGAAAGGCTGCCTGGGAACCCAAAAATCCAGGCATTAAAAATTCAAAAAGTGACCACAATTCCAATAAAGTATTTTCAATGGGTGTACCTGACAAACAAAGTCGAAATCGTGCCTGAATTTTGCGGACACTTCTGGCAGTAATGGTGTTTGGATTTTTAATATTTTGTGCTTCATCCAAGATAATGGAATTGAACTCAAACTTGAGTAGTTCATCAAGATCACGGCGTAACAGGGCGTAAGTGGTAATGATCAATTCTGAAGATTCAATGTGTTTGAACAAATTCTCCCGCCGTGTTCCGTAAATAACCAGGCGTTTCATGGTTGGCACAAATTTTTGCGCCTCACGTTCCCAGTTGGGAAGAACTGAGGTGGGAACAATGATCAAGTTGGGTCCCTTATGCCCTTTTTCTTTCATATATTGCAAAAAGGACAAGGTTTGAATGGTTTTTCCCAGGCCCATTTCATCTGCTAAAATCCCACCAAAATGGTACTCACGTAAAAAATTCATGTAGCTCACGCCCTGCAATTGGTAAGGACGGAGGGTGGCATGAAGACCCTTGGGAACTTCCACTTGCTCCACTTCTTCAAAATCATGTATTTTTTCACGCAGTGTATTCCAGAAACTGTCAGAAGTAGTTTCAGGAATATCATCTAAAATCTTATCTAAGACCGGAGCTTCAAAGCTTTCAAAATGTTTTTTAGGTGGCTTTTCAGGATCAAAACCCAAGGCCAGGAGCTTATGGCCTAATTTTTCTAACCACGACTCAGGCAAGCTGGTATAAGAGCCATCCTTAAGCTGTACGTATCTTTTCCCCTGAATCCATGATTTCCAGATTTTATCAATGGGTACAGAGATATCATCGTACTCAACACTGATCTCCAAATTAAACCATTTATCTTCTTCTTGGGTCTCCACTGTGGCCACAACATTGGGTTGGGTTAGTCGTACTTTATAACGGGTCAGATCCTTTTCCCCATAGACACGATACGCTTCCACCAGTTTGGGGTAGGCATCCAAAAGAAAAGTAATTGCTTCTTCTGGCTCTAAAAACCAAACAGAATTACTGCGAGGCTGAAAATTCATATCCATCAAAGTAGCTAACAAAACCTCTTCTTCTTCCTGGTCACGGCGAATAAGAAAAGACTTGCCTTCAAACTGATAACTCCCTGTTTGCAAATCTTGGTTTGGTCCAGGCAGCGCAATATCACCATGCTCTGTTTCATAGATGTTCTGGATTTCCAGGGTCAGTAAACTTCCTTCTTCATTGAGAAAAAGCTTGGGATTATAGCTGGCTGGAACAAAAATAGGCTGCATACGCTCAAGAAATTCTTCCTGTCCATAGAGATCTGAGGCAGGGATTTGTGTCCAGACTCGATCAAGAAATTCTGAAATTTCTGCATGAGGAATAAGGGGCGGAGAGGTAACCAATTCTTGAATTAATTGAGGTTGCAGCCCGGTTTGCACAGGATAAAAGCTATGCTTTCGAGAGACCCATAATGGGAGCTGACCATAAAAAGTGGTATTCTGATTCAATATGGAGATAGGTACCTTACCTTCACGGCCTAACATCACATCAAAAATCAGTCCATCCTCCACAAACTTAGGACGTAAATGTAAACGCATGGGCGTACTGACAATACGCACTGGC
>JAAYGN010000013.1 GCA_012727715.1 Desulfovibrionales bacterium | reverse complement strand
CCTGGTTATCCAGAACAATTCCAGACAAACTAATGGCCCCATTGGCATTCAACGTAAAAGTTTCAAACCACAATTTATCTTCTGGAATATGGGTGACAATTTCATCAATATAACGAACCGGTAAGCCTTGGCGTTTACGTACTTTTTTTATGGTTTCAACTCGTTGCCCAATATTTTCTAACTCAGTTAAAATAGAGTCAACCTTCTTTACTTGGGCTTCAAGCATTTCCCTTGTTTGTTTTTTTTGCCCTTGCTCTTGTTTGAGCTGTGCAAGTATATCATTATAATAATACTCTACACCATAGACAGATAGGCCAGCCAAAATAAGCCCTAGAAAAAACAAGGCAAATCCCTTTTCAGATTTTTCCTTCTTCTCTGCTGCTTGCTGTGGCAGTAAGTTAATTTTAATCATACATAACTCATTATTGAATTAGTTTTTATCTAAAAATCTTAAAGCAAGGCCAAAAGATACCGCCATTTGTGGTGCTATCTCATGTATATATTTTGGTTCAAATTTATTATCATCAATATGCACTTTTCTGAAGGCATTATGGTAATGAACATCAAGATTTAGTTCTCTTTGGAACAACTCCCGTAGCCCTGGCATCAAGACACTCCCACCAGAAAGATATAAAGCCTTTCCAGAAACATTACTCACAGATGAGGCCTGGTAAAATCCAATGAGTCGCTTAATCTCGTCGCACCAGCTCTTCAATGTTTTAGCAATAATTTCAGCTGTAACGGTATTATGAACAACGCCTTCATCTTCTTGACCATTTATTTTAATTCGTTCAGCTTCAATACGTTTTATATTCAAGGACTTGGCTATTGCCTCAGTGAGATCGCGTCCGCCAAATGAAACTTCTCGTAAAAAAATTGGCTGGGCATTATGAAAAATACAAAATGCACTTTGAGTTGAGCCAATATCAAGGAGATACACAGGACTGTCTTCTATTTCTGGATAGTTGAACTCAAAGCTGTTGCATAAAGCAAAAGAATCCACATCCACAATAGAAAGAGACAAACCTGACTGCATTATGATGTCGCCAAGATTTTGCACAACCTTTTTTTTGCTGGCCACAAGCAGTACATCATATTTATTATTTTTCTGTTCAGACTCAAGTACCTGATAATCCAAGTACACGTCATTCATATCGAAGGGAATATATTGTCTAGCTTCTTTAAGAACAATATCTTTAAGAGCTTGATTGGAATCAGCCTCAAAAGACACGCGCTTAACAATGACTGCATGTCCCGCTAGGGAGGACACGACCTTTTTGTCCTTGATATCAAGATGGGACCATAAGTTGACAATTTTCTTTGCTGTTGCCGAGTTATTGTCAAGATCACTGGGCTGCCAGGGGCAACGAGCAAGGGATTCAAGGACGCACCCCCCTTTTCCAGGTCGTACTGTAACAACCTTCATCCATTCGCTCCCCAAATCCAATCCAGCACCTGTGTTTTTTTTTCCAAAAAAACTCAATCTTTTCACTGTATTACTTCTCCAACACTAGGAACAACTATGAGGATTCATTGTAAACCGACAACTTACATATCCTGTCTGCCACAATCTCTAGTAAAAAGGCAAGAAATATTACACTAAATCTTTCAAAATTATGTATCTGATAATATATTTTTGTATCACACTTTTCTAACCTTTATTGTAGTTGCTTTCCATCTGCGCAAGTAATAAATTTTACTTGTGTAAATTTTCTTAATATTGAAAGACGTCCTTGAGTTACCTTACACAACTTCCTTTAGAGATACTAACACATAAACAATCATATTTTCATCTGAACTTTTCATACTTCAAGACCTGGTTGCCTTGACTTTAGCCGCAATTTCTCCAAAGTGTTGTGCACTATAATTCTTACTTGATACTCTACCTCGATACACATTCACATCACTATAAATAATGACCACACAAACAGGGGCAGATCTTTTGCCAACCCCATGTGCTGAACAGGCACAAAACAAAACCAACCTGTGGGTTACCTCCTCATGAATACAGCTATTCTTGCAGCTATAAGTGCCTATGCCTGTTGGGGGCTTTTACCCATTTACTGGAAATTTTTAGACCATGTACCCACCACCCAACTCCTTGCCCACCGTATTACCTGGTCCTTTGTCGTCCTAGCTTTGTACCTCATTATTTCAAGGAAAATACAAGGAATTTACAGAAAATTAACTCGCAAAATCTGGTCAAGTTACACCATGGCCAGTATTCTTATAGGTATAAACTGGTTTGTTTATGTCTGGAGTGTCAATGCTGGTCATATTGTAGAAGCAAGTCTTGGTTATTTTATCAATCCCCTTTTATCTGTCCTACTCGGTGTAGCTATTTTGCGTGAACGTTTACGCACCCTGCAATGGCTTCCCTTGGGACTTGCTACTGCAGGCGTACTGTATCTAACTATTGATCACGGCAGCCCACCTTGGATCGCCCTGATCCTGGCCGTTACCTTTAGTCTCTATGGCTTGGTAAAAAAAACAGCTCCCCTGGGTGCTTTTGAGGGCTTGGCCCTAGAAACAGGTCTGCTCCTGCCTCCGGCCCTTGGCTGGTTACTCTGGAGTGAATATCAGGAAGTAGGAGTCTTTATCCATACTGGTTTAAGCTCTGACCTCATACTTATGGGCGCTGGCATTATTACTACCGCTCCCTTGGTCATGTTTGCTTCTGCCGCCAGACGTATCCCTCTAAGCCTGATTGGAATCCTTCAGTATATTGCTCCTACCATTCAATTTTTAATAGGAGTTTTTTTATATCATGAGCCTTTTGCTGGCAGTCAGTTGATGGGCTTTTCCCTGGTCTGGGTCGCGGTTATCATTTTTTTGGCTGAGCGCTGGTATGCAGGAATTCGTACCTAACCAACAGAGATATCAGTTATAAAATTATTTTAGCAGGAGCTTCATTCCTGCTTGACGACTAAGTGAACAATCATTAACTACTCCCTCCATGTCCAAACGTCTGACCACAATTCTCCGGCGTGAGCAGATCGCCGAAGCTGCCTTAACCTTGGTTGCTGAACAGGGTATCGCTGCTTTGACCACACGCAATGTTGCTCAGGCCATCGGGGTTACTGCCCCTGCTTTGTATCGGCATTTTCCTGGTGGAAAAGTCGCAATTTTGGCCAGTATTTTGGAACTTCTCGACCAAGTCAAAAGTGAAGGTTTACACCAGGCCCTGGAAACAGAAGGAAATACTTTGGCCAAGCTACGCCGCTGTTATGACCTGCACATCAGTGTTATTGAACGCTATCGAGCCCTGCCCACCCTGGTTCTTGCTGACACCTTATGGGATGAAGCACCGGAACTGCGCCAACAGCTGCAAGCTTCTCACCGCGAACAAAGAATGCTGACATCGGCCATTATTGCCCAGGGGCAGGCCAGGGGAGAAATCCGTACAGACCTTGAGCCAGGCCAGATCTTTGTACAATTTCTAGGCTTGTTTTTAACCATTGCCATTTTATACAGACGAGAAGGTTCCATGGTTGCTCCCAAGTCACAGGCTGAAGCTAGTTGGGCTATTTTTGTTCAGGGTCTGACCCCATAATCACAAACACATTTCAAAAACCAATTCTTGAAATATTTCCACCTAAGGAAGGAAAAAAATATGAAGAAATTATTCATTGTGGTGACAGCTCTCCTTATTGCTGTTTGCACCTACTTCTTGCATCAGCAGTCCTCACAAGCCGAGGATTTAGTACCAACCAATCCTGTTTCTGCTCTAGAAGTCACTGTTCTCACTGTGCAAGAACAAGAAGTCAGCCTCACTTCAGAACTTCCAGGACGTACGACGGCCTATCAAACGGCTGAAATTCGCCCCCAGGTCGGTGGAATTATTCAGAAAAGAACCTTTATTGAAGGTTCTGAAGTTAAGGCAGGAGAGTTATTATACCAAATTGATCCAGCACCTTATGAAACAGTGGTCGCTCGGGCCAAAGCAGCCGTAACCAGAAGTCAGGCTGAATTGGAACCAGCCAGACTCAAAGCCAAGCGCTATGCTGAACTCATTCGTACTCAGGCAGTTAGCCAGCAGGATTATGATGAAGTCAAAGCAGCTCTGGGACTTTGTGAGGCCAATGTGGCCTCAGCTCAAGCTGAACTGGACGCAGCACGAATTGATTTACAGCGAACCAAGGTTGTAGCTCCCATTAGTGGTCGCATTGGTCGCTCATCCATTACTCCTGGTGCCCTGGTCACGGCCAATCAGGCTCAGCCCCTGGCCACCATTCAGCAGCTTGATCCCATTTATGTTGATTTAACCCAATCCAATGTGGAACTCTTGAGACTTCGTCGCGCTATCCAAAGTGGTAGTGTGCAATCTGTGGCTGCCAAGGAAGCCAAAGCATCTTTGATGTTGGAAGATGGCAGCACCTATGCCTTACCAGGAGCATTACAATTAGCTGAAGCCAATGTGGACCAGGATACTGGAACTGTGACCTTACGTGCCCTTTTCCCCAATCCTGATCGTGAGCTTTTGCCCGGCATGTACGTACGAGCTCAGATTGAAGAAGGTATCTTGACCAAAGCAATACTTGTTCCCCAACAAAGTGTGTCGCGTGATGCGCAAGGCCAAGCACAAACTCTGGTCGTTGGTCCTGATAACGTACTGGAATTACGCTCTTTGGAGTTGGATCGCGCTGTGGGTGGCAATTGGATTGTTCGACAAGGACTCCAAGCTGGTGATCAGGTGGTCATGGATAATCTACAAAAAATACGACCTGGCATGGCTGTGCGTATTGCCTCCAGCACACCTTAAGGAACTGCAATGTCTCATTTTTTTATTGATCGTCCTATTTTTGCGTGGGTTTTGGCGATTATTGTCATGCTGGCTGGGCTACTGGCTGTCCGGGTTCTTCCTGTGGCTCAGTATCCAAACATCGCGCCTCCATCTGTGTCCATTACTGCCACCTATCCTGGTGCTTCGGCCCAAACTCTGGAGGACTCGGTGACCCAGGTCATTGAACAAAAAATGATTGGCTTGGATGGACTGGATTATATGTCCTCGGTTAGTCAGTCCTCAGGCCAGGCTGAAATTGTTTTGACCTTTCGGTCTGACATAGACCCTGATATTGCCCAGGTACAAGTGCAAAACAAATTGCAGTTGGCCATGTCCCTCCTGCCTCAGGAAGTACAAGTTCAAGGGGTACAAGTTAAAAAAGCAGCAAAAAACTTTTTGGCTGTATTTAGCCTGGTCTCAGAAGACGGTACCATGTCCAATACACAACTGGCTGACTATGCTGCAACCAATATCCTCGACGGTTTAAGCCGTGTCGATGGTGTGGGTGAAGCCACCCTCTTTGGTTCTCAACATGCCATGCGTATTTGGCTTAATCCTGACAAATTACATCTTTATAGCTTGACTCCAGCTGATATCAGTACGGCGATCAAAGCCCAAAATTCCCAGGTTTCTGCTGGACAACTGGGTGGACTGCCGTCTGTGGAAGAGCAACGCATCAACTTCACTGTCTCTGTCCAAGACCGTCTTCAGACCCCAGAGGAATTCAGAAATATTTTGCTCAAGGTGAATACGGATGGCTCCACAGTGCACCTGGGTGATGTCGCCAGGGTTGAACTTGGTGCAGAAAACGCCCAGATTCGATCACGTTATAATGGTCAGCCCACTGCAGGCATGGCCGTCAGGCTGGGCACAGGGTCCAATGCCTTGTCCACCATAGAAAATATCAGAGAATATATAGAGGTTATCAAAGAAACCCTGCCCGCAGGCATGAATATAGTTGAGCCTTTTGACACCACACCTTTTGTGCGTATTTCCATCAAAGAAGTGGTCCGAACCCTTATTGAAGCTATTATCCTTGTCTTTCTGGTTATGTTTCTTTTTTTACAAAATGTTCGGGCCACACTTATTCCCACCATTGCCATACCGGTGGTGCTTTTAGGCACCTTTGGAGTACTGGCGGCCTTTGGCTATTCCATCAATACTCTAACCATGTTTGCTATGGTCCTGGCCATTGGCCTTTTGGTTGATGATGCCATTGTTGTTGTGGAAAATGTTGAGCGCATCATGCATGAAGACGGTCTCTCACCCCGGGACGCCACCAAGATGTCTATGACGCAAATTTCCGGAGCCTTGGTGGGCATTGGTCTGGTTTTGTCTGCTGTATTTATTCCCATGGCTTTTTTTAGCGGATCCACTGGCGTTATCTATCGACAATTCTCCATTACCTTGGTCTCAGCCATGGCCTTGTCTGTCCTGGTAGCCCTGATTTTAACCCCAGCCCTGTGCGCAGCCATGCTCAGACCTGTACCCCAGGGAGGAAGTAAACGTGGTTTTTTTGGCTGGTTTAACCGCTCCTTTGAAGCCTTGGCCGCAAAATTTGAAAAGATTGTTGGCTGCCTGGGCCGAAGATGGTTGCGATCTTTATGTGTTTATGTCCTTTTTGTGGGTGGCATGATTTTTCTTTTCCAAAAGCTGCCCACTGCTTTTTTACCTGACGAAGATCAGGGTATTCTCTTTGTTCAGGCTCAATTGCCCACTGGTACTACTCAGGAAAAAACCCTGGAAGTCCTGGAACGCATTGAACAGCATTTTTTGACCAATGAAAAGAAAGCAGTAGAATCCATCATGGGCGTGGCCGGATTTAGTTTCAGTGGCAGTGGACAAAACACGGCCATGTGTTTTGTCCGTCTCAAGGATTGGGATTTGCGCACAACTCCGGAACTCAAGGCCCCGGCCATCGCTGGTCGAGCCATGGCCGCTTTTTCCCAATATCGTGACAGCATGGTCTTTGCTTTTACCCCACCAGCCATCATGGAATTGGGGAATGCAGTGGGCTTTGATTTTGAATTGCAGGACAGAACCGGACAAGGGCATGCAAAGCTTACGGCTGCGCGCAACCAGCTTTTGGCTATGGCCCAAAACCATCCTGATTTGGCCATGGTCCGCCCCAATGGCCTGGAGGATACTCCTGAATACAAAATTAATTTGGATTGGAACAAAGCCAGTGCGCTAGGTTTGTCTATAGGAGACGTCACTGCGGTTATTGCCACAGCTTGGGGGAGTTCCTATGTTAATGACTTTTTAGATAAAGGTCGGGTCAAAAAAGTGATTATGCAGGCCGACGCACCGTACCGCATGATGCCTGAAGATATTAAGCGTTGGCATGTGCGGGGTAAAAAAGGAGAAATGGTTCCTTTATCGAGTTTTGCTACTGCAGAATGGACCATGGGCTCTCCTCGCCTGGAACGCTACAATGGTGTACCGGCAATGCAAATTTTGGGAGCACCAGCACCTGGCAAAAGCTCAGGTCAGGCCATGGCCGCCATGGAAGAATTGGCAGGACAATTGCCTGATGGATTTGGATTCTCCTGGACAGGACTCTCCTTTCAGGAACGTCAAGCCGGAGCACAAACTGCCATGCTCTATAGCTTATCCATTATTGTTGTTTTTCTTTGTCTGGCAGCATTGTATGAAAGTTGGTCATTACCAGCCTCAGTCGTTTTGGTCATTCCCATTGGCGTGCTGGGTGCTCTGGCGGCCGTGAGTCTGCGAGGACTCAATAACGACGTTTATTTTCAGGTGGGTTTGCTGACAACCATGGGCTTGGCTGCAAAAAATGCTATCTTGATTGTGGAATTTGCCAAAAGTTTGGTGGAGTCGGGTATGGAAACTTTGCCTGCTGTAGCTTTGGCTGCTCGTCAGCGTTTACGTCCTATTCTCATGACTTCCCTGGCCTTTGGACTTGGAGTTCTGCCCCTGGCCCTAAGTACCGGTGCAGGATC
This sequence comes from Desulfovibrionales bacterium, assembly GCA_012727715.1. Taxonomy (GTDB): domain Bacteria; phylum Desulfobacterota; class Desulfovibrionia; order Desulfovibrionales; family Desulfomicrobiaceae; genus Desulfomicrobium. Next base: position 555 of record JAAYGN010000013.1, on the reverse strand, counting down.
AGGCGGCCAAAACTCCATTGGCACCGGTGTTATTGGAGGAACTATTTCCTCAACCATCTTTGGATCTTTACTGGTACCGGTATTCTTTGTGGTCATCGCCAAAATGAGCCATATTGAGCATAAATCCGCAGTACCTCCACGGATTATCCCTGGTGGTCATGTTTGTGAGGATTGATCGACTAATGTAAATATTCCAACATATATTTTAAAGACGTACCCATAACAATTATACAGAGCATGATTTTAATACTGCGCGCCGGGATATGCTTTTGCATTCTCGCGCCGCAGTACATGCCAAGCATACCCCCCAAACCAAATAAAAAACCCAGGGCCCAGTCCGGGCCAATACTTTGATTCGGATAAACAAAAGCCAAAATCTGGAAAATAAATACTCCGGACACAGATGTGACCAAAGTGCCAAGTAATGTTGCTCCAGCCACAGTATAAACAGGCAGCCCCAAAATAGAAACAAAAAACGGGGCAACAATGGCGCCACCACCAATACCATAGACACCACCAATAATACCCACCACCAAACATAAGATAAAAATGATT
>JAAYGN010000125.1 GCA_012727715.1 Desulfovibrionales bacterium | reverse complement strand
GTCCAGGTGAAATTGACCATCAGCCAACTTGATGACCCTGGGCACCTGCAAAAAATCCACCAAACAGGGGCTCACTCCCACCGGGCCGGAACCAGGTCCTCCACCACCATGGGGAGTGGCCAGGGTTTTATGCAGGTTTAAATGGACAATATCAAACCCAGCATCCCCTACCCGCATTTTACCCATAATGGCGTTCAAGTTGGCTCCATCATAATAGAGCAGCCCATCCACACCATGAATAAGCTCCACAATGCGCTGTAAATGGCACTCAAAAAGACCCAGGGTATTGGGGCAGGTCATCATGATCCCGGCCACCTGATCATCCAGGACTTTTTCCACGGCTTCAGGGTCAATGATGCCATTTTTGGAAGCAATGGTAACCACATCAAAGCCAGCAATGGCTGCTGTTGCCGGATTGGTGCCATGGGCAGAATCAGGCACAATGATCTTGGTTTTGTTATTACCTTTATGCCGATGATAGGCAGCCATGAGCATGACCCCGGTCAGCTCGCCATGGGCTCCAGCCATGGGTTGCATGGTAAAGGCGCTCATACCTGTAATTTCTGCCAGTAGCTGTTCAGTGTTATAAAGCACTTCCAAAGCACCCTGGGCCAGGCGCCCACCACCTTCCAGCTGGGGCAGCAAGGGATGCAGGGAACTAAATCCGGGCAAAGCAGCCACGGTTTCTGTAAACTTGGGGTTATACTTCATGGTGCATGACCCCAGGGGATAAAAATTGCTGTCCACGCTATAGTTTAGGCGTGAAAGTTTGGTGAAGTGGCGCACCACATCCAGTTCCGAAAGTTCGGGCAGCTTGGGGCTTGTGTCCCGCAACAGATAAGCCGGGATATCCCCTTCCGTGTTGCCTTTGGGTTCCTTGGGCCAAACACCCTTGCGGCCGGGAATGGAATTTTGAAATACAGTGTTCACAGAGCGCCTCCCATCAGTTCAGCCAAAATACCGATACTTTCCTTGGTGGTTTTTTCCGTGCAGGCCACCAAAAGATGATTATCCATGCCCTCATAATAGCGTCCCAAAGGAAAACCAGCCACAAAGCCCGCATCCAGCAGCTTGGCCACCATTGTATCAGCCGGCATGGGCAGCCGGATGGTAAATTCATTGCCAAAGGGAGCATTGACCACTTGCGCACCAGGCACCCGGTTCAGCCGGTTGGCTGCATAATGGGCACGTTCAATACCGGTTTGAGCGGTTTTCTTTAAGCCCTGAGGTCCCAGCAGGCTGATATAGATCAGGGCACGCAGGGCGCACAAAGCCTGGTTGGAGCAAATATTGGACGTGGCTCGTTCCCGGCGAATATGTTGCTCTCTGGCTTGCAAGGTCAAGACATAGCCGGTTTTACCGTTTTTATCGATGGTCCGGCCAGCAATGCGCCCCGGCATTTGCCGGATCAAGGCCTTGGTACAGGCCATCATGCCCAGATACGGGCCGCCAAAATTAAGGGGCAAGCCCAAAGACTGGCCTTCAGCCACAGCAATGTCCGCCCCCATTTTGCCCGGAGTTTTGAGCAGGGACTGCATCATGGGATAAGTGGAAATAATGGAAACAATTTTTTGTTCCCGGGCTTTGATGAACAGTTCTGTAAAATCCTGGATAGTGCCAAAGAAGTTGGGATTTTGCACAATAATGGCTGCGGTCTGGTCATTAAGGGCCTCAGTCAGGCCATTCAGATCAGCATTGCAATTTTTATGTGTAATAGTCACCAGCTCAAAATCCAGGTTGGAAGCATAACTTTTAAGCATGGTGCGATAAATGGGGCTGACATCTTCAGACAAAACAAAGCGGGTCCGCTTGGTGTGGCGGGCGGCCATGACCATGGCTTCGTACAAGGCCGTGCCTCCATCATAGAGAGAGGCATTGGCAAATTCCAGATCCATAAGTCTGGCCACAGCAGTCTGATATTCAAAAATAGCCTGGAGAATACCTTGGGAGGCTTCAGCCTGGTACGGTGTGTAGGCAGTATAAAATTCACCGCGCATGCTCAAGCCATCCACTGCACTGGGGATATAGTGGTCGTAAAATCCAGCCCCTAAAAATGAGGTCAACGAGGTCTGGTTTTTAGCCGCCAGGGCCCGTAGTTTTTGCAGGACATCCATTTCACTTAAGCCCTGGTCCAGGCCAAGTTCTTGAGCCCGCAAGTTGTGGGGAATGTCCTCAAACAGGGCCTCTATGCTGGGCACGCCAATGGTGGCCAACATGGCCTCCTGTTCACTGGGAGTATGGGGAATAAAGGGCATGGTACCTCCGGGTCTTAGGCTTTTTCGGGGTACAGGGCGGCGTAGCCGTCAGCATTAAGCAGATTTTGAGGAGCATCAGTAATTTTGATCTTGATCATCCAGCCCGCACCATAGGGTTCCTTGTTGATCAGTTCCGGAGCATCTTCCAGTTCAGTATTCACCGCCACAACTTGACCATTCACAGGTGCATAAATCTCACTGGCAGCCTTGACCGATTCCACGCTACCAATTTCTTCTCCAGCCACAGCCTGATCGCCCACCTGGGGCAGCTCCACAAAGGTCAAGTCACCCAGTTCACTCTGGGCAAAATCAGTAATGCCCATGGTGGCTTGGTCACCATCAATTTTTACCCATTCATGGGATTCAGCATAAAGTAGTTCTTTGGGATTCATAGGACCTCCATTTTTTGTGTGTCATAACTACCAGGACAAGGGCCATGGTTGTCTATCTTTAGGGAATCCTACGCATACAAATTATCTGGGGCAAGAGCAATGCACGAGGTGGGCAGTTAGGGGGAAGATAGATCCCTTCGGCTATGCTCAGGGCTGGCTCTGCGACTGCCCTGGACATGGCGTAAAAATGCTATTTCTGTCATTCTGTCGTTTCACGAAGTGAAATCGCAGAATCCAGGAAAGACATGGAAAGGCATGGATGCTGCGATTGACACGCAGCATGACATAAGGCGCCTCGTCATTCCGCGCGGAGCGAAGCGAAGTCGAGGAATCCAGGAAAGGCATGGAAAGGCATGGATGCTGCGACTTACGCGCAGCATGACATAAGGTGACTCGTCATGTATAGACCCGCCCCTAGTGT
>JAAYGN010000270.1 GCA_012727715.1 Desulfovibrionales bacterium | reverse complement strand
GTATAGTTTTGTTGATGAACATGGAGGGATTGCTGACCCTGTTGATTTTCACATGCTATGGCTTACGGCTCAAGGTCCACTCAGGCGAGTGCCTATCAAGGCATTAACACTACCAGTCCTGGCCAAGCTGGAGAAAAACAAAAAGAACCGTCCATACCTGTAATAGATATGGCCGGCTCTGATAGTATTTTATACTTTCCTGGTGGCTCCCACAAGAAGCGGTTTTTTGTTTATTGTCCTTCTTGCTCGCTCAACGCTTTGCGGACCTGCAATGTGGCAAAGACCATATTTTCAAGAGAAGGATACGCTTCTTCCCATTGCCGCGTTTTCAAGCCACAATCAGGATTGACCCACAATTGTTCCTTGGGGATATGGCACAAGGCTTTGTGCAGCAATTCTTCCATTTCTTCAATTGTGGGAATACGCGGACTATGAATATCATATACACCCGGCCCTATTTCCGCCTGATAGTGAAACTCGGTAAAGGCGTCCAAAAGCTCCATGCCACTACGGCTGGATTCAATGCTGATCACGTCGGCATCCATCTTGGCAATCCAGGGCAAAATAGCGTTGAATTCGCTGTAGCACATATGCGTGTGAATCTGTGTCGCATCCTTGACCCCGGAAGTGGCAAGACGAAAAGCATCTATGGCCCACTTCAGATAGATTTCTGCTTCGGCTTTTGTGAGAGGCATACCCTCACGCAAAGCGGCTTCATCAATTTGAATGATACGAACACCGGCTTTCTCCAAGTCCTGCACTTCATCACGAATGGCCAAAGCTATTTGTTTACAGACCTCGCTCCGTTCCAAGTCGTCACGCACGAAACTCCAGCATAAAATGGTAACCGGCCCGGTGAGCATACCTTTGACCGGCTTCGGCGTAAGGGATTGCGCATACAATATCCAATCTACTGTCATGGGCTGCTTGCGGTACACGTCACCGTAAATGACGGGAGGTTTCACGCAGCGACTTCCGTAGCTCTGCACCCAGCCATTTTCTGTGAAGCAGAAGCCGCCAAGCTGCTGCCCAAAATATTCCACCATATCATTGCGTTCGGCTTCGCCATGAACGAGCACATCAAGGCCAAGTTTTTCCTGCTTTTCAATGCAATCCTTGATTTCCTTTTTAATGGCGGCGATATAGTCCGGTTCCGAAATAATGCCCTTCTTAAAATCAAGGCGGGTTTTGCGAATGGTCGTGGTTTGCGGAAACGAGCCAATGGTAGTTGTTGGCAGCAGAGGCAAGTTAAGCCAGGATTGTGCGGCACGGCGTGTCAGGTAAGTAGACTGGCGAAAAAAATCTGTAGCAATCACGGACGAGACACGGCCACGCACTTCGGCAATACAGCTGTCCCCATGGGTAGCAGCGGCATTCAGAAGCGCCACGTTTTCTTCCAGAGCATTGTGGTCGTTTTTCTCAACAATGCTATGCAGCGTGACCAATTCCGAGCACTTCTGCACGGCAAAGGCCATACGATTTTTAATATATTCCGGTAAGGTGTTTTCTTCGGCCACATCCACCGGGCAATGAAGCAAAGAGCAGCTAGAACCAAGCAATACCCGATCTGTACCAATGGAAGAAACAGCCTGCTGCACAAGAGCTGTGGCTTTGCTGTAATTAGTTTTCCAAATATTACGCCCGTCAATAATGCCCAACGAAAGCGACATGGTCGGGGGGAATGTCGCCAGAACAGCGTCAAGCTGTCCCTTGCCCCGCAACAGGTCTATGTGCAGGGCGGCGCAGCCAGAATTAACAGCCAGTTCGAGGTTGCCTGCAAGGGGCCCGAAGTAGGTTGTCAGCATAAGGGATGTACTACTGCAAGCCGCGTTCAAAGTTGCATAGATTTGGCCAAACTGCTTGGCCGCTTCTCCTGGCAACAATTCAGTGCACAGCACTGGC
>JAAYGN010000124.1 GCA_012727715.1 Desulfovibrionales bacterium | reverse complement strand
CATAACCTGGAGCACGATCCGCAATTTTTCCAATGGGACAATGCACGTCATGGGCCTGAGCACCAGCCCAACAATTGGACTCGCACACAAATAGCACTGGCAGTTTCCATACCGCAGCCATATTCATGGCTTCATGGACACTCCCTTCAGCCGCAGCACCATCTCCAAAAAACACACAGGTAACTGCCTGTTCCTGACGATAATGCTGAGCAAAGGCTGCACCCATGGCCAAAAGAGGACCAGCACCCACTACAGTGGAAGTCATGAGCACGTTGCGGGCCGGATCAGCCAGGTGCAGGGTGCCGGATTTACCTCGATTGAGGCCCCCCTCTTTACCCATGATTTCCGCCATCATGGCTCTGGGGTCCACACCTCTGGCCAACATATGTCCATGACTACGGTGGTTGGTGACAATAACATCCTGTTCGGCCATGGCCCGCACCACGCCAGCGGCAATGGCTTCCTGGCCGTGGCAGGTGATCTGCATACCAGGCAAACGGCCCTGTTCATGGGCCATTTGCGTGATGCGCTCTTCAAAGGCGCGAATAAGCAGCATATCCTTAAAAAGTGTCAGACGCAGATGATCATCAAGCTGTGGCTGCATGGTCTTACCTCCTGTAAGCAATGAATACAAAAAAGTAGGAAAGTTGCGTCAACATACCAAGGAAAAGTATGCTGGGCAATGTGGGGGACAAGTACAATAATACTATTTACAATAAAAAATCCTCCCCAAAACCCAAATCCCGGGCGGCCTGGACCACTTTCTTAAACTCGGAAATTTCAAGGCGAGTACGTAGCTCCTTAGGCAAAACAGCTCCAGAGGGCGGAAAATACTGATCCATAAGATTGATGAAAAAACCATCCCGAGGCAGTTCCTGAGCCATGGCTTCCAAGAGTCGAATACTATCATCACTATGGCCTGGCAAAACTAGCATCCGCACAATCACTCCTGTCTGCATGATGCCCTGAGCATCAAGGACTGGTGGACCGCTCATTTCGCAGGCCAGTTTGAGTCCAGCAAAAGCTACCTCAAAGTAATCAGGAGCCTGGGCCAATTGTTGCGCCAAGTCCGGGCTATAAAACTTAAGATCATAGAGCCAGATATGCACATCATCTTTCAGGGCCTGAATACTTTCCAAGGTCTCATAACCACTGGTATTCCAGACCAGGGGCAGGGTTACCCCTCGTTGACGCACTTCAGCCATGGCTGCCTGGATCCAGGGGCGGTAATGGGTGGGGGTGACCATGTTCAAATTGTGCACCCCATGAGCCGCTAAACGCAGACAAATGAAAACCAAATCATCCACACTCATGGGTTCACCAGCAATGGCGTCACGCAAGTCGTGATTTTGGCAAAAAACACAGCGCAAATTACAACCCGAGAAAAATATAGTGCCACTGCCGCGAGTGCCAGACAAACAACGCTCTTCACCTTGATGGGCGAAAACACTGGCAATACGCATGGTCTCACCACCCAGACAATATCCGGGTTCTTTCGTTCTGTCGGCCAGGCATTGTCGGGGACAAAGGGTACACTTACGGGGTACAAGCATAGTGTCCTCCCCAAAGTTTTAAGGTGTGCCACCAATGGCACTACCTTGTGGGCTACAGCATACAAAACTTTTATAGCTGAAAATAAAAAAGGGGCGAAAAACTTTGCCCCTCAAATACAATCAAAAAAATGAAAACAACTATTCAATAATAATGCGTTCTTCAAGCTGGATTGCAATGGGCGAATATTCTTCGAAATAGACCCGCAAAGAATCATTGGCCAGTTTGTCTCCCTCGGCCCAGAGCAAGGATGTAAACATATCAAACCCATCCCCACCATTGGCAATAAAATCTACAGTGACTACTCGATACGTACTTTGTTTATCCACTGGCAACCATTGTCCGCTAGGCGCTTGAAACTCAGCCCTCGTTACACGACTGCCCGGCGCAAGAGCGGGATTAAAGGCATAGCGCAGACCTGAAACCTGCAAAAAACCTCCCTCACCTTCGCCATATTTAGCCACTCCATGCTCCAGGGCCTGCCACAAAATTTCTCCAGGCATATCGGTAATAACCGGAGTGTTTTGAAAAGGAAGAGTACCCAGAACATTACCAGGTGTAATCGCCCCACCCGGTAGAGAAGTACGTAAAGCACCGCCATTGATGATTGCAATCTGCGCTTCTGAAAAAGGCACTGTACGCAAGGCATCGGCAACAATATTACCGGTCATGCATTCCACCTTGCGGCACTCCATGACATTGGGCTCCTCCAAAGGCAGCCCCTCTTTATCTGCGGCATTAACAGTGCCAATGGTAGTTTGCATCATTTCCTTGACGGGCACAGCAAAGTCTTCAATGAGCTGGACCAGTTCAGCATTGGGTTCTGGTGCATGCAGACTCTCCAAAGTAGCCTGGTCTAATAAAATAGGACGACCACGCCATTCACGCACCACACCCTCACTATCAAAACCCACATCCAAATGTCCCAGATAAATACAGGCTGTGGAGGCAGTCACAACCAAAGCAGTGGTGCCATCTGGAGTTTGTTCCACCACAGGATAAGGAGCTTCAGCCTTTTTATTATAATTGGATAACAGGCTATGGCTATGGGCACCAACAACAATATCCACTCCATCTACAGCTCGGACCAATTGCCGATCAACTTCCAGCCCCAAATGGGTAACAGCAATAATAATGTGCACATCCTGGGCCGTGAGCTCAGCCACAGCTTTTTCCAAGGTTGCCTGCGCACTGGAAAATTCTACGCCAGGACCAGGAGTGGAGGTCGTAGGCACATCTTCGGTAACCAAGCCCACAATACCGATTTTACGCCCTTGGCGTTCTAAAACAATATATGGCTTGATCTTGTCCAGGGCTGGAGAGTCTGGGCGGGGATCAAAAACCACATTAGCCGCTAACACCGGAGTCTTGAGGCCTTCTATCAGACGCAACCAGGTCGCCCACCCATCATCAAATTCATGGTTACCAGGAATGATAGCCTGATAACCCATCTTGTCCATCAGGGCCATGTGCATACGTTCTTTGTGCAAGGTCCAAAACAAGGTGCCTTGAAAAATATCTCCAGCATCCAAAAGCAAGGCATCAGGACTATCCTGACGAATGGCACGCACAGCCTGGTCCAGACGAACGTATCCTCCCCGGCCTCCTTCGCACAAAGCACTATAACAGGTCATGCCCTTGTCCGTGATTCCTCCGTAGGAAGAATGCACATCATTGGTGTGCAAAATGGTCAGGGTAAAATCCGCATCAGGAAAAAGGAGAGGCAAACTCTGACGACTTGTGACCTGAACTTGTGAGGCGCAGCCACTCAATAAAAATATTGTGATGAGCACCAGGCTCCACCAACTCAACTTCATTGTTTTTTTAACAACCATACATTTCTTCATAATTATCCTCAGGTTTAAACAAAAAACGGCCTCCAGTTTATTTCTGAAAGCCGTTCCGATTCAAAACTTAGACTTCAGGTGTTGCATCAGAAGCTGGTGCAGGTGCTTTCGCTCCACGTCCGCGCATGACCACCAACCCGATAAGAATTGCAGCCACAACCAGCATACCAACGCCCACAATAGGTCGAAACCGCAGCCAGGCAATGGAAATAATAAGCAGGGACCAGGCAGCGCCTAACAAGGTACTGACCAACCCTGCGCCAGCACCAACGATATTGCCCAAAATGGGCAGCACAGACGCTATCACTGACAAGGGTGCCAAGACCATTTTCAAGCCCACAATAACCAACCCAGCACCAACAAAACGAAGTATCCAGGTCATGGTTGAATTGGCAGAATGTGCCTCGCCATACATATTTTCCAGACTATGGGTACCCATGGACAACTTGCTCACGGTTTTGCCATTGGCAGCACGGTATTGCTCAAAAGTATCGCCATTAAGCTTGGCCAAAATACTGATGGTGCCAGGATGGGTGACCTTGAAGGTAATACGCACGTCCCCAATTTGAGGCACTCCAGGAGAAGCACTGAGCATGATGGTGCTGGCCTGAACATGCACCAGTTCCTGAGCTGGTGCTGCGGGCTGTGTTACTTGCTCTTCCATCAGATTATAAAAACTGGAAGATTGAGTGGCTGCTGTATTCGGTACAGCAGTGCTTGGTGCAGCAGATGTAGCTGGCATCATTTGGCTTATTTGCTGCGTTAAAGAAGCTTTGGTCTCTTCAGGTAATTCCACGGCCCAAGGCACTGCGCCACTGATGGAACTGATCAAAAATTCTGGCAATCGATAAGCGCCAAAACTCACATTTGTGGCTTGAGTTTTAAAATTTTCTATATTGGCCAAAATAAAGTTTTGATTTCTTTTGACTGCATTAGGATCAACAAAACGTGATGAATCAATGGGCTTGCTCACCCAATCCTTTTCATAGGTATAAGTGGTTACGGTCTCTTCACCCCCACCGAGTTTCTGTCGTTTTTCCTCTTTGGAATGCTCTACCCACTGAAAAAATTCTACAGTCCGCTCAATTCGGATAGCATTGGCGGAAACATTAAAAATAGGATCAGTCAGCATGTCCTCTGTGGCAACATCCCCTGTGGCATGAACCAATTGTCCATTTTTGGAGGAATCCACAGTGCTGATATCTCCAAGTTGTTGTGTGACTCCTTGGGCCTCAGTCAGAGCATCGCCAGTTTTCACAAAGTTTCCTTCGTTCCACCACAAGAGTATGGTTCCCACTATAACTAGGACCACGCCAGTGACTATCCCACGAAACGAAGACCCTAACCGCTGGAACCAACTTGTCGATGTTGTTACTGTGTACGCCATCACCCATCTCCTTGGATTTTAACGTTAACTTTTTCAGGGTTTCAAATTACCATACCAGCGGACTATTACCGCAAACCATCTGATTTTCCAAGTCCTTTTTTTCACATAATTTTATTATACCATAATGCTATGAAAGTAAAAATAAAGAAAAGCATGGACCAAATCCTGTAGCAATGCGCACTTTCCTCTTGCCCATTATCTTGAAAAAGGTTTGCCAACATTGGATTTTATTGATAATTAAAGTCTAGAATTATCAACCCTTAATGCAGGAGTAATATGATGATGAGACAGTTATCTGCTTTTTTGGCTATGGCTGTGTTGTTGGTCGGGGCGTCCTTTGCCGGGGCCGCAGATTTCTATGTCAACAAGGAAACTGGTAAAAACAGTTTTTCAGGCACCAAGGAAGAGCCTCTTAAAAACTTGCAAAAAGCCATTGATATCGCTGAAGATGGGGACACTATTCATGTCGCTGTTGGCAACTATTGTGGCATCATGGATAAGGGACAAATCAAGCTGGATAAACAACTTTCCATCCTTGGTGGCTATGCACCTGACTTTTCTGAACGAGACATTCTCAAGCATCGCACCACAGTCATTCCAGTGAAAAAGCAGGATACACATCGTGATGGTGCTGTATTTATGATCGAGCAAGGGAACAAAGAAGGCGCAACCCTTATTGATGGCCTTATCTTTGATCAGGGCGAGACCAATGATTACCATGAGACCAAGGGCAAACCAGAAGGATTGGATACGGGTATTTTGTTGATCCCTCCGACCAAGTCTTCCCCCTCGGCCGTTCCAAGTGTTGATATTGCCATTATGAAAGGTAATACATCTGGTGATTTTACTGTCAGCAATTGTGTCTTCAATAATGCCTGCCTGTATGGAATTTGGGTTGCACAAGGCAAAGGTACTTTTACTGTCAAAAATAATGTATTTACTGCCAACCGCATGGCGGCCATGGAAATTCGTGGACGTCTCAATGATCGCCACGCTGCCCAGGCACACATCCTTGATAATACAGTTTTGTTTACCTGGAGCCGCACTACAGACATGGGCGACATGGGCTATGGTGTCCGGGGCATGACAGCTTGCGACTATGTGATTCAGGGTAACATTTTGTCCCTGAGCACCTTTGCCGGCTACGATAATACCCGCATTGACTCTGACCTCAAGGAAAGAAAAAATGTCGCCTTGGATCGCAATATGTTCTTTTTAAACAAGGAAGCAGACATGACTGCTCCTGGTAGCGGAAAATTCATGCGTTTATGGGTTGAGGAACATTTTGAAGATTTGCCTGACCTGGATATTCCCGGCACCACTTTTACCAGTGTTGATGGTAATGTGGGTTTGGATTCTGCAGAACCTCTTAAAGACGCCCTGAACATGGCCTACCTGGAAGGCTTCCTCAGTGCCTCCTACAGTGAGGTAACCAGTTATGATGCTGACTCACCGGCTAATACCTTCCGTCGAGCCATGGGTATGAATCAGCAAGGTACTATTCAGTCCAGCGTAACCATGTGGGCCAATCGTTATCCTTTGGAAGATGCCTTAAAACTCTTTGGTGCAGTGGAAGGCTTTGGCGCCCAATTGCCTCAGTAACCTTCTCTACCTCTCTCCCTTGTGTTATAAGGAGCGAACAGAAAATTTTGTTCGCTCCTCCATCAACCACCAAGGAGCATCTCCATGAAATTTTTGCACACTACCTGCTTTCTATTTCTCACTATCCTGCTCCTACCCATGGCCCAAGCCATAAGTGCCGATGTTCATTGGCAAGAAATTAAGGACCTTACAGCCTATAACCTAGAGGATGTCCAAGGTAATCTTGTCCAGGGCATTCACTTTGCAGATGGCCAGGGCGAAGGTTTGGTGCTTCTCACGGAATCAGATACTCTTGAAGAAATAGATGAATATGAAAATGAGGTAAAAAGTAAAGAACTCTATGCCTACGGATATCGCCTGGTCGAACGGAATGCACATCTTATGTGGCGTATCACGGACTTTACCCGGCTTTGCGATTTGGATGGATTTGAGGCTGCCTTTATTACGGAAGGGTTAACATTTACTGACTTGGATAATAATGGACTAGCTGAAGTTTGGGTCCCCTATGTTCTGTCCTGTCGAGGTGATATTGGTCCCATGACCATGAAAATCATCATGTATGAAGGTGTACAAAAATACGCAGTGCGTGGAGAAACCAGAGCACGTGTTTTTGAAGATGAATATGCAGGGGGAGAATATATTTTGGATGATTCCTTTACTTCAGCTTCGCCTGAATTTTCCATCTTTGCCAGGCAATTGTGGGATAATCACAAGAATTATTAACATAAACACATCTATATTACGCGGAGGCCTCGCACAGCCTTCTCAACAAACTACGGTCTTTTCAACAGTCTAACCATTGATGAAGGAGCAATTATGAAAGTCATGATCTGTTTTTTTATTCTTTGTGGTTTTGTTGGAAAAGATATTTTTTGGCCCAAATTGGCCCAGGCAGAGCCTAAAGCTGTCCTCTCAGGCAGCACGCTAGCCATTGATGAAGGAATAACTGATGAGGTGTTGACAGCCATTGGGCAAATGGAGCGCAGTGAAAAAACCATATTTCAAGTTAGGAATATCCACTCCTCAGAGGAGTATGCCAAACTCTTCGCAGCCTTTCCCGATATCACCCAACTGATTATTGACTCAAGGGAGCTCACCTCTCTTGAACCTGTAGCCAGCTTAAAAAAACTCCAGCGAATCACGGTCAATGGGGCAGCCATTGTTGATTTTTCGCCCTTAAATGGCTTGCCTGATTTGACCCGCGTGGAGGCCTATTCCACAGCCATGGGTCCAAACTTACAATGGATGAGCAATCTGACCAAAGTCAGCTACCTAAAAATCAGAGCAGGCCAAGACCTAGTCTCCTTTGAAGGTATCCCCACCATGCCAGGTTTGCGATCCATAGAAATTCATGGTGCAGCCCCGGCTGATCTCACTCCACTGACAGCCTTGGCGGCTTTGACCTCTTTGACCTTACAAAATTCAAAACTCCCAGACCTTACTCCTTTAACCGGTCTGCCCAAACTGGAAAAACTGAATCTCTACGGGTCTACAATCCAAGATTTTAGCCCCTTGACCGGATGTTCAACTTTAACAGAACTCAGCATCTACGCTACAAAAGGTGCAAACTTTGCTGATATTGGAAAACTTACCCAGCTCACCAATCTCCAAGCTGGGCACACAACCCTTGATGATATTGCCTGGATTACCAATATAACCAATTTAAAAGTCTTTCGCACCTTTAACGAAAAAATTACTGACTACAGTCCACTGACCAAACTTCCTCTGGAAAATCTGACTATTTGGTCCATGAAAAATCCTGTGGTTGACCTGGGATTTCTGGCTAAAATTCCAACCCTCAAAACACTTCAACTCCGGGAGGTGGAAGGAGCAAGCAATCTTGAAACCATCGGCACTTTGACCAACCTGGTGGAGCTGGAAATGACCAAAACCAACGCCAAGGGCGGTGGCCAGGAAATTCCTTTGGAATCCATCAAGGCTCTCCCCAATCTCAAAGAATTTGTGATTACCAAGGGAGTTTTTACAGAAGAACAGCTCACCGGCTTTGCCAAGCCCGATATCAGAATCATCCTGCGCTAAACAAAGGAGTATATTATGAATCAATGGAAACAAGTGGCCCTGACAAAAATATTATTCCTGGGATTTTTGGGACTCATTATCTCTGGATGCCACACTGCTTATTCTGGAAATACCACGGGCTATAAAAGCCTTGAGCCCCAGGGGCAACGATATGCTCAACAACAAACCACTCAACAAGGAGCTTTGGGACAACAGCTAGGCACTACACACAGCTTTCCCAATGGCAGGCCCTATACTTTTGCCGAATACAAGGAGCGATATCGTACTGTAGGTAAGACTCCTCAAGGTGCTGTACGCATGTACTTTGACGCTCTGTACTGCTACATAGACCCTGCCCGGAAAGAGGAAGGTGCAAAAATGCTGCGCTACAGCCTCCATGAACGACAAAACTGGGAAAGATCACCTGCTTGGGGCACCTTTGCTTCGCGTCTCAAGGACCCCTCTTACCATCATATTTTCCGTAGCTACGCCCAGGGGACCAGTCCGCAAAATAGTTACCAGATGAATCCGGATAACTATCAGCTCATGTTCCTCAGCTCACGCCAGGAAACAGACTTTATACGTGTAGCTATCAAAAGCACTGGTGCAGACAACCCGCGCACAGTGCACGTCAAACAATTTGAGGATGGCCTCTGGTATGTCATCAACAATCACAATACCTACGTTGAGGTGCGCCCACCGGCAAACCGTATTCCTGTTAACCCCCATGATGCTGACTTTGATTAAATAGTAGCTCTCAAGGAAATAGTTATGCATAGCCAACGCCGATATATCATACTCATGTTGTTATTCTTCTTCGCGCTCTCTTCCCCTGCATTCTCAAGCCAGGAAGCCCTGAATGAAGATCGGGCGGCTTTGATCAGCGTCCAATATATCGGCGTTGATCTGGACATGGAAACTATCACCCAATTACTTGATCCTTCTGAATCTCTTTTGGGCGATGTCACCCAGTCCCTTTCTTTTCAAATCCACGGTTCTGAAAAAACCTTGGAAAACTGCTTCTTGTTGCGTCCCCAACAACCTGTACTGCTAGAGTTTTTCACTGTGGATGGGTTCTCGGACCAAGGCATCCCATTGCCGGGCCAACTTCTGGCTGAACACAAATTGCAAGTAGGTGATGTTTTTTTATTTCGGCACCTGGTTCCCGAAGGGATGCCCAATCTCTTGCTTTGTGCCCAGGACGAGACCGGTCGCTACTATTGGCATCCCAGATTTAGCGGCATGGATGGCTCGTTGGAGCTTAACCAGGGTTTTATCCATTTTACGGGCCAATAATTTTTTACACTGGAAATAAGTTAAGGAGACGAGATTCTATGTTTGCAGCAGTTGGAATAATCCTGGTTTTGGTCATAGCTGTCGTTGTATGGGCCATTGGTATCTACAACAAGCTCATCAGCAAGCGCACCCTTAAAGAAGAAGGATGGAGTGGCATTGATGTTCAATTAAAACGCCGTCACGACCTGGTAGGCAACCTGGTCAACTCTGTTAAGGGCTACATGCAGCATGAAAAATCCATTTTGGAAGAAGTCACCAAAATGCGAGCGATGTCCCGAGATGCGCAAGGTGTCGCTGCTGTGGCTTCAGCTGAAAGTGGTTTAAGCCAAGTGTTGGGTCGGCTCTTTGCGGTCATGGAAAATTATCCGGACTTAAAAGCCAATACCAATGTTTTGCAACTTCAAGACTCCCTTGTAGCTTTAGAGGATGAAATTCAAAAAGCCAGGCGATATTATAATGCCACAGCTCGAGACTTGAATATTCTCATTCAATCCTTTCCTTCTAATATTATTGCCCGTCGCTATAATTTTGAAATCAGTGAGTTTTTTGAATTAGAAAATATTGCTGAAAGAGAAGCTCCTCAGGTCTCATTTTAATCACTGGCTATACTGAAGGTTTCTGGCCCATGCTCATTGCTGTTTAGGTTATAGGAGTCGTAAGAGTGAGAAAAAAACTCCAACTATGTGGTCTTTTGGTCTTTTTCATCTTTATTGTTGCCCCTTTTGTCGCTCAGGCAGATGAGCGTGCTCTGCATTTTGATGTTACCGCGAAGGTCTTGGAAGATGGCTCCATGGTGGTCAGGGAACGCATTCATGTTCATATCAAGCAAATGATCATCCGCCACGGTATCACCCATGCCTTTCCCATCAAAGAACGATATGGAGATAAAAATATTCGCCATTATGGCTTTGAGGTCCTGCAGGTTACTTTGGACGGCCAGCCCATCAACTACTACTCCTCTACTGCTGGTCTCATGACCAGTATGGCCATTGGCCAAAAAGGTGTGCCTGCCCCTCTGGGTGACCATGTTTACGAAATCATCTATAAAACCACGGGCCATGTACGATTTCTACCTGAACGAGATGAAATATACTATAATGTTGTGGGTAATTTCTGGCAATTTCCAGTGGATAAGGTCTCTTTTACCTTAATCCTGCCTGATGAAAAACAAGATGCCTTTTTGGAAACAACGGCCTTCACTGGCAAAAGTGGAGAGTCTGGAAATGATTATATCCTTGATGGCCAGCACACAGTTATCACCACCAGAACGCTGGAGCCCGGGGAAGGCCTTACTGTGGCCATGGCCTGGAAAAAAGGGTTGGTTCAAGAACCCAAGGAAACGTGGGCCAATCTTCTAGGGACACAGCGCACTCCCATTCTTTTGGGAATATTACTTATAATTTCAGGCTATGTTTTGGGACAACGCTATCTATGCAAACGCTCAGCGCAAGGTGTCGTGGTCCCCATCTTTTCAGCACCAGAAGGCATGTCCCCTGGATACATGGCTGTATTAAAACACATGGAGTATAGTGGCCCCATGTTGCAGGCTGATATTGTTTGGTCCGCAGTCAAAGGTTTTTTACATTTAAATGCTACTGAAGAACATAAAATCCTGCTCCAAAAGAAAGAACCGGCCAACTCTGGCCAAAAAACACCGCCACCCTGGATACAAGAACATCTCCTCGCTTTACGCGACCATCTTTTTCCCAAAGGGTATGATCAAATTGATCTCAAAGACGAAGAGGGGCAAGAGATAGCTATGCATGCTTTTGAGTACCTCCAAGAACAGTACCAGGAACAACAAAAGGGATTTTGGAAATCTAGCTATCTTCCAGGTGTTTTCGGACTTATTCTTTTTTTTGGGCTTTTCTTTTGGGCACTTCATTATATCTATACTCCCATGGTAGATCCAGAATCAGTACACGGAGAACCTCTGGTTTTTTTGGCAATACAAACAGGTATAGTGGGACTTATCGGACTCTTTCTTTTTGCTATTCGCAAAAGCTGGTTAGATTTTGACGGAATACGTGCCTGGCTGCAAACAGGTTTGGCCATTCTCGCTATTTGTGGTTTGAGCTATGTCGCATTAGTTATTCTTTGTCCTGACCCTTTCTTTTTAATCGTATTTGCAGGGAGTTTTGCTTTAGTGGCCTGGCTTACGGCCTTTCCTCCGACCATAATTTTTTCCAAAGGCCGCCAAGCCTACTTACACATGCGCGGCTTGGAAATGTACATTCGTACCGCAGAAACAGATCGACTGGCCAAGCTCAACGCCCCAGAAGACACCGTAGAAAAATTTGAAGAACTTTTACCCTATGCCATTGCCTTGGATTGTGCCCAGGCTTGGCAGAAACGTTTTGGTAAAATTTTAACTGATGCAGATTATACTCCTAGTTGGCTTACGACTACAGCTACCTTCAACATGACTTATGCCCACAGATTGAATTATGTTACTGGTGTGTCTGGTTTGCAAGCAGCCACCATGGCCTGTGCCAAGGCCTCCCATGCTCAAAAACAATCTTCTAATGATGACGGCGCGGGCTCTGGCTTTGGCGGTAGAGGCTCTTCGGGCGGGGGCTCTGGTGGTAGCAGTGTTGGTGGTTGGTAAAATATTTCTTCATCATTGGTTCCCAGGAGTTTACCGTATGGAAAAATACCGTGGTATGCACGTAGTGTTGACTTTGATCATGGGTATGATGCTGTGTCTGCCGGGCACAAGTTTTGGGCAAGCCGTCAAAGATGGGTTCCTGACCTTGTACGACTACGGCTCCCTGGAT
>JAAYGN010000123.1 GCA_012727715.1 Desulfovibrionales bacterium | reverse complement strand
CCCCGCACCAACATGCATACCTACCGGACCTTGGGTAATTTGCTGGCCATGGTTTTTGTCAATAGTTATGATCGGTCCACAAGGGTTTATCAGGCCATGCGCTTGCGTGGTTTTTCTGGGCAATTTGTTTCAGTGCGCCACTTTCAGGCTAATCATGCTGATCTGCTGACTTTGGTGCTGTGGATCAGTCTGGTTTTGGTCATCCTGATTATGGATCTTTTTTGGGAGTTTATGCGTGTCTGATCAGGAAATTTTTCGTGTCTGCGGGATGTCCTTTGCCTATCCTCAAGGCCAAAGAGTGCTCCAGGAGGTCAATTTGTCCTGTTTTTCAGGACAAAAAATTGGCCTTTTTGGACCCAATGGCAGTGGAAAAACAACACTTTTTCATCTTATTACCGGACTCTTGGCCCCTTGTTCCGGGCAAATTTTGTTTCATGGCCAAGTCATGGGTTCGGAAAAAGATTTTCAAGCTCTGCGCCGTGACGTGGGTCTGGTCTTGCAAAACGCCGAGGACCAGCTTTTTCATCCCACTGTTCTGGATGACGTGGCTTTTGGCCCTCTAAATCTGGGGCTAAGCATTCCGCAGGCCAGGCAGCGAGCCCTGGAAACATTGGCAGACCTTGGGCTGGCTGGATTTGAGGATCGTTTGACCCACCGGTTATCTGGGGGAGAAAAAAAGCTGGTCTCTTTGGCCACGATTTTAGCCATGCAACCCAAAGTGCTCCTCCTGGATGAGCCCACCACTGGCCTTGATCCCCAAACCCAAGGACATATTGTGTCCATCCTTACTGCCTTGCCCACGGCCCAGATCATTATTTCCCATGACTGGGATTTTTTGGCCCAAACCACCAATAACTATCTGACCATTAAAGATGGCCAGCTGATTGTCGACATGCCTTATCTTCCTCATGAGCATATTCACGCTCATCCCTTGGGCCATGAGCCTCATTGTCATTTGTCGTGAGCCAAGGATTAGCTGATGGTATCCTTAGAGATCCGGCCATATTTTTTGAGCTGTTGTCCTGGTCAGGCCTAAAAGAAGCACAGTGCTGCGTTTGTCCTGGGCATAGATGCAGTCCAGAAAATCAACTGCCTGGCCCTGGGCAGACTTGATTCCAAAATCCAGAAGATACTCGGTAACTGGCTCCAGGCGAAGATAGTCCTTGGGGTGAGCAAGAATATTGACGATCTGCTCAAAGGAGTCTTTGGAGCTCAAATCTGTGTTCAAGGCACGTAATTGGTCAGTCATGGATTGCATGGCCGCCTGGCCTTGGTCCAATTTATCCTTGAGTGGCGTGGGCATGGTAAAGGGACTGTATTCTTGACGTGCCAGTTGGAGAGTTCGCATTTGGGCCTTGATCAACTCCTGATTGTCACGCAGATTTTTTTGAGTAGCCAGGGATTGTTGTCGTTGTTCAGGCACCAGTCCCGCCAAGTAAAGAACAATATGCTCCATAAGTTTGCGTGTTAACGCAGGCATGGTCGATGCCACCAGGTCAATACGGTGGTCAGTAAAGTCCACCACAGTTTGGAGTACTTCTCGTTTGACGATTTCTCCATCCATTTCATGGCCCAAGGTTTCATATTCATGGCGATGCATGGTCATCAGTAAAAAACATGTCGACAGGTACGGATCACTAAAGAGCTGACGTAATGCCTGGGAGCGGCCCATGATCTCCAGTGCATCCTGGGCTGAGGCAAAAATGATGGGAACCAATTGTCGGCCAGTCCACAGATGCTCTTCCACCAGGAGAGGATTAGGTAAGGTAGCAACTATATTTTGGGCATGATCCACGGCAATGGTTATGGCCTGGAGCAGTTCTTTTTTTTGGGCAGTATTTATTTTACCAAGACTGTGGGTGAGGCTGTTGTCAATACGTGCACAGAGATCTTCTATCATAGAAGTATGATTTTGTGTTTGTTGCATGAGTTTTTGAAGTCAGTTTTAAAGATATGGGTTGAAAATCCAGAAAAAAGCATCGCGCAGCCGGGTAGGTAAAGAACGACTTTGTAATTCAGCAATGGTGGCCAAGGCACTTTGGGACATAATGGAATCAAAATGTTGGGTTAAGGTATCAGAAAGGCATCGATCAAAGACTTCCAGGGTCATTTCAAAATTCAGACGTAAACTGCGGGAGTCCAAATTAGCAGAGCCCAAGTGTACATAACAATCGTCCACAAGTAAAAGTTTGGTATGGGCAAAGGGAGCCGGCTGGTATGCAATAGTTAGTCCAGCATCCAAGAGATCCTCAAGGATATGTTGGGTGGCCCAATGGATAAAGGGGAGATTATTGAGCTTGGGCAAAATAATTTGGACGTTGACACCTCGATATTGAGCGGACTTAAGAGCAAAAAGTACAGACCGTGGTGGCAAAAAATAAGGAGTCATAATGCGGATGGAGGTCTGGGCAGCAGAAATGATTCCGGCCAACAATGTTTTGAGAGGTTCATTTTTATCTGGTCCATCAATGACCGCTCGGCACAAACAATCTCCAGTGGGATCCGGTGTTGTGGTAGTTACATCAAGAGGTTCTTTCGTGGTAAAAATCCAGTCATCAAGAAAGGTTTCCCGTAATTGCCCAACAATGGGACCGCGTAAAATAAAATGAATATCAGTAATGGGTGAACGGGGCTGTTCACTGAGAACATGTTTTTGGCTGATGTTCATGCCCCCGGTAAAACCAAAAGTGTCATCCACAAGCAAAATTTTGCGGTGATTGCGTAAATTGATGTGTAGCTCTGGTATGAAGATCTTGGGTGGAGTAA
Source organism: Desulfovibrionales bacterium (assembly GCA_012727715.1). Lineage (GTDB taxonomy): Bacteria > Desulfobacterota > Desulfovibrionia > Desulfovibrionales > Desulfomicrobiaceae > Desulfomicrobium. Next base: position 3,478 of record JAAYGN010000123.1, on the reverse strand, counting down.
AAAGGGCCGTGGGCACTGCTTTTTTTTTGAGGACTCGTGAGGCCAGGGGCCAGGAATATTTTTCACCCAGCCCGTCAATAAGGACTCGAACCTCCACGCCACGAGCTACTGCCCGAGCCAGGGCATCAATAAAGAGCCGGCCAATGGCGTCTGTCGCAAAGATATACGTGGACAGATAGACAGATTTTTGAGCCTGGTTGATGGCCAGCAACATTTGGGGGTAGGCTTCATCCCCATTGAACAAGGGCTCCACACAATTACCACCAACGAGCGGGGTTTTTAAAATATTGCGGCCTACAGTATCCAGTTGGCGAAAGGATCGGTGCAAGGCAGCAGAATTAATAGTCGTACTTGTGGACGTGAAGGCTAAATGCTCGCTACTGACCATGGCCTTTATTTCTTGGCGCATACGGCTGGCGCTACGACGGACCCGGTTAACTCCAAAAAGGATATATAATGTCGGTCCGGCCAAGGGAAAGAGGAGGCAAACAGTTACCCAGCCAAGGGCTGAGCGGGAATCACTTTTGCGCAGCAAGGCGTGCCCAGCGGCTCCAAAGGCCAATGCTGCCAGAAAAAGAAAACCTAGCCAGTTCAAAAGACTCATGCTGTTCAGCCTATGTCAAATCTTTAAAAAACACGGTAGCTCTATTATTATCTTGTTTTTGTGTTTTTCTAGTCAGTATCAGGGGTGTTTGAGCAGCTTCCTGGTTCATCCAAGTACAAGCTGAAAATATCCAAAATAGTTTTATCCAGATATGCCTCTTCTTTATAGGTTAAAAATGCAGAGTTAAATGCTTTTGTTACCGTAGTTATTTTGTGAGAGGCCTGCGTAAGATCTGAAATGTAATCATGGAGGGATTGGCTGATAGTCAACCAAGTGCCATGTTGTTTTGGTGCTAAAGCATCTTTGTTCATAAGTTCTTCCAGAGCGTCCATTTCCTCTGCAATACCTTCATTGGCATTGATAATATGCATGAGGTGTGTGTTTAAATAATGGCACATACCACCAGCAGCATTACGCAAAACTCGGTTGCGCTGGTCTTCCAGGGCTTGAGTAATGTTGTGGGCAATACCTTCATAAGAGATGAGATAACCAGACTCGTCGGTTTTAGCCCGGGCGGTAATGGCCACTTCAATGGTGCGCCCATCCTTACGCCGAAAACGGACATGCTTGTTGGTCACAAAACCCTTTTCATTGAGCTGTCCCAAAAAGTCAGCTCGGTCAGTCAAATTTTCATAATAATCTTTTAAATTGGCGGAGAGTGCTTCTTCGCGGTTGGAAAATCCAAGGAGTTGGATTCCAGCCTTGTTAATATCTATAAAATGGCCTTCTGGGGTTACGGAGTAGGCCATATCTTTAGTGTGGTGAAAAAAGTTACGGTATTTTTTTTCACTACGGGTCAAGGCATCCAAAGCTTCTTTTTGTTCGGTAATATCTCGGATAACATGATCTATGCGGCGAATGGATCTGGCGGTGCAATAGACCAGCCGTCCTTCGTCATGGACCCATTTGACTCGACCGTTCTTGCTGACAATGCGGTATTGTAATTCGTCAAACTCTTCTTCAATGAGGTTGTTGTAATAGTCCTGAACTTTTTCACGATCTTCAGGATGAACAAATTGCATGAGTTGCTCTGCTGTGGGACCAAAATCTCGGCGTGGAATACCATACAAAGCTTCTGCCGCCGGGTTAATGGCCAAGATGGTATTATCTTGGGTAGAAAGGGAAATTACCACATCATTCATGGAATGAAGAATACTTTCCAGGCGATCTTTGATTTGTTGCAGCTCCAGACGATCTTTTCGACGTTGCGTAATATCCGTCAGGGCCGCAAGAATAGCCGGCCCCTGGCAATCAATAACAGCTGTTTTCATTTCTACAATAGTTGTTTCCTGGGGGCGGGCAATGGAAAACTCAATACGGTCCGGCAGGCTGGATGTTTTGATGATCGCCTGACAATGACGCAAAACTCTGCCTCGATCTTCGGGCACAATAAGATCGGTCAGGGGGCGGCCAAGAAAAGTATCCAGGGTTGAGCGAACAAGAGTCTCAAAACCTGAGTTGGCAAAAACAATCACTTCTTCCCGAATAATCAGCACACCCTCATTGATATGTCGTATTATGCCTTGGTAATCGATACTTTGGCTGCATATATTTACAGCAGTAGCGTTGTTGCGATCCCATTCTATCATGACTTCACTCCTCATTCCCTCATCCCTTAACCTTTTCCTTATGAAAACCAGATTTGTTTGGCCTTGTCGAGTCTGGGGTTGATTCTGCCAATCATTTCTTGACGTGGACGCAAGGGCTGTTATGTTTTAAGGGGTAAATATTTCATATGGAGTTGTCTGGTTAAAAAAGCATTTTTTACGCAACCTTGTTAGATATTTTTACAGAGGAGATCATGGTATGGATAATTTGAACCACCTTGCTGAACAAGTGCAAGCCTTACGCAAGGAGCTGGATCAGGCTGGTCAAACAGGGCAGGAGGACAAGTTGTCCATGATCCTTTTTAGCGGAGATCTGGACAAGGCGTTGGCTGCTTTTATCATTGCCACAGGAGCAGTGGCCATGGGTTTGGAAGTAGTGATTTTTCTTACCTTTTGGGGGACTCCTTTGTTTCGTAAGTCAGAAGGCCGTGCCCTGGGCAAGGATTTGATGAGCAAGATGTTTGGCTGGATGCTGCCCAAAGGTGCGGACAAGGCCTCTTTGTCCCAAATGCATATGGCTGGTGCAGGCACGCAGATGCTGAAGACCTTGATGACCAAGAAAAATGTGGCTTCTTTAGCAGAGATGATTACCTTGGCTGGACAACTGGGAGTCAAGGTGTATATTTGTGAAATGTCTATGAATCTGATGGGTTTTCGTCGTGAAGAAATGATTGCTTATCCAGAATTACAATATGCTGGAGTGGCTACATTTTTAGCTGAAGCCAAGAAAAGCAAGATTCAATTATTTATCTAGCCAAGTCAGGAGGGTATCATGAGTGAAATAAAAGTGGATAAAGAGCTTGATTTAAGTGGGTTGGCTTGTCCCATGCCTATTGTGCAGGTCAGCAAGGAAATAAAGACCTTGGCAGCAGGACAGATTTTATCTGCCAGGACTACAGACCCTGGAGCCTTGTCCGATTTTCCAGCTTGGGCTGAGACCAGTGGCAATGAAATTGTGCGTGTAGATGAAAAGGGCGATGGTGGAGCCACTTTTTATATCAAACGGGTCGGGTAAGGGTGTTTTCTTTGCAACGTGCTGTATGGGCAGGTTGAGAGGGAATTGATCCAAAAATTGCTGTGTAAATGATGGGGGCACGGTTATCCGTGCCCCCTTTTGTGTTTAAAGGGAAGGACTCAGGGTCTGGCACTGGCGGCACATTCATTCTTGCCCAGATCCAGAATTTCCTGTTGCTCCTCGGTTTCTACCCGTGTTCCTGCGTTGATTTCTCGAATAATAGCATATTCTGGAGGCTGTGGACGCATATGT
>JAAYGN010000122.1 GCA_012727715.1 Desulfovibrionales bacterium | reverse complement strand
GTGGTACTCAAGATGTTTTATTGTATCGCGATAATATGGAGCTGGAAAATTGTTCTAAATTTATCTTGCCCTCACCAGCCAAACAGGTTGCCCACAGAATTAAGGAGCTGACAGCCGCAGGCCGGGATATTTATCTCCATGGTCAAAATATGGGTGGAGGCTTTTGGCGGGCAGTTAAAGCTCATCAGGATGCGGGCTTAAAAGTGTCTGCTCATCCCCAAGCAGCCCTGGCCTTGGGGGATGATTTAGAGCAGATCAAAGGCTTTGGCATTGAGATAACAGAATCAGCTCCCCTGACTGCCAGTGTCGTGCGCCTGACAGACTTTGATAGTGGATTTTGGTCCGGCCTTTTACAGCATTTGGGCCTTGGGCAGCCAGATTTTATTTTAGCCTGCGTGCAGGATCATGGTTTTCATCCGGGCAAAAGCAATCGTTTATCCCGTTTTGCCTATTGGCAGCGATTTTTGCGTGAGCAGGGCGGGGAGCTGCATCAATTATTGTATAGCCAGCCACCTGTGGAAATGACCAGATTATGCTCCTTGCACCAGGCCATTGGGGTTGGATTGGTGGCCGACACTGGCGCGGCAGCCATGCTGGGAGCTCTTTTTGATCCCAGTGTGGAAGAAACAGCGCAAAACCAGGGGGTGTTGGTGGTCAATGTGGGCAATAGCCACACCATTGCTTTTTTGATTTTGGGGTCACGAGTTCTTGGGGTGTACGAACATCATACTGGTTTTTTGCATCAGGACAAATTGCTACAACATTTACAGGAGTTTCGTGCCGGGACCTTGTCTGGGCAAGCCATCTTTGACGATGGTGGTCATGGCTCGGTGGTTGCGGATGACTTGCCGGGTACAGGATTTGATCGCATAGTGGTCCTTGGACCTCAAAGAGGGATACTGGCCGGGGCTGAGGTGGAGTTTTTGGCTCCAGGCGGGGACATGATGCTGGCCGGATGCTTTGGTTTGCTCAAGGGCTGGCGTGATTTTGCGGGTCAGGAAGACATGGAGCATTGCCGTTGATCCTGAGCCCTGGAAAGTTCTGCCTGAAGGAAAAATTGTAAAAAAGCACTGATTAAATGGAACTTGCCGTCATGGCCATGGCAATTTCTCATCATCCCGAGTGGAGTTGAGGAGCTTGCCCTGAGTGTAGCCGAAGGGCTCTCGAGATTCCTCCGCTCGTTACACTCGGTCGGAATGACAAACAAAAATAGTCTATCACCCTATTATTAAAGATACTTTTCTCCATAGAGACAAGGCTTGGCATTTGTCCTTAACATGTGATCGTGACATGAAAACGCTGAATTTTTGTACAGGATTTAATCAGCTTTTCCATAAAAATTTGTAAAAATATCCTTAGGTTCTGGTGAAGATATGGATTTTTTTCAGGCCATGGAGCAAAGCAAGCTCTTCAAGGGACTTGATGCCGATGAATTGGCGCAATTAGCAGCAGTCAGCGAACTACGCCAATACACCAAGGATGACATGCTTTTTCATGAAGGTACTGAGGGCAATGGATTTTATGTTGTTGTCCAGGGCCGCATTAAAGTCTTTAAGTTATCCTTTGAAGGGCGGGAGCAAATCCTGCATATTTTTGGACCAGGCGATCCTTTGGGTGAAGTACCTGTTTTTGCTGGGGAAACATTTCCAGCCAATGCCCAGGCTTTAAGTGATTCGGTCTTGTATTTTTTCCCTCGGGCGAAACTCTTACATCTTTATCGGGACAGCCCGTCTTTGGCTATGAATATGCTGGCCATCTTGTCTCGTCGGTTACGTGAATTTACTGTGCTCATTGAAAATTTGTCTTTAAAGGAAATTCCCCAGCGTTTGGCCACCTATCTGGTGCACCAACAAGCCCAGCGTCCCATTTCGCATCGGGTAACTTTGGAAGTGAGCAAAGGTGTTTTGTCAAATATTTTAGGAACATCTCAGGAAACCCTGTCCCGGGCTTTGGGCAAATTATCCCAGGATGGGCTGATCAGTGTTCAGGGCAAAGAGATTGTGCTTCAAGATTTGGAGCGCTTGCAAGAATTGGCTGACGGAGAAATCAGGCTCTGAGCTGTCATCTTGGGGGCATGATTAGGATACTTTTTTGGCTTCTGTTTTGTCATTGACCCCTTTTGTGTGCTCTTTACTGCTGGAAGTCCTTTGGCACTTTTGCTAAAATGCATTTATGAATAACAATTCAGGATACGATGCTGCAAAAGACAGTGGGCGCTATGGCCCATTACCCCATTGGATAGTAGGTTTTCCCGGTTTGATCTGGCAAATTGAGCTGCCAGCCTCGCGTCTTAGTGTCATTAAAAACTGGCACCACCCCGAGCTGGGCAGGGACACTTCTTTACTTTTAAAAGACAGGTCTTTTCGCAAGATCATGGTCATGCGGGAAGACCTCCTCGCTTTTGAGGCTTTTTGGGATATCATGCTTGGCCGTGAAAGTGCTGCCATGAGTTTTCGTCTGAAAAGTCAGCCTGAACGGCCTCTTTATTTGCAGGGCTGGGCGCACCCGCAAGACAGTGGTATTTATTG
>JAAYGN010000121.1 GCA_012727715.1 Desulfovibrionales bacterium | reverse complement strand
CTTGAGATGGGTTATCTGTCATGAAAAAACCATTCTCGTTAAAGCTTAATTCTTCGGCTTTGACACCCATATATCCAGCCGCGAGTTGCAGTACCTTACGTTTGGCATCCATGGCTGCTTCATAAGTAGCCCAACCTTGGATCCAGGTACCACAGCTGTTAGAGACAATGGTGGCAAATGGTGTTGAGTCAGTATCACTGGATACCAGCCCAATTTTTTTATAGGGAAGGCCTAAAACCTCTGCAACAATTTGACACTGTACAGTGTGTTGGCCTTGGCCGATATCAGCAAGGGCACAAACTAGAGAAGCAGAACCATCCGGATAGATTTTGACCATGGCTTCAGAGGAATTGCCAGGTCCTGGGCGGCCTGCACCCATGGCAAATATTGCCACACCCATGCCGTGTCGGATGCGTCCTGTTTTTTCGGATGGATGTTTCCAAGTGTTTTTCCAATCCAGGGCCTTTGCACCTTCATCAAGACAATCCCGGATCCCTGAGGAGGAGATGAATCCAGAGATGTAGGTCAGTGGATCCCAACCAGAATCAATATCACCTGAACACATACAGTTCTTTTTGCGAATTTCCACTGGATCAATGCCCAACTCGTAGGCCGCAATGTCCATAGTTGTTTCTACGGCAAAGGTACCTTCAGGTGCGCCGTAACCCTGCCAGCCTGCGGCTGGAAAACGGTTGGTATTTACATACTGGATCTTGCCCCGCAGGTGTTTGCAGTTGTGGGAGTAGAGCACTGCGCCTGTGGCCAACATGGCATTTTTAGCTGGATATTTGTCTCCCCCAGCACCGGTTTCCTGTCGGTGGGTCATGTCCATGGTGGTGAGAATGCCATCCTTGGTGAAACCAATTTTGACATCTGTATCCGAGCCACGCGACCAACCGCTGACCATTTCTTCTTCACGGGAGTAAGGACAATGAACTGGTTTTTTAAGATCAAGACAGGCCAGGCCTGCAATCATAAGATAATGCGAGGCAATGTTGCGATCCAGTGGGAAGGCGTTTTTGCCACCAAAGCTCGATCCGGTAAAGGGAGAGACATAATTAACCATAGAAGACGGAATATCCAAGGCTTGCGCCAAACAGAGCTTCTCATCGTGCATACCCTGGGAATGGGTGTAGACTTGGAGTTTTGTTCCATCGAAGTGAATAGTACACCCGCGAGGCTCCATGGCTGGTCCCTTGCAGTAGGCATACTTGAGATTTTTTTGTTCAATAATATAATCAGCTTCCTGAAAGCCTTTTTCTATATCACCAAAGCCATTGTAATCGGCTGGAGTCTTGGTCTTGAATAGTCCGCTTTCTGGGTCACGGTCGCTTAAGTAAGCATGAAAGGCCCAATCTTGCAGGTTATTCACGCCCTCAAATACCTGGGGTGCGCCTTCCTTTATTGCATCTTCAAGGCTTAAGACAGGCTTTTTCTTCGTATATTCCACCTTGATGAGACTGAGTGCCTTTTTAGCAATGGTTTCATCATCTGCAACAACTGCAGCGATCAGGTCACCGACATAGTAGAGTGATTTACGAAATGCCTTGGGGTAGTTCTCATGGGTCATGACGAGATGCACACCAGGACATTTTTGGGCTTCGCTGATATCAATGGAGGTAATATCAGCCGCCGGGTAGGGACTGCG
>JAAYGN010000120.1 GCA_012727715.1 Desulfovibrionales bacterium | reverse complement strand
TTGCTGATGCATGCCCTGCACATAACCGCGCACGGTTTCAGCACGTTGGGGCATGGCGCCGTCAATCCAGGCTCCAACTTCTACGGATCGCCCCCGGTACACATCCCGGGCAAATCCAGGCGGGATTTCAATGGCCAGGGTCAATTCCCCACTACGCATCCGCCTATCCATGTCTGCGTTATTGGCAATGGGTGCTTGTTCCACAAAATAAGGAGAACCTGCCAAGTTTAAGGCATAACTGCGGGACAGACCGCTTTGGTCCAGGTCCATGATCGCATAGCGTAAATCCTGAACATCCATGCTGATGCCAAAGCCAATGACCAGCATGAGCACCAGAGAACCTACCAGAGCCAGAGCGGCCCGCACTGGATCTCGCTGTAATTCCAAAGCTTCTCGCCAGAAATAACTAAAAAATCGACCCAGGCTAAAACTTTGATCGTAACTTGTTCTTGTCTTTTGCGTCAGGTGAGTCTCTTGAGGTGCTGTAGGTGTGGATAAATTCTGATCAGCCTCAAGAAGGTAGCCGATAAAGGCCTCCTCCAGGGTTTTGGCACCGCGTTTTTTTACCAAAGCCTCCGGCGTGTCACTATCCAGGACCTGTCCTGCGTGCATCATGGACATACGATCACAGCGTTCAGCTTCATTCATAAAATGGGTGGAAATAAAAATGGTGACCTGGTCGCGTCGTGAAAGTTCCACCAATAGCCGCCAGAAATTATCCCGAGCCACAGGGTCCACACCTGAAGTAGGTTCATCCAGGATTAAAAGTTCTGGTTTATGGACCATGGCCACGGCCAGGGATAAACGCTGGCGCACACCCAAGGGCAGGGCTGTGGGCAAACTATGGCGCACATTATCCAGGTCAAAACGCTCAATCATTTCTTCCACTCGGGGATGGATCTGGTCCTTGGGCACATGAAAAAGCTGGGCATGCAAGATCAGGTTTTGCATGACTGTTAGTTCACTATACAAAGAAAAGGCCTGGGACATATAGCCTACACGACGGCGGGTGGCCATATCCTTGGGGTTCACCTCATGGCCAAAGAGCCAGGCCCGGCCTTCACTGGCCTCCAAGAGACCCGTAAGCATTTTCATGGTCGTGGTCTTGCCACAGCCGTTGGAGCCTAAAAAGCCAAAGATTTCACCGCGTCGGATGCGAAAGGAGACCTGATGAACAGCAACAAAATTTCCAAAGCGCATGGTCAGGTCCTGGGCTTCAATGGCAATATCCTGGTCATCAATATTCAGGGGCGGGATATGTACAGGCTGGTGGTCGTGTTTTTTTTCTTCAGGCAAAAGAGCAATAAAAGCTTGTTCCAGGCTGGTACTTTGGGTGCGTTGCAAGAGTTCCTGAGGAGTACCTGTGGCCAGGACTTGACCGTCATCCATGGCCACCAACCAGTCAAAACCCTGGGCTTCATCCATATAGGCTGTGGCCACCATAACACTCATGCCCTGGCGTTGGTCACGGATATCCTTGATCAACTCCCAGAATTGTGCGCGAGCCAGAGGGTCCACACCTGTGGTGGGCTCGTCCAGAATGAGCAGGTCGGGATCGTGGATCAAGGCACAGCAGAGCCCAAGCTTTTGTTTCATGCCCCCGGATAATTTGCCTGCTGGTCGGTGCAAAAAAGCATAAAGACCTGTGGCTCGGGTCAGGTTGTCAATGCGTCGCCGTCTTTCAGCTGTTTTGTGGCCAAAAAGACGGGCAAAAAATTGCAAATTTTCCTCCACCGACAGGGTGGGGTAGAGATTTTTGCCCAGACCTTGGGGCATATACGCTACCCGGGGTAAAATACTATTACGGTGCTTGCGCCCGGCCATGTCTCCACCCAGAACCTGGACCAGTCCTTGTTGGACCATGCGCGCACCAGCAATAAGGGATAAGAGACTGGATTTACCGACCCCGTCCGGGCCGATCAAACCAACCATACATCCTGGAGGAATATCCAAAGTTATGCCGGCCAAGGCCTGGATTTTTTTGTAGGCCAAAGCCACATCCTTAAGCTGTACTACAGGGGTGGTCATGATCATTATTGAGGTACGTTTACGGTTAATTCTTGGGGCCAGGGGGCCTGGGCATCAACCTTGACCCAGGCTATGCCGGGCAGGCCAGTTTTGACCTGCTGCAAATGGCGCATGAGCAGGTCCCGAGGAATTTGGGCCCGGACCCGAAACATAAGTTTTTCTCGTTCACTGGCGGTTTCCACGGTTTTGGGCGTGAATTGAGCGGTGGCAGAAACAAAAGAGATGGTCGCGGGGATAACCAGATGGGGCGCAGCATCCAGGATGATGCGTGCCTCAGCACCCATGGCCACCCGGCCGGCTACAGCCTCGGGCAGGAAAAAGGTCATGTACACATCAGACAGGTCCACCAGATTTAAAACCCGGCCTCCGCTACCCAGAACTTCACCAGCCTGGGCGACACGAAACTGAACCCGGCCATCCCGGGGGGCTATGAGTTCGGCTTCTTTCAAATCTGCATCAATGCGTTGGATACTGGCCAGGCCGGCGTCCTCCTGGGCCTGGGCACCGGTAACCTGGGTCGTGGCTGCGTCTATGGCTGCCTGGGCTGCATCCACCTGAGCCTGAGCGGCGACCAGGGCTGCCTGGGCACTGCGAACCTGAGCGCGGTCATCATCCAATTCTTGTTGGGAGGCAGCTCCGTCTTGGGCCAGGTCTTCGGAGCGAGCCAAACGGCGCTGGGCAGCATCCAGTTCACTTTCCCGTAAAACTACCTGGGCCTGGGCCACTCGCCAATCACTTTTACGCAGAGCAACTTGCGCATGGGCTGTGGCCACTCCATGTTTAGCCTGGGCGTGATGAGCCACAGCCTCATTGCGCGCAGCCTCCAGACTGTCCACATCCATGCGCGCCAAGACATCACCGGCCTGGACAAAGGCCCCTTCTTCCACCAGCACTTCTGCCAATCGGCCAGCGAGTTTGGTGGCCACATCAATTTCAGTGGCTTCAATGCGGCCATTGCCTTGAACAAAACCTTCATAACCATTGTTTTGCTGGGTAGAGTTCCAAAGCCAATAACCACCCACGGCCCCAGCCACGAGTACAACCATGCCTGCCCATTTTCCCCATGTTTTCATATTTATTTTCCTTGGTCTGCGTCCTGGAGTTGGTGGGAAACGACTATTTGATCTTGCAGAGCCTGGGAGCCTCCGCCCAGAGCAATAAAAAGTTTAATTTTGGCTTTAAGTAAGGCCTGTTCTGCCTGCACCACCTGTTGCTCTCCATCTAAGAGGTCGCGCTCAGCATCCAAAACTTCAAAATAGCGAACTGCGCCAGCTTCAAAACGACGTTGGGACAGTCGCGAGCGCTCCTGCAGGGTACTCTGGGTCGCCTGCAAAATTTCAAGTTGGGCGGCCAGCCATTGTTGCTCGGTTAGGGCGTCAGCGACCTCGCGAAAGGCACTTTGGATGGTCTGTTGATAGTTATTCAGAGCTTGTTCACGACGGATTTTACTTGTTTGAACATTGGCTCGGCGCAAACCACCATCAAAAATGGGCAGAGAAATACTGGGAGCAAAGGTCCAGGTCCGGCTTTTGGAGGTAAAGAGGTTGTCCAGTTCAGCACTGGCTGTACCAGCCATGGTGGTCAAGGCAATGCGTGGAAAATACATGGCCCTGGCCGCACCAATGCGGGCCTGGGCAGCCTGTAGCTCACGTTCGGCAGCACGAATATCTGGACGATTTTCTAAAAGTTGAGAGGGTAGTCCTGGGGCCAGTGGTTTAAGCCCCATGGTGGTCAACAAGGGTTGGGGCGCAAAGGGTACGGACAGTTCCGGATCACCAACAATAAGGGCCAGAGCGTTTGCATACAGATCACGTTGTAATTGGAGCTGGGTGAGCAGGACATGGGCCTGTTGCCAGAGCAGTTCAGCCTGAACCAGTTCCAGGCGTGAGGAAGAACCGACTTCTACTCTGCGCGTAAAGACCCGTAGAGATTCCTTGCGTGTACTCAGGGCCTGGTCAGCCAGAAAAATACGCTGGTCCAGCTCGCGTAATGCCAAATAGGTTTCCGTTACTTGGGATACAAGGACCAGGGTTGCGGCATAACTGGCTTCTTCAGAAGCGAGATATTCGTGTAACGCTGCATCTTTTAAGTTTTTAATGCGCCCCCAAAAATCCAGCTCCCAACTGCTCAAACCAACGGCTAGCTGATGCTCTCCACCGATACGAGCCTGGCCTGTGGGGCTTAAGTCTGCGGGAACTCGGCGACGCTGAGAATCAAAGTTTGTACCAATGGTGGGTATGGCCTGGGAGCGGGCAATGGCATGGGCTGCCCGGGCTTCTTCAACTTTGAGCAGGGCGGCCCGTAAATCATGGTTTTGGGTTAAGGCCTTATGGATCAGGGCCTGTAATTTCGGGGCAGTGAAATACTCACACCAGGACAAGGCTGCGACCTGAGTTGGCGCTTGGTCGTCCTGGGTGCCAAAATCATCCGGGAGCAGTCCTTGGGGACGCTCATAGGTTGGGGCCAGAGTAGCACAACCATTGATGGCCATGGCCAGTATAACAAAGAAAATAAAACGAAATAGATTCATATCCACGCCTCACAAGGGATACACCAGCCTTTATGTTTGACGTCAAAAAAGGAATTGTTCTTTCTTTATTGACTACCGACTGGTCGGTAGTTAACCTAAGATCATCTTTGCAAGGAGTCAAGATATGCCACAAAGGCTTAACGCCAAAAATAAAGTACAGACAAGGTCGGCTGCCCCAAGGATTCGTCTTACTCCAGAAGAACGGGTCCCGAAAATTTTGGATGCTGCCCTCAAGGAGTTTTCTCAACATGGTTTTACAGGGGCGCGTATGGAGGATATTGCCCACGGCGCAGGCCTATCCAAGGGTGGATTGTACGCTCATTTTTCCAGCAAAGAAGCTATTTTTAAGGCTTTGTTGGATCGAACATTACACCAGATTGATTGGCAGGCCATGCCCCAATTAGCTACTGGGGCCAGTACCCAGGATATGGTGGAGTGGATTGTGGATAAGTTACATGAGGTTGTGCTTTCGCCTCCCAGTGTGGCCCTGGTACGTTTGTTGATTTCTGAGCGGGAGCGTGTGCCCAAGCGGGTCAATGCTTGGCGTGAAGAATTATTGCGCTTACGGGGTCAGGAACTTATCAAAATTATTGGCCAGAATTTACGTTGCAAGGCAGATAATGTTTTAGTGCGCCATTCCTGGCTGCTACTTTCTCCAATGGTCCATGCCCTGTTATGGCGGGTTGTTTTTGATGATCCCAGCGGACCAGATCCTGATTGTCGTCAGGCCCATGTGGAGTTGTTGTGTGCTTTGTTGGATGCCAGAGAGTAAGGAGGTACTGATTAAATCAAACTTGCCCTCATGGTCATGGCAATTTCATGTTATCCCGAGTGTAGTTGAAGGGGATCTTGATGTTTCTCCACTCGTTGCACTCGGTCGGAATGATGAGATAAATCAACGATTTTTTATAGAAGGTACTCATTGATGCGAAACCAGCCGTTACCGATATAATATTTTAATCAGTGCTTCCTTAAGCTTTTGACCATTTATTCAAATCACGAAGAACAACTATAGTAGGACACGCCTGCAACATTAAAGAATGCCTTGGGTTTTAAGCGATAGTATTTGTCCTCTACTGCTTGTGTTTGCTCATCATATGGACAGCTCAGTACTTCTTGCAGTTCTCTAATCAAGGTGTAGTCACCCTGCATGGCTTGCTCATAAGCAGGGACAATCAACCACTCGCGCCAGGTGTATTTGGGGTTCACCTGTTTCATCCGTACTGATATTTCAGCCAAGCTTCCCTCTTTACTAACCAAATCATGCCAGGTTTTGAGCCAAGATTGCCACTGGTCATCCACTGCTGGTGAAGTTTGCCCATAAAAGCTCTTTTTTAATGCAGTCATATCCTCTGGTACATGGGATAACTCGCGGAAAAACATGGTATAATCCACTTCTGAGTTGGTCATTAACTGCATTAATTTCTGCATTAGCTCTGGATTATATTCAGGCAGCCCAAGTTTGGCAGCCCACATTTTTTGGATTTGTTTTTGCATTTCCTCAGCAAAGCCATGGCGTACCTGGTTCAATTGTTCTAACGCCGCAGCATTTTTTGCCAGCAGGGGGCGCACAGCTGTCCAAAACATATGGTAATTGGCTTCAGCAGCCATGGGCTGATTAAAGAATGAAAAGTGTTGGCCGCCACCAGTCCAAGGTTGAAACTCGGGATCAAAAACTTCACAAAATCCAAAGGGACCATAGTCAAGGGTAAAGCCACCCATAGCGCAATTGTCACTGTTAAAATTACCCTGACAATACCCAACACGCAGCCAGTCAGCTACCAATGCGGTCAGACGCTGACCAAAGAGCCTGACCAACTCCAGGACTTGATCTGTAAAATCAAGCTGTTGATTAATTTCATTTTTATATTCGCGCTCAATTACATGGGCCACAAGCATACGCAGCTCTGCCAAGGCTTGTGGATGCGCATTGTTGCGTGCCCGCCGGGCAAATAATTCCAGCTGTCCAATGCGCAAAAAGGATGGGGCAACGCGAGTGGCAATGGCCACAGGATTATCGACCATAATATCAGGATTGGTGCTGTGGGAGTTCTGAGAATACCAGGGCCGGGTCACGGTCTCGGATTTGGAAACATAGAGGGTTAAAGAGCGCGATGTGGGCACACCCAAAGCATGCATATATTCCTGGGCGAGAAACTCGCGCACACTGGAGCGAAGTACTGCGCGCCCGTCAGCACCACGGCAATAAGGCGTGGGTCCGCCACCTTTTAATTGCATTTCCCAGCGCTGGCCGCTGAAGATTCCTTCAAACACAGAAATGGCTCGACCATCGCCATAACCATTTCCAGTGCCAAAGGGACATTGTTCGGTATATTCAGTGCCATAAATGGACAAGGCATAGCCAGTGGCCCAGCCCACCTGGCGCATGGGTTCATGCGCACCAGAAAGATCACCTGAAAAAATTTGGCCAAAGCGCGCATCAAAGGCCAGCTCGTCGCATAACCCCAATTCATGAAAAAAAGTGCGGCTATGGGTTATGTATTCTGGTTCTGCCAGGGGCGTAGGTTTAACAGGTACAAAATGACCAGAATAAACCTGACGAGCCTGGTAATCATGACCATCTTTGGTGGCGCCAGGGTCAGCATTCAAGGTATCCATTAAAGAATAATCAGCTAATTGCACAAACTCATCAAAGGTTTTTACGCAGGGCGCAGCAGATGTTTTTTTAGATGTACCTGACATGATCCCACACCTCACTTTTAAAGTGCGTATTGTGCGCTTTTTTTAAAATATAAGATTAATTTTCAGCCTGAGAACACGTGTTAATCTTATCAGGGAAATGCAGATTAATTTTGTCGTTGTGAGGACTGCGAACGAAGTGTGGCAGGATGTGGCGTTTCACTAATTTATAACTTGCTGATAAGTCAATAATTCTGGATTAGTGCAGCGTTTCCCGCTTCGATTCCTCGCGGTCGCAATGACTTGTTTCGGTTTAATCAGTGTTTCCCTAGATTCCTCCACTCGTTGTGTCGCCTGCCTTTAAATTCGTACAATTTACCATAAGAGCTTTTGTGAACTTTTAAAGAGCATTTAAAATGAGGGGACTACAATTATGACCAGTGCCTTGACTGTGCACTTGGTTAGTGATGGTGGTTTGATAGCGGATGCCATGGTTTTGCTGTTTTTTTCTGGATTATGACGGTGTTTGCGCTTCGGCCCATGGCCAAGGCTGATCCAATTATCAGCCGTGTTTGGCTGCGGCTAGCAATGAGCAAGAGTTTTATCCTGCAAAGGCAGGTCGCAGGCTTTCTATAGAGGGCAAATGCTGAAATCTTCCTACAAAAACACCTTATAGGAAACTTTGTATATTTCCCCAATACGCTTGGCCATATCGACACTGATGGGGCGAGTTCCTTTTTCCATTTCGGAAATATGGTGCTGGCGAACCCCCAAAGTGGTGGCAAATTCTTTTTGTGTAAGGTCTTCGCGAGCGCGTAAACCACGCAATCTGTTGCCTGGGCTAGATTCGGGAAAAACTTCTTTCGCAGAGAATAGCTCTTCCCCCGCCTCATTTAGAGGACGTGAACACTCTGCAAGCTCAAGTATGCTGTTTATGGCCTTGCACACGCTTTCGGCCTTTTCAGTAGGCACTGTGAGAAAAATCTCAGTCAATGCGCCTGTAGTTTGCGTTTTCATGTGTGCCAACATAGCGAATCTCCATAAGTTTTACAGTTCTGTCCGTAACTTTCCAAACGACGAGGTAAATGGGCTTTCTTTTATTCAAATGACAATGGTGCATGTCCGTCTTGCCTACGATTTTGCCATAATGAGGCCAGTACGGAAGTTCCGGCCCATTCTGTTCAAGTTCCCCACAAAGAAGGTCGAGGATTGAAGAGATTTTTGGCGGCAGTTTGTTCTTTTGCTTTCTGGACTTGCCGGTAAACTCTACAGTCCAGAGCGTTTCCTGTTCGTTTGTCAAGACAGGCTCCTTTGCTTTATGAATGTAAATATACCTGTTTTTGGTATATAGTCAATGAGAAATGATGCAAAATTTCAGGAGTCACGGTAATTCTTTCAGAAAATCAGTAGCTTTTAGGAGTAGAATTTCCGAAGCGAATCAATGGAAAAAAGAAGGGGTGTTTCATGGATGATGAGAAAGCGCTGGTGATCTTTGAGAAACAGAGCATTCGACGCCACTTCGATGAGGTGGAAGAAACCTGGTATTTTTCGGTGGTGGATGTAGTAGCGGCACTTACTGAGAGCATGAATCCTCGGGATTATTGGTTCAGAATGAAAATGCGTGTAAAAACAGAGGACGGGCTTGAACTGTCGACAATTTGTCGAC
>JAAYGN010000119.1 GCA_012727715.1 Desulfovibrionales bacterium | reverse complement strand
TGCCGGGCTTCAGAATACAGCTATTTATCTCTATCATGGTTATTTGAGCCCGACCCAGCGCCAACGAATATTTATGGATTTGGCTCAGGCCGATAAACCTTGTGTGGTTGTGGGGACCCGGTCCAGCCTCTTTTTACCTGTAGAACCTGGATTGATTATTTTGGATGAAGAGCACGATGCTTCTTTTAAGCAGGATGAAGGCCTTATTTATCAGGCCAAAGACGTTGCTTACGGACGCATTGTTGCTAGTCAGGGGCTCATGCTCATGGGCTCGGCTACGCCTGATGTGAAAGTTTTCCATGGAACGCAAAAGGGGGCCATTCATCTGGCTTCTTTGGAACAACGGGTTGGGGGAGGGGAGATTCCGGAAATTTCTCTGGTAGATTTACGGGTTCATCCTCAGGAATACGGGCCTTTTGCCACTTCGGTGGGGCAGGCGGTGGTTCAGGCTGTGGGTGCTGGTGAGCAGGTTATTATTTTACATAACCGCCGGGGCTATGCGCCGGTGTTGTATTGTCAGGCCTGCGCTGAACCCATAAAATGTCCTCATTGTCAAATTTCTTTGACCCTGCACAAGGGCCGCGGGATTTTGCTCTGCCATTATTGCGGGTTTACCATACCCTTTCCCGGACCATGCCCTACCTGTCAGGCCCAGACTTTTGTCCCTCTGGGCTCAGGCACTGAACGGTTGGAGGAATTTTTATCTTCTGAGCTGCCACAGGGCACGGGGGTGTTACGTTTGGACCGGGATATTGCTCGTCGGGCCGGAGCCATGCAGGAGGTTTTGGATTCCTTTGCCAGGGGCCAGGCCCAGGTCTTGGTGGGCACGCAAATGCTCAGCAAAGGCCATCATTTTCCCGGAGTAACCCTGGTGGTGGTGGTGGACGGGGATCTGGGCTTGAATCTTCCTGATTACAGGGCTACGGAGCGGTGTTTTCAACTCTTGGTCCAGGTGGCCGGCCGGGCCGGGCGGGGAGATAAGCCGGGTAAAGTACTCATTCAAACTCGAAATCCTGGTCACTATTGCTGGCAATATATTCAAAATAATGACTATACGGGTTTTTTTACCCAGGAAATAGCCCTGCGCCAGGCCATGCATTATCCGCCCTTTGTTAAACTGGGCCTGATTCGCCTTTCCTGGCCTGTGCATGTGGACTATGAGCGATCTTTAGCAGAAATTGGGGCAAAAATTTGTGCCCTGGCCCAGGAACTGGGCGTTCAGGTATTGGGCCCAGCCCCAGCACCTCTATCCATTTTGCGTGGGCGACGTCGCTTTCAATGTTTGCTTAAAGCAGGTACTTGGCCAGCTATTCGCGCCCTGGGGGTGGCCATGAAGAAAAATTTACACAATAAACAACCAGTACGCATGTCCGTGGATTTGGATCCTGTGGACATGCTCTAACTTTTGATATGTTTGGGGATATTATGACCAAGATCAGGATTGTTGATATTCTTTTGTCTGATGCGCAACAGGATTGTCTGGATGTCTGGGGCTGGGTACGGAC
>JAAYGN010000118.1 GCA_012727715.1 Desulfovibrionales bacterium | reverse complement strand
GTCGGGCTGAACCGGAAGTGTTTTTATAGTTAAGGTTAAGGAAATACTGACTAAAACGTCATGCCCAGGAAAGTGGGCCTGTGCCAGGAGTGGTGCGTCATTCCCGTGGAAACGGGAATCAAAGTCTGTTTTTTTCTTTCCTGGACTCCATCCTAACGAGCTTGTGCCGGCCAGGGTAACTGACGTCATCCTGTGCAGATGAATCTGTGCAGGAATGGTCCGTCATTCCCGTGGAGACGGGAATCAAAGTCTTTACCCTTTCTTTTCTAAACTCCACCTAGCGGACTTGTGCCTCCAGTGTGAGTGACAAAGATCATTTAACCAATGCCTCTGAAAACATAAACAATTACGCTTATGACCTTAAAAAATATCTTAATTCGAGATGAAAAAGAAAGTGATTATGAGCTGATATCCCAAGTGACCAAAGCTGCCTTTGCACCTCTGGATATGAGCGAGCACAATGAGCAGTTCATTATCAAGGCCTTACGACGCGCCCAAGCCTTGTCCCTATCCTTGGTGGCTGAAATAGATGGCCAAGTTGTGGCCCATATTGCCTTTTCTCCAGTGACTATTTCCAGTCAAATTCAAGGCTGGTACGGTTTGGGACCCTTGTCTGTCCATCCTAAATTCCAGGGCCAGGGCATTGGTACGGCTTTGGTCAAAAAAGGCTTAGCACGCCTAAAAAATCTCAAGGCTAAAGGCTGTGTGTTGGTTGGACATCCAGGTTATTACCAAAAATTTGGATTTCAAAATGTCCATGAATTGATTGTAGAAGGTGTTGATCAGGAATTTGTCTTGGTCTTATCCTTTGATGGTCATCTGCCCCAGGGACAGTTGATCTTTCACCAAGGGTTTGGGGCCAAGGAATAAAAAAATCAGATAATTTATGATAAAAAAGTTCTACATGGGGCGGTAACTCTGTGTATCATCAGACAATTGGTGTAAAACGACTTTTGTGACCTATCCTTGATCTTTGGAGTTGGTCTTAAGAGCCCCACACCGCTGTGTTGATTGAACTCAATTTCCGCAAGAATTTTGAAGCTTCATGTCCGTGTTATCTGCTCTTGAAAAAAGGCTCGTAGTTTAGACTTTTGCTTCGTAAATTTTGTTTTATGCACCTAACGCTGCAAATCAACCGTGCGGTTATTTTGCGTCAGCTGCATTTGCCTGGTTAGACAATTTTAAGGCTTATTGTATGGTCCAAGAAAACGTGTACCATTGAAGTGAATAAGGTGAGACGGGGAATCAGCGACCCACACTTCTGTTTCCCATGCTATTTCAGATAGATATCGACCCATGGTTGTACGATTTGGGAAAGCGGTCACATAGACCAATCCAGCATTAGAACCAGTAAAGAGATTAGCAAGCTCGTTGTGTCGTTTGCCATCAACCGGTCCGTGGCTGGTAACTGACTCAACCAATAACAACCAATTTTTCTCGGTATAGTGCAATACTACATCAGGCATTTTACCGTGAGAATCAACTTCGACACCCAATTCAAACAGCAAAGGAGCATCGAAGTAGCCCCACTTGTCGCCGGTATCTCCAGCATAAACCAGCACACTACCCGGCGCAAAGCGTGGAGCGAAGTCCTCAATGATTGCCCGGATAAGTTCGCTATGCTCACCTGGACTGAGGGTGATTTCCTTTCCAGGGGCAATTTCAACTGGTATACGGTTCTGGTTTCGTTCCTTTGCATAACGAGCGACTAATGTTTCTCGATTAGCCAGATAAGTTGCCAATGCGTTATGCCATGCCTCAGTACCAAACTGGCGCAGCAAAACCAACGTGCCAGGTTCTATTTGATAAACTGCTTTGGGGCTGTTTACCGGGCGATCGGGCTTATCCGGGTTATATAACGCAATACCAGCATCACAGAACTGGTGCATTGTCTGACGTCGGACAGTCTCGCGGGTGTTTGGAGCATAATCTTTGTTGTAGTACTCCCGTACCCAATCCATTATGGGCGTGATTCCGACAAGCGGATTTTCAGCGGCGACCCATGTCTTGCCAGGAGTAAGATTTAGCAGGGCCAGAAGGCAAAGCGCTGAACGTTCATTTTGTTGTGCCCGCGGTAGACCCAGCGAAATGATAATTTGTTGAGCAGCCTTGATGTAATCGTTTTTATCGTTCATGCGGTGAGTTTGCCTATCTTGTCGTCAATCATCGTCTGCGTAAGTTCCTTGTGCTGCATGGCCCAGTTGCCAAACTCAATTAGTACGTCACGGCTTGGGTATCTCATCAGCTTAAGGTCAGTTGCATTGACTTGTGTATGGCCGCTGAAACGCCGAAAATTTTCATCAACAAATGTAGAGTTAAGATACGCTGCCAGACCATGTGCCAACTCCTCTGGTAAACCACGTTTATTCTCATGGAACAAGTTTAGATGATTCTCAAAACCCAAAACTGGGGCGTTCTCAAAGTCTCTCGGGTCTACCACACTCGCCACGATTCGGCGTTTTTCCTCCTTGGAAGAAAACCGTCGCACTACACAATAAAAACCACTAGGATAAAGCCATTTTTCGGTGTCCTCATTGCGCAGGATAGCATTTGGCTTCTTCATTCCTGCAACAGGCCATATTGTACCTCTGCCACAAAAGTGGCCGGGGTATAGCAACGGAACGGTACCCTCCTCAGGCATATCTCGAAGTTGAGCTTTTAGACGGAAGTCGACAACCGGACCGGTTGAGACCATAAGGCCAAGATCAACCAGCGTGCAGGTGATAGCTGAAGACATTTGGATGTTTTGTTTGGAAGACGTCGGCACGTGAATAAACCGTTCCAAGTCGCCGGGATATACGATTTGGTCAAATGGGTAGTCGTGAGTGACAAGATCAGTGAAAGTGTCATCAGTCGATGTGGAAACAGTCACTGGCCCTTGTTGCCCATTACGCTCAAGCCGGATGATGATGTTCTCTTGCAACACCGCATCATCCTTGAATGCCTTGCTACGTGACTCAAACAGATGCATGTGCCGAATAGCAGCACGTTCAAAAATAAATTCACGAAATGGACGGTAATACGGCCCATTGCAGAAACTGCGAGGAATAATAGCAACGACCTGTCCGCCGGGTGCTGCCAGAGCAACAGTCAGTGCGACAAAAGCCGAATACAAATTCACCGTCTCGATACCAGCACGACGCAAGGCTAAACGGTACGCGGACTTACTGTTAATTTTTTTGTAAGGCGGATTAAGGATTGCATGAGTATATTTAGGGAGCGGTATAGCAAAAAGGCTGCCAGAGAGCCGGTCTGCAGCGACATGTATAAAATCATTTTTTCGGATAACTAAGGAAAAGTCTGGATTATTTCCATATTTTGCTAATGTCTGTGTTAGGTAAGGATGTAAAGAATTATCAATTTCGAAAACATCTAGTTCCACACGCCGGAAGTGGAAATCACCGGAAATCCATCTTTCCAAAAAAGCTGCAGAAAGTGAACCGATTCCAGCTCCAGCATCAAGCAAATGGCAACTGCCCTCAACTACAGGAAATAAGCTCGCCATGAAAGCCGCGGTTCTTGCTGGTGTAAAAAACTGACCGAACTGCGATTTTTTTTTTGCTTCAGTATTTTTTGATATTCGCAGCCTAGTTTGTTCAACTGCTGTCAACAATGACGAATCTCCTTTGTGTGCTAAACTCTGCCGTTAGTCGGCAGGCTATATGCGTTTCTTTTCCACAAGCCTTCAATACGCAATATAGCGTACACGCTGCCAGGAGTAATGTCACCCGTATGTGTTAACACTTCCCAAGTTAGAGCATCCAAAAGTTGAGTTTTCCTTGGGTAAATTTTTCATGAGGAATCCAGCTGGGGATAAATTACCTAGCGACTCATAGGGACGTTTCTCGTGATACTGCTTAGCCAATTTTTTTCCTGCTTTAAAATAGCAAAAATTTGACTGTCGCTAAATCGTGCTCTCTTCATATAAACCTTCGGATATTTGATACTCGAAAACTCTACTCTTAAAACCTACTAATATTTTTTGGAGGATTACAAATCTCTTGGCAACTGAGCGTTATGTTAGCATATGTAACCCTCCCCTAAAACCACACCATTTACAATGGGAATTTTCTGAACGAAGCATATCTTAGGGAGGCTAAGATGAAGCGATCTCTATTTTCTGAAAGTCAAATTGTTCGAATTTTAAATGAAGCCCCTGGACGGCCCAAGACTCCTACCCACCTATGAGTTGAGCACAAAAAAAGAGGGGCACTTAGCCCCCTCAGTTGTTTTACTCTGCTTTCCTACAGCAAAGCATAGGGCTGAGCTCGTTTGAGCCACTCACTGTCCGGATAATTGTCTTTGAGGAATTGATAAGCCTCTTTAAGAGGAGCGGGATTATGCGTGGCCTTATATCTGCTGACTCCCAGATGAAAGGCAGCCTCAGGTGCTGCTGAACTCTGAGGATGATCTTTGACCACTTTCTCCAGCAAAGTGATCGCGGATTCAAAGTCCTTTAGATCAAAAGCGGTCTTGGCCTGGCCGACCATCAGGAAGGGGATAAACTCTTCGGGTGGCAGAAAGCCCACACCACGATGATGCTCCTTGCCGGCCTCGTCCAATATTACGATGGTCGGCGTCCAGGTAATGTTGAAGTCAATGGACTCTGGTTCGGCGTCAAAAAGTACTTGTACGGGGATAAAATTCTGGGTGATATAGTCGCTGACTGCGGCATTGGGGTACGTAACTGCACCCATTTGCTGACAGCCGATTCATCCGGGATTGAAAAAATCCAGCAACACATATTTTTTCTCAGCCGCGGCCTGCTGCAATCCGGTCTGCAGACTATTTTCCCACTTGATTTCATGTTCCATGGCTTGCCTCCTGCAATAAGAATTCGTTTTTTACAGCAAAAATATAGCAAAAACGGGCATAGACGTCAAAATGGAGCTGCGAGCACAATATATTGGGGAGCTTGAACAGAATGGGCCAGAGCTTCTAAACTGGCCTCATTATGGCAAAATCGTAGACAAGATGGACATGCACCATTGTCATTTGAACAAAAGAAAGCCCATTTATGTCGTTGTTTGGAAGGTTGCGGAAAGAACTGTAAAACTTATGGAGATTCGCTATGTTGACACACATGAAAACGCAAACTACAGCCGCATTGACTGAGATTTTTC
>JAAYGN010000253.1 GCA_012727715.1 Desulfovibrionales bacterium | reverse complement strand
TACAAAGACTACATCCTGACCATGCTGTTTCTCAAATACATCTCTGATGTCTGGCAGGATCGCCATGAAAAATACATCTCCCAGTATAGCGATGAACCTGAGCTCATTGCTGAGTTGATGAAAAACGAACGTTTTGTGCTGCCACCCTCAGCCAGCTTTTATGCCCTCTATGAACAGCGCCACGAGCCAGGCAATGGTGAGCGCATTGACCAGGCCCTGCATGCCATTGAAGAAGCCAATGGCACCAAGCTCAAAGATGCCGGCAAAAGTGTGTTCCAGGATATTTCCTTTAATACGGATAAATTAGGCGAGGAAAAGCAGAAAAATACCATCCTGCGCCACCTGCTGGAAGACTTTGCCAAACCGGAGCTCAACCTCAAACCCAGCCGTGTTGGCAGCCTGGACGTCATTGGCAATGCCTACGAGTACCTGATCAAAAACTTTGCAGCCAGTGGCGGCCAGAAAGCCGGCGAGTTCTATACCCCGCCGGAAGTTTCCGACCTGCTGGCTGAACTCCTGGCACCCCAGCCTGGCGACAGTATTTGTGATCCAGCCTGTGGCTCAGGCTCTCTCTTGATGAAGTGTGGTCGCAAAGTGGTGGAACACCACGACAGCAGGGAATATGCCCTTTACGGCCAGGAAGCCATTGGCTCCACTTGGTCCCTGGCCAAGATGAATATGTTTTTGCACGGCGAGGACAACCACAAAATTGAATGGGGCGACACCATCCGCAATCCCAAATTGCTGGACAAAAAAGGTGACCTGATGCTCTTTGACGTGGTCACTGCCAACCCGCCCTTTAGTCTTGACAAATGGGGCCTCGAAGAAACGGAAAACGACCGTTTCAGTCGCTTTCGTCGTGGTATTCCCCCCAAAACTCGTGGAGACTACGCTTTTATTCTGCACATGATCGAAACCCTCAAACCTGGTAGTGGCCGCATGGGTGTGGTCGTGCCCCATGGCGTGCTCTTCCGTGGTGCCAGTGAAGGCCGTATCCGCCAGAAACTCATTGAAGAAAATCTGCTGGAAGCCGTCATTGGACTGCCGGAAAAACTTTTCTACGGCACAGGTATCCCTGCCGCCATCATGGTCTTTTGCAAGAATAAAAGGGATAAAAAAGTGCTCTTTATTGACGCCAGCCACGAGTTCAAAACCGGCAAAAATCAAAATCAGCTTAATGAAGAAAATATAGAAAAAATCGTCCAGGTCTTTCGTGACCGCAGCAGCCAGGACAAATACTCTTATTTAGCCAGCTTTGAAGATATTCAGGGTAATGACTTCAACCTCAACATCCCCCGCTATGTGGACACCTTTGAAGAAGAGGAAGAAATCGACCTGATGGCCGTGCGTGCCGAGCGGAAAAAACTCAAGACTGACCTGGCCCAACTAGAACAGGAAATGGAAGGCTATCTAAAGGAGCTGGGCTATACTTAAAAAATTCGATCAACTCAAAGCAAGGCTGGACAAACACCGTTCCCTGCCGCCAAAGGCCAGTTTCTGATTTATCAGGCCGAAGACAACGAGTTGAACCCAAATGGCATTGTTCAGAAATAGTTAGGGAAATGCTGATTAATTCTGTCATTGCGAGGAGCGTAGCGACGTGGCGCTTCGCTAATCTATAACATACTGATAATTCAATGATTCTGGATTGCTTCCCGCTTCGATTCCTCGCGGTCGCAATGACTTGTTTCGGTTTAATCAGTACTTCCTTAG
>JAAYGN010000117.1 GCA_012727715.1 Desulfovibrionales bacterium | reverse complement strand
TAGGGCAATTTCAGAATGCTTTAGAAGAATTGGAAGATGCCCTGTCTTCAGTTTTATATATGCAGCGCCTGGTGGAGTATGAGGCCTATTCCAGCCAGGGCATGGCCTATACACAATCTGATCTTTTATCCCATATCCAATACTGTGTTTCTGGTGACTTGCATCCTTTGCGCGTTCCAGAAAATCCAATGTATTTAGACAAAATTCTTGCAAGTAATGATCTGATAGGGGGAATTGTTCCCTGTCTTGGTGGAAGATATTTGGCCTTGATCTCTGTTGATGGGTTACCTCAAGAATCTTTCCCGGCCATGTTTTCTGATCTGGAATCCCTTCCTTTGGAGTATCGCTTTTCTAGTCGTTTTATTTGTCTTGATCAGTATGATGCCACAAAAGAAATTGATTCCTATCGCAAGGGATGGCGCCAACAAGTTTACCGTTTCCTTGATCAGTTTTTTAACAATCCCAATGCTCGGGTTAATCGTGACGCACTGCTTATGGCTGAAGATGCTGAAAACGCATTGACAGCTGTTCAAGGTGGCTATGTTGGAGCTGGTTACCTGACCTCAACCATTGTGCTCATGCATGAAAATCAGGAGCGATTGCAAGATTGGGCACGGGAACTCCGTCGCTCTATTCAGTCTTTAGGTTTTGGTTGTCGTATTGAAACCATCAATGCCCTAGAAGCCTGGCTTGGTACCCATCCTGGCAATGGGTATGCAAATTTGCGTCGTCCAATGGTCAACACCTTGAATTTGGCAGACTTGCTGCCTCTGGCTTCGGTTTGGACTGGCTCGCCCATTTGTCCTTGTCCTTTTTATCCACCTAATTCTAGGCCGCTTGCTGTTTTGACCACAGATAAGTCAACGCCATTTTGGTTTAATATCCATGTTGGTGATCTTGGCCATACCCTTGTCTTTGGTCCAACCGGTGCTGGAAAGTCCACTTTGTTAGCCACAATCGCTGCTCAATTTCGGTGCTATGAAAATGCCCGTATTTTTGTTTTTGATAAAGGTATGAGCATGTTCCCCCTTTGTCTTGGTGCTGGCGGGACTCATTATGGCATTGGCAGTAGCGAGCAACTTTCTTTTGCTCCCCTTCAGCGCATTGATCTTGAACCAGAACGAGCCTGGGCAGAAGAATGGGTCGCTTCACTTTTGGAATTACAGCAGATCATAGTCATGCCGTCACATCGTAATGCTATTCATCTGGCCATGCTGGATTTATCCGCACAGCCTGAGAACCTAAGGTCTTTGACCAATTTTTATCATATTGTTCAAGACAGGCAGATTAAAGAGGCTATTCAACACTATACTGCGCAAGGAGCCATGGGCAGACTTTTGGATGCTGACACGGACGACCTTACCTTTTCCCCTTTTATGGTTTTTGAAATTGAAGAGTTGATGAATCTTGGTGATAAAAATCTTATTCCAGTTCTCATCTATCTTTTTCACCGTATTGAAATGTCTTTGGATGGCTCTCCCACAATCTTGGTACTGGATGAAGCCTGGATCATGCTTGGACACCCTGTGTTTCGAGCAAAGATACGCGAATGGCTTAAGGTTATGCGTAAAGCAAATTGTGCGGTTATTTTGGCCACTCAAAGCCTTTCTGATGCCAAGAACTCGGGTATTTTGGATGTTTTATCCGAATCTTGTCCCACAAAAATTTTTCTTCCCAATATTACAGCCATGCACGAGGCCCAACGCGAGCTTTATGTGGCCATGGGGTTAAATGAAACACAAATAAAAATTATCGCCCATGCCACACCTAAAAGGGATTATTACGTTGTTTCTCCTATTGGCAGACGTCAGGTTCAGTTGGCCCTTGGCCCAAAGACTCTGGCTTTTGTGGGTTCTTCGGACAAGGAAAGTATTGCCCGAATTGAAGAGCTTGCTCTTAAGTTTGGCCCCAAAGATTGGCATCAAGAATGGCTAAAAGAACAAGCCGCGCTTTAAGTAAGGAGATATTTATATGCAAAAATATTTGTTGAGCCTTGTGGTCATGGTTTTCTTTGCTACTCCAGCTCACACTATAACCGTGGTTTGCAAAAATTGTAGTACCAACCTCGTTCAGAAATTGGATCGGATTACCAATGTCGATCAACTCACTAATGCCATTAAACAATATCAGGAGGCAGTAGAGCAGACCCGCCAACAGATCAACATGGTACGTCTAAATATTGAGCAGTATGAAAACATGCTCCAAAATACAGCCAAGCTTCCAGCCAATTTGGTAAACGAACTAAAAGGCAGTCTGACTCGATTAGCAAGTCTCTCAAGTACTCTTCGGACCCAACGGGGTGATATTGTCGCTCTGGGAGAAATTTTCACTAACCTGTTTCCAGACCAGGCTTTCTTTGGAACTCTAGCTGGAGCAAGTCCAGAGCAAGTCCAAGAAGCCAACCGCCGTTATCGTCAAGAATGGGATAAGTGGGCTGAGTCTGTAGACCAGGCGTCCCAGGCTACCTTCCAGCTTTCCGGGCAACAACTTGCTGACTTACAACGTGATCCTGCCCAATTCCAAAATTACATAGACAGTCTGCTTGCCACACCTGATGGCCAGCAGCAGGCGATTATGGCTGGTAATCAGCTTGCAGCTCTTCAAGTGCAGGAGGCCCGGCAATTACGTGAGTTGATGGCAACCCAAGTTCAATCCCAGCTTGCTAGTCAAATGAAGAGTGAAAAGGAAAACCAGATGTCTGAGGAAGCTTGGCGACAAACAATCAAAACTGATCGTATTGGAAAAACAAAAGCCAAGGCAGATCCTTTTTGACCATGTCCACAAGAATCAAAGTATTGTTATTTAGTCTGCCAGTTTTACTGCTTGCAATGTCTGAACAGGTATTGGCAGCAAATGAGGACTTTGTATCTACATTGGTGCATGAGTTCTACGAAAAAACCAGTGCCTGGGAACCTGAGTTAAAACGCTATGCCCTCACAATATTTCGTTGGCTGGTTATTTTAGAGGTCTGTTTTTTAGGTATCAAGGCAGCCCTTAACCGTGATCAGCTTGCGGATATTTTCAAGCAATTTGTCATGCTCTTACTCATGGCCGGTTTTTTCCTCGCGGTTATTACCTATTATAAAGAATGGTCCTGGAACCTTATTAATGGCTTGGGAGCCATTGGAAAAGAACTGACTCCTGGTGGGTATTCATCAGAATCTCCATTTTTAACCGGGATGCAACTGGTCAAATTAGTCCTGGACAAGCTTTCCTTTTGGTCGCCTGGCAATTCCATTGCCTTACTCATTGCTGCTCTTGTGATCATTATTTGTTTTGCATTAATTTCCGCACAGGTTGTTTTTATCAAATGTGAGGCAATGGTGACCATGGGCGCAGCCCTTATCTTGGTGGCCTTTGGGGGTAGTGCATTTCTTAAAGACTACGCCTTAAATGCCATTCGCTATGTACTTGCCGTGGCCTTTAAACTTTTTGTCATGCAGTTAGTTTTGGGTATCGGCATTGCCTTTATTGATGGTTTTTCAACCTCCACTGTTGAACTTCAAGATATTTTTGTGGTCATTGGTGCCTCAGTTGTTTTGTTAGCCTTGGTCAAATCTTTGCCAGATGTCTGTGCAGGCATCATTAATGGCTCCCATGTTTCTAGTGGTGCTGCGTTAACGGCTTCTGCTGCTGTTGTGGGTGGAGCAACCATGGGTGGTATGATTGCCGGAAGTAATACTTTTCAAAATGTCAGAGACGCTGCGAAGATTGCCAGTATTGATGGTGTTACAGGCTTTGGTAGGCCTGCTCATATGATGAGATCTTTGTGGGGAGCCCGGCAAGACGCCAAAACCACAGGTGAAAAAAGTCTAAGTACCCGTACCAGGTCTGAAATGCAGGAACGTTTGGAACGGGCAAGAATGAATAATCAAGGCAGTTAGGTGAAGGAATGAGTTTTTTTAAAGCTGCAAAAACAGCTACAGTAGCAGATAAAGGGGGAAATCCTTACCTCAGTGGACGTGAGGAATGGTTGGAGCGATACGGCTCCTATATTAGTCGGGCTGCCCAATGGCGGGCACTAGCCTTTTTTTGTCTTTTGATCACAGCTGTTTCTATTACCGGCAATGTTATGCAGGCCAGCCAGGTAAAGACAATTCCTTATATTATTGAGGTTGATAAACTGGGGAAAGCAGCTGTGGTGGCCAGAGCAGATAATGTTAGCACCACTCCTAAGCGGTTAATTCAAGCAGAAATAGCCACGTGTATCAGTGATTGGCGAACGGTTACAGCTGATGTGGAGCTGCAACAAAAAATGATTGAGCGGTTATCGTTTTTTATGGCTGGGAGTGCCAAAGGTGTTTTGCGGCATTGGTATGAGGTAAATAATCCATACGAGATTGCCAAGTCAGGTAAGCTGGTCCATGTGGAAATAAAGGGTTTACCTCTGCCTGTGAGCTCTGATTCCTACCGTGTGGAGTGGCAAGAAATAATTCGCAGTCATGCTGGTGTATTACTTGACTCTCATACCTATGAAGCCACGGTGACCATTCAGGTCAATCCTCCAACCGCAGATGCTGTTCTTCTTCGTAATCCTGGTGGCGTATATATTACAGCCTTATCAGCTGGAAAAGTTGTGGGTGGGCAGCTGTCCCTTACTCAAAAGGAATAATGAGATGTGCATGAAAAAAATACTGCCAATGGTTTTGATTTGTACTTTGTGTATGAGTTTTTCTTTAGCCGCCCAGGAGATTCCCGAAGGGTATCCAATGCCTCTTGAAGACATGGAGGATATGTTCAGCATACCAGAAATAGACTTTTTAAGTTCGAAAGTTGTGGCTCTTAGCTCTAAAGAGGAAAAGGCTTTGGATTTGTCCAAGGCCTGGGCACAAGAAGATATTGATCCAATTTTGGCTTCTGGAGGCAAGGTTTTATATGTTCATGGTGCAAGTCTACCTACAATAATAGGTAGCCCTATGCAGGTTTCAGATGTGGAACTTGAGGCAGGAGAAGTTGTCCATGAAATTGTGGTCGGTGATTCTGCACGGTGGATGGTGGAATCAGGAATTGTAGGTGCTGGTACTGAGGCCAGGGTTCATTTGTTTATTAAACCCGTGGACTCTGGTCTTGAAAGTTCTTCAGTTATTACCACCAATCGTCGTGTCTATCATTTGCGTCTAGTTTCGCAACGCACAGGCTACACGCCTTATGTTGGTTTTTTATATTCTGACATTTTGAAGCGTACCAGCGTGGCCCAACAAGCCCAAAAAGCCAAAGAACAGGAATGGAGTTCAACCATTGTCGATGGTCAGTACACAGATTTATCCGGACTTAATTTTAACTATGAAGTACGGGGCAAGGCCTCTTGGAAACCAGAGCGGGTCTATGATGACGGACAACAAACTATTATTCGTTTACCAACCAAAACAGCCTCTGGTGAAATGCCTGTTTTGTAGGAGCGTAAAGGTAAACGTGATTTGCTGGTTAACTACCGGGTAAAAGATACGGCTTTGGTAGTAGACGGACTTTTTGAACATATTGCCTTGGTAGCTGGAGTGGGCAGTCATCAGGAAAAAGTGGAAATTGTGCGGAGGAAAATTTGATGCGTAATTCCATTTTTTCTTTGTTACTTGTCATAATATTTGTTTCTGGCTGCGCTTCTCGTGGCAACTTTGGTTCCTATTGTGGCCCTTTGCCAGAAAGTGATGCTGTGTCATCTATTGCATTGGATGCCGTTAACTATCTTACAGCTCTCTATCCACCAGGACATACCAGAATTCACCTTGTTCCCGCACAAGACGCTAGTAATATTTTTGCTCAGATATTTGAAAATAGTTTGCGTGCCAAAGGTTTTACCTTGGCTTTAGAAGACCAGGCAAATGCCTTGGTTGTGGCTTATGCTTTGGATATTCTTTTTGAAGATGGCGAGAAAAATGTCTGGTATCTGGAACTACGTATTTCAGATTTTGAAAAGGGCAATCAGTCCATTGCCAGGGTGTATACCAGAACAGGCCAGCCAGTAGCTGGGCAGAGTCGAAGGGGAGTGGAGGACGAGCAATCCGAGCAAAGCAGGGAGAAACATGGCTGACACAACTCCCAATAGTTTGGAGCCAATAAAAAAAGTTAATGCCATTCGCCTGAGTAAATGGCCTTTTTATGCTGTACTGTTGGTAGGGTTGTTTCTCTTGGGTGTGCTTATTTATAGTGTAAATATTGCTCATAATCAGGACGAAGACCAGGGCGGAACTCCCAGGGTGGATATCCAGGAGGAAGAGAAACCACTCCTTATGGGTGAAGGTAAAGGACTAGCCCTGGCACCTCCTGCCGGAACTCCTGCTGTGGTCCAGCCTGAGATACCAAGGACAAATAGTACCCAACATGAACCACTTATTGTGGTCCATTCAGAAAAATTTCAACCTGATACCTACAATCAGGAATTGGAAAATCTGCGACGCATGAAAGCCCAGGCTGAACTAACAGCCCTTTCAGCTCCTTTAGGTGTGAAAAAAACGTCAGACACAGGAATTAATGGACACACCAATGAATTTTACCTTGATTCAGGGCAAAACGCTGATCCCAATCCAAATATAAGAGATATGGGCAGTGATATTTCAGCCATGCGTGAAGATGGCTATGATCCAGCAGCAGACAAGGACAAGGAAGCTTTTTTTAATCGAGCGGAAAAAGATACAAGTTGGATTTTACCCCACGTAAGAACAGCTGGCTATCCCTTTGAAGTGAAAACAGGATCCGTTATTCCAGGTATTATGATCACAGGAATTAATTCTGACTTACCTGGAAATATTATAGCTCAAGTTTCACAAAATGTTTTTGACTCGGCAACAGGACACTCCTTGTTGCTTCCTCAAGGTGCAAAGCTTTTTGGAGTGTATGATTCCCGTGTGATTTATGGCCAAGAAAGAGTGCTTGTGGCCTGGAACCGCATTGTATTTCCTGATGGCTCAGCCATTACCCTTGGGGCTATGCCTGGATCTGACTTAAGTGGCTATGCCGGATATGCTGACAAGGTCGATAATCATTATTTGCGGATTTTTGGCTCAGCCATACTCATGAGTATGATTTCCGGGGGCATGGCCTATACTATGGATACCTTAAGTGGAGAGAGTGGAAATAGTGACAAGCCCACATTGCAAGATGAAATGGGCTCTGCCCTTGCTGCCCAATTAGGGCAAACAACGCTTCAGCTCTTACAAAAGAATCTCAATATTAAGCCGACCCTGGAAATTCGGCCTGGCTATCAATTTAATGTTATAGTGACCAAGGATATGGTTTTTCAAAAACCGTACAATGAGAAGAGGTAGAAAGTGTGTAGACCGCTTAATTTTTGTTTAACACACTTTCCGGTTGAATCGCAGAAATTAATTGCGGTATCAGTGTCACAGATGTTGTTGCTGTGTCACAGTATCCAAGGCTTTGACCATCCAGTTGTTCAGGCTGCTCCCGCTGGCTTTGGCTTGAACTGCAAGTTTTGCATGCAGTTCAGGGGGCAGACGCAAGGTAACACGCCCGGAATAGGGTTTATTCGGCTTACGTCCGGCCTTGGCGCAGCTTTCGATGTAAAAGTCTACAGCTTCTTCAAAAGCCTTGCGGATTTCTTCAACAGAATCTCCGTGAAAACCGACAATATCATTAAAGCCGATCAAATGACCAATGAGGCAGTCGTCTTCGGCACTAAACTTAATAACAGTTGTATAACCTTTGTATGTCATAGAGTTGTCTGTAGTGTTCATGGTGTTACTCCTAAGTTGCTCAGAAAATCTTTTGCGTCTCGGACTTGGTACGGCTTGGCCTCCTTGCCGGGATGCGGTCTGTGGAAGTCCGCTTTTTGGTCATCACGTATAAATGCGACACGGGAGCCAGCTCCTTCGAGGACTTCACAGCCGATTGCTAAAAAAAGTGCTTCAATATCGGCCCACACAAGAGATTTCGGTGTTGGGTTAGAAAAAATAGCTGCAAGGGTTTTCCGATGTCTGTTGTTCATGTCAAATGGTGTCTATTAATGGTGTCATTGTCAAGAGTCTCGCCACAATTAACCTGAAACAACAACTTGCCAAGCATAGCTTTTGGGAGATTATCTCTGTGCTGGTAGTACTCCAATTGCAAGAAGAATAAGTATATCATCTCTTTCCTGCGGACCTTGCTTCCCAACCTCGCGCTGCATGACGGCCTTACCAAGAGAAGGCCGTGTGTGCAAAAAACAGAGAATACGGATTAGGGGAAAAGTCTCCTAAAATTTCATCTCGTTGGCTGTATTTGCCTTTTATGTTGCTTCTTGGTCTGGGCAGCATGTCCTTAGCCACCCAACGCATTGCTCATTTTTTTCACTATCATCCATCTCTTGGCCAGCCCTTAGGTGTTGCTTTTGGTTTTCCCTGGTACGCACCCTGGTCCGCACTATCTTGGCAGAATCAGTTTTCAACACATGATCCTCATGGATTTATTGAGCTGGCCATAACTCACAGTCAGGTACTTTTTTTAATGCCCCAATTTTTGGTCATTGGTTTTTGGCTCTATTTTAACAAAAAACTCCGGT
>JAAYGN010000116.1 GCA_012727715.1 Desulfovibrionales bacterium | reverse complement strand
CGAGGAACCGAAGCGGGAAGCAATCCAGAATCCTCGACTTATCACTGTTATAGATTAGCGAAGCGCCACGTCCTGCCGCACGTCGTTACGCTCCTCGCAATAACAAGAATTAATCAGCGTCACCCTAAATTTTATTACGGACTCAGTACGCAACTATTTTTGTACCTAAAGTTATGAGATAAAAATTCCAGATGCGCAGTTCCCTTCAGACTTATGTTGTGGTGTCCTTGAGAATTTTCCAAAGCTTACTCTACATGTTTTGCGCCAGAAAATTTTCAAGGGTTTTTTTATACTCATTGGCCTGCAAACGAGGGCCAAAGGTTGTCACCACCCGGGACGCGGCCAGACTGGCAAACGTTCCAGCTTCAACATAGGTCATATGGTGGGTGATGCCGTATAAAAATGCACCTGCAAACATGTCTCCAGCTCCGTTGGTATCCACAGGACTGACCGGGAAGGCATCAATTTCATGGAGACTATAGCCATCAAAAAGAAGAGCTCCTTCATCCCCAAGGGTAACTACAAAAGCTCCGGCCGTGCGTTGCAGCTTGTCTATGGCCTTGGCCAAGGTACGGCACTCACCCCACAACAGGGCTTCTTCCCGATTACAAAAGAGAAGATCAATCCCAACATTGGTAATTTCTTCCAGCCCCAATTTAAAATACTTGACCATTGAGGGGTCTGAAAAACTAAAAGCAATTTTTACCCCGGCCTGTCTGGCCGAAGCCATGGCCGCTATGACCGCTGGGCGTGCAGTGGGAGAAGTCACCAGATATCCCTCTGCATAGAAAAATTTTGATGCATGTAGGGCTGTGTGACAAATCTCTGCTGTGGACAAGGACTCAGAGATGCCTAAATACGTGTTCATGGTTCGCTCGGCATCTGGAGTAACCATGACCAGACATTTGCCGGTAATGCCTTCAGCTCTTGCCTCAGATAGATTGGTGTCAATGCCAGCATGAGTGAGCTCGTGGACGTAAAAATCTCCCATCTCATCGTTACTGACCAGACAGGAGTAAAAAGAGCGTCCACCAAAAAGAGCATTGGCCACAACAGTATTGGCTGCTGAGCCTCCACCAGAGCGAACACTTGGCTCCTTTCGTAAATATTCGAGCAGTTCAAATTGTCGCTCTTCATCAACCAAAGACATGAGTCCCTTTTCCACACTCATGAGTCCCAAAAAATCATCACTGACCTTGAATTCCATATCGACCAGGGCATTGCCCATGCCGTACACATCATAACCTTGCATTTGAAAACCTTATTGGGTTGATATTATGGCAGTACTGGCCTGCTGGTATCCAGTCGTCTTTTTCTCCAGGCTTTGAGTACTGATTGGGCCAGACTTGCCAGAGGAATGGCAAAAAACACGCCCCAAAATCCCCAAATTCCGCCAAAAATAAGGATGGCAGTAATGGAGGCCACGGGATGCAGGCTGACGGCACCTGATAGCAAAAGTGGGACTAAGATATTGGCATCCAAAAGCTGGACGCCAATGTAGGCCAGCAAGGACCAACTAAATTCATTGCTAAATCCAAACTGAATATAAGCAATAATAGCAACAGGAACTGTCACAACTACAGCTCCGATGTAGGGGATAATGACGGACAGGCCGACTAAAAGACTTAAAAGCAGGGCATAGTCAAGGCCTGTAGCCAAAAAACAGATATAGGTCGCTGCCCAGACAATAAAGATTTCCCAAATGCGACCCCGGACATAGTTTCCAGCCTTGGACTTGAAGTCTTGCCATACCTGGTGGGCCAGGGTGTGGTCTGATGGGAGGAACGCATTAAACCACCCCACAATAATATCTTTATCCTTGAGAAAGAAAAAGACCATAATGGGCATGAGCACCAGATAAACAATAAAGGAAAATATAGGTCGTACCGAAGACAGGGAAAAGACGAGAATTTGTTGGCCATACAAAGAGAGCTGGTTGGTTATGGCATCCACAATATTTTGAATTTGGGTATCAGTGAGGCTGGGTACTTTTTGGGGCAAGTGGTGTAATGCTTCTTGGGCTTGGGTGACAATCCAGGGGATATTATCGATAAGCTCTGCTAGCTGTGAAGAAATAACGGGAATGAGAGCCAGTAAAAGAACTGCCAGAAAAAGCATGAACAAGCCAAAGATTATGGAAACCGCCAAGAGTCGTGGAAAACGGTAGCGTACCAGGGGGCGAATGAGACCTTCCAGTAAAAACGCAATAACCACGCTGGCAAATACTGGGGCCAATAAATTGCCTACAGTAAGTACAACAGCGGTACCTATAGACAAGATAAGTAATAATATAATGAGCTGGGTGTCAGAAAAAACACTATGCACCCATTGGCGCAATATATTCATGAGACCTTCCTAAAATACAGGGATGCACAAGAATACTGGTCCTAAAGAGGGAGGTCAATAAAAGGAAAAGGCCGCCAGTGGGCGGCCTTGATAACACTCTTGCGAGACCCGATTTTTAGATTGCACCAATGGCCCGTTGATAGCTTTGGCGCAAGGAGTCAATGAGCTCTTTCACAGAGACAATGGCATCAATGCGGTAGACATTTTTGCCTGCAAAAGCAAATCCATGTTTGAGCAGTCCTTTTTTGGCATTTACCAAGGCGAGCCCAATACAATATGGGCTTTTGGTATAATCACAGGAGCTAATACAGTGAAAAGGACATGTAAAAGGTTTCTTGAGGCCTTTTTTTACGTCTTCAAGAAAAGAACTCATAACTGCCCGGCCAGGTAACCCTACAGGGCTATTAATAATCTGAATGTCTTCTTCCTTGGCCTGGACAAAAGCTTCCTTAAACTTGGGATCAGCATCACATTCTGTTGTGGCCACAAATCTGGAACCCATTTGTACTCCAGAGGCACCCATATCCAGGAATTTTTTGATGTCAGTGCCATCGTACACCCCACCAGCAGCAATAACCGGGATAGCCTTGCCGGTCTTGCCGTCAAACTGGCGTACAGCTTCCACTACATCAGGTATGGTGACTTCCAAAGAAAAGTGTGGATCTTCAATTTGTTCGGGCTTGAAGCCAAGGTGCCCACCAGCTTTGGGGCCCTCCACCACAAAGGCATCGGGAAGATAGTCGAACTTGCTCAGCCATTTTTTACAAATTATGGTTGCAGCTCGAGCTGAGGAAACAATGGGTACTAATTTGGTTTTGGCACCATCTTTGAGATAGGAAGGCAGGTCCAGAGGCAGTCCTGCTCCAGCAAAAATGATGTCAGCTTTTTCTTTAATGGATGTTTTAACCAGGTCACTGAAGTTGGTCAGGGCAACCATAATATTAACACCCAAAATACCATTGGTTTTTTCTCGGGCAGTGCGTAACTCACGCTCTAGGGCCCGGATATTGGCCTCGCGGTAATTGGAGCCAATATCCGGCTCGCCCATGCCAATCATGGCCGCAGCAATAACTCCAATACCACCTTCTTTGGCCACAGCCGAGGCCAGACCAGAGAGGGAAATCCCAACTCCCATACCACCCTGGATAATGGGAATTTTAGCAATAAGGTCTCCAATTTTTAATTGAGGGAAGTCCATTTTGTCTTCCTCCTGTAGAATTTCGCTCTAAGCGATGTGTAAAAGAATTTAAGTGTTCACTTAAGTTCTTCTTTATGCAGTGCTGCTACCTAAAATCAGAAAGAGGGTCAATATCTTGTGGGATTGGCTTGGAGGCAAGGAAAGATATAAGGTTAAATAAAAATAGAGAAAAATAAACCGGTACATAATATCTTAAGTAAGCTCTCAAGCATGGCCTGGCTTATACAGCCAGGGGCAGTAAAGCGCACAATTCTCCAGCAATAATGGCTGCCCCTAAAAAATCTCCATTTACTCCGCCATGAGTTTTACCGAGATAAAAAAAAGTAAAAACAGCGATACTCCCCAGGGTTAAAGCCCCCAGCACATGGGCTATGGGTAAAAAAATAATTGGAAGAAAAGTCGTAACAGCTGCCTTAAAAAGCATTTTTACATTGATGCCTGTTACTATCCCTTGCCCCAGGCCAGGTCGGGACAAGTTTCGACCAAGGTATGCCAAGACTAAGGAGCAAAATCTGCCCAAAGCACAGGACCAGGCCAGCACAAGCCATTTCTGGTTTTCAATGCCCAGGTGATACAAAGAAGCCAGGATGGCCAGGCCCACCACAAGGCCCAGAGTTCCAAAGGCGCCAATGCGACTGTCCTTGAGAATTTCCCAAAATCGTTTTCCTGTTGCTCCACTGCCCAAGGCGTCACACAAGTCAGCCCAGCCATCCCAATGCAGTCCCCTGGTGACAAAGATATTGGTGGCCACTATGAGCCAGGCCAAGACCCAGGAAGACAGGGGAAGGAGGGCCACAAGAACCAGGATCCCCCCAACAACCCAGCCCACCATGGGGTACATAGCCATAGATTGTTGGATTTCCTGAATGGACACCATGTGCGCCCGCCCAAGCCTGGTTAAAAAGGTGAGGGCAACATGAAAGTTTTTTACTATCTGCATAGGTTAATATCCCAAAGTTGCACTGAGGCATAAAGATTGGCCAGGGGTAAGACCTAGAAACCGGGAGCAATGCTTTTGATACATGGCCAGTTCCATGACTTGTTGGCTTCCAGCTAAAAGACCAATTTCTCCTGGGCCAAGCTGGGCATAGTTGTGCACCAGGCGTATATTATGCCCTGTGGAAAGTTTCCAATAGATGGATGAAAGGTTTTGTATGGGCAGGTTCAGAAGACAATTTCCAAAACGATCCACATGCATTACCCGGCAGGTTATGTGTTCGGGTGTGATGATAGCTGGTTCCAGGTTGTGACGAACAATGCTGGTGCCCTTAATCAGGGTTCCCAGTGCATCAGGGGGTATGCCCAGTGCTAATTGTGCGGCAACAGGAGCGAGGAGATCGCGGCCATGAAAAGTATGGCTGCAATTGCTCGACGGTGCTGGAAGCTGCCACCAGGTCGTGAGCTTGGTGTGTAAAAAAGATAATAGCCCATTATCTGGAGCCAAAAAAAATTGCTTTTTATCCTGGGCCATGAGCATGGGGCGGGAAGTGCCTACGCCGGGATCCACAACCGTAAGGAAGATGCTGTTTTCAGGGAAATACCTACGGCTGTTCTGGAGCATAAACTGGGCTTGCTCAATGCAATGAGGCATAATTTCATGGGCAAGATCAATGAGTTGGACTTGTGGTGCATGACTGAGGAGGGCACCCTTCATTTGGCCAACATAGGGGTCAAGGTGACCAAAGTCTGTGAGCAGAACAATGACAGAAGGCATGAAGAGATTCTAGGGTTAAAAACCTGTCCATGTCCAGAACCAGGAAAGCGGTTGACAGTTCCCAGGGAGACTGTATAGAGATTGTCCTCTTCGGGGCGTAGCGCAGTTTGGTAGCGCATCGGTTTTGGGAACCGAGGGCCGCTGGTTCGAGTCCAGTCGCCCCGACCAGTAAAAAACAAGGGCCTAGATGTAAAAATCTAGGCCCTTTTGTTTTTTGCTTTTTATGGCCTCTACCTTGAAGGTGAGGTAATCCTCCTGACTTAAAACGTAGCCCTCCATTTTAAAAGTGGAAAGCAAGACGCCTGCCTAAGTTTCTTGGCTGGGGACATGCTGATTAAAATATCATTCCCGTGAAAGCAGGAGAATCAAAAACTACTCTCAAGGTCAAGCATCCTGTGCCGTTCATAAATCATTGGGGGGATTGAAGCATGGCTAAGTTTCGGTTTTTGGAAAGTAAAACACCCCCCGCTTGAAGGGCGAGGGGTGAAAGGTAATTTAATAAGCTAATTAAGCAAGTTAAAATTTAGCGTTCACGCCAAAATAACTCACCAGATCTTTTTGGATCACCGGCAGGATTAATCCTTATTTGTTTGAGAGTTCCGTCGGGCATCTGGATTATTGCTGTCAGTGTGCCATCTTTATTCTCTCTAAAAAGAGGTAAAGAGGCAGGTGGTCCATCGCCAAGCTGAATATAAGCAACATGACCTGGCAATATTGGGTCATAATATGGCGTGCCCGTCAGGTAATATAAAGCCCATAAGTTATTGCTGCCTCCAAAATCACAAAGTTCTAAGCTGGGGGTATAACTGGTAAATAAAACAGTATCGTAAAGTACTGCTGCCTGATTTAGAACTCGTTCGCGAGCTGGATTAAAATTTTGTTTCCAACCACTCTTGGCCTTAACCTCTTCCAAAAGCGTTGCCCAAGATATAGTGGCCGCACCTTTTTTTACTTCAACACAACTTGGGGAAAAATAACCATTAATACATGTACCATTACTAATAGTTATTTGAGAACTATCATACAAGTCATTCAAAGATATAGTTGCCCAGGTATGCTTTCCATTAGCATTAATAGGCTCTTTAATGCCTAAAAAACTACGCTTTTTTTGCTGATCAGCGTCAACTAAGTTATAAAATCTGCCTGTACCAAAATAGACCCATAACCTTTCAGCATCGTCTAAGGCAACGTTGGCTGCTACAGAAATAGGTTGGCCAATATCAATTAATGTTTTTGTTTCCCAACTCACGCCACTGACAGTAGGCATGGCATTTTCAGTAACCAGACGATACATTTTCCCTGAACTAATGGTAGGATCACCAGCTACAGTTCCATAATAAACCACATCAGCCTTCATCTCTGTTTCATCTTCTTTGCCAATATCCAAGTCCACAACTGCTGCACTAGAAACAAATGAACCGGATTCTGTTTCGGCAAAATGAGCTGCGCCTGATACAAAGTTGCCATCCTTGTCTATCGTACGAATTTGGTTGTGGGTAACCAAATGTTTGAGGTCTAGAATAAAAAAACGTCCTTTTTGGTCACTGGTGCAAGTAGCCATTTTGCCAGGATCTGCTTCACCTTGTGCATTGGCTGGGCCTGATCCAAAAACTAGAAACCATTCATTTTCACTAGCCTGTTTTGTGTCAGGTGTTGTCATGGGCATAACCGCTGGATGGGAGAGGGTAAAACCTTGATTAGGCATGGCAATTTCAGCCAATACATTGGGTGGTTGTTCTGGGT
>JAAYGN010000115.1 GCA_012727715.1 Desulfovibrionales bacterium | reverse complement strand
CCATAGTATGGTTCCAGAACATACAATGAGAAGAAATGCTGACCAGCCCAAGCCTTTGGCTGGTGTACTTTGGGCCATTAATCCACCTTGTTTGGATCGCCAGAAAAAGAGCACAACAGCCAGGGTCAAGGCTGCCAAGAAAAAGGGCCACCAAGCTCGTAATGGATATTTAAGATCCAGGGGCAGATCATGCTGGCCAAAGTCTGGGGGAGCAAGGAAATGATATTCCAGATAGTAAATGTCCTGATCGCCTTGCCAGAGAAGATAGCGGTTTTTCTCGGTCAAGCTCTTAAAAAGAGAAAGATCAGGGATGAAGTAGTGCATTTTCTGGTCAGATGCAGCTAAACTGTGCACAATTTTTGCCCAGTTTGGATCAGTGCTGGTTATGGTCGTTCCTGCTGTTTGGGCAGCAATAAATTCTGGTAAAGGGGGAGGATCGTCTTGGGGGCGGAAATAGAGGCCCTGGCGCTTTTTTTCAGGATTGTAGCGATGCGCAAGACGTTCTTCCCACTGGACCAGTTCCAGGCTCAGGATCACAGGAGGAGGATACCACCAGGCCAAGATTACTGCCAACAAGATGATGGCGGCTAAAGTTTGTCGTATAAGAAAACTCATAGCTGTTTTTATACGTTACCGATCATAATGGCGGTAAGGCCGTGAGATACAAATCATAGCCTCCCTGCCCACCAGGCCGGTCTGAAGAAAAAAGAAGTACCCGCAAATCGTGATAGTCTTCAAAATCCAGGGTTAACAGAGAGGGGCGAAACTCATTGCCAGCAGTATTGACCATTACTCCTGGGGGCATCAGTTTCTGAATGTTGACTGGCGGTTGCCAACGTCCATTATTATTACGAGAAAGGTACAGGTCAAAACCACCTTGGCCACCAGGCCGGTCTGAAGCAAAAACCATTAAATCACCATAGACAAAGGGAGCCATGGTTTGTCCTGGGGCATCCAGTTCCAGGACGGGCTCAATATATTGGGCCTGCGAGGTATCAGCCAGCCATGCCGAAAAATTGTTTTCAAGGTTGCAGTAGCGGTAACGGTAAATACGATACTTACCGTCTCGATTGGAACAAAAATAGAGTTCGCCACGAGCTTGGTTGTAGGTAGCGTAGGCGTCATCCGCTTGAGGATCATTACCCAAAAAAGGCTGCATACGTCCGGTACTATCGACAAAGTACAGGTTACGGCGGCCTTCATGGTCCGAGTCAAACATCCACACTCCACCAGGAGGAAGTTCTCCATGACTGGCAGCTGGCAGTGGCTTTCTCCGAAGTTTTAAAAGTTGGGTGGGCTGGCCATTAAAGTCATGTTCATAGCGTTCCGAGAAAGTTGCAGTCGGTGCCAGGGCGGAAGGGCCTCGGACATTACCGGGCAAATCCGGGATATGCACAAAGGCTCCCAGACGCCTGGCAGTTATGGTTGGCAGGGGCGGGTTTTTTTGCCGTGATTTGTAGTAAGGATTTTGTAAAATATCGATACGGCCGGCATCAATGGAAAAATGTCCTCCCTGGCTGGCATCATTGCTGGCAAAGGCAATAAAGGCATCCATGGCCAAGGGCGGTGGGCCAGCTACAGCGTTGAATTCATCGTAAGGGCCATTGAGACCATCCAAAGCATAAATGGCTGGCTCCATCTCTACGGCATTGGGAATATGGCTGTACATGGCATCCATGAAACAGCCGCCAAGTACTAGCAATATGCTGAAAAGTAATGGAAATCTGATCATAATATTATTTAATCCCAGTTCATGTTTTTATCAATGTCTAAGAAAATCATGGTCATTGAGCAGCACCAGCACGGGTAAAGGTGGCCGGGGTCACCTCTCCATCTTCAAGATCAATTATCTGACCACTAAAAGAATGGGTGTCAGGGCTCATATCAAATTTACAAGATAAATCCGGCTCTGGTTCTCCGTCAAAAGTAAGTGTTCCGGCCAATCGGTTACCTGAAACCACGCCATTGACTGTTCCTTTCTCGGTCATAGTCTGACTTCCACCTGAAACAGTAGGCACCTGGAACATAACCTTAAAAGTACCGGTGACCTTGGTGCCATCTTGCGTAAGTTCTACCGTGCACAGATCTCCATCAATTACGGATTTCCATGTACCTTGCCAGGCTCCTGCAGCAGCACTGCCAGTTAGGTTCTTGGTTTCTGGTGGCAATTGAATATTCGCAGGGCTTGTAGCCGCAGTATCGCTACTTGCGATTCGTGTTCCATGCCAGTCTGAAGAAGGTTCAGCA
The DNA here is from genome assembly GCA_012727715.1 of Desulfovibrionales bacterium. Classification (GTDB taxonomy): domain Bacteria; phylum Desulfobacterota; class Desulfovibrionia; order Desulfovibrionales; family Desulfomicrobiaceae; genus Desulfomicrobium. The sequence goes on along the minus strand of JAAYGN010000115.1, from coordinate 1,024 downwards.
TCGTTATAGCTCCATTTTCCGGTGAAAGCAGAATAGTCAGGGTTGAACTGAAATATGAACAGTCCCTTACCATTGGATTGGTGCCACATTCCACTCACAGTATTGCCCTTTAGTGTTCCTTCAATTTTTCCTTCTTTGTGAGTATAGGTTCCGGTAATTTTGTTGCCTACTTGAGTGATATTCATTTCTCCATAATTTGTTGTGTAGGTTCCTTGAACGGACATATTCGGTTGTGATTGTACTGTTGGCACTGCCTTGGTTTGTGGAGTTGCTGTTACACCTGTTTGTGTGGGCGTTGTAGTGGACTGTACCTTTTGTGCCCGCCACTTGTATGTGGTGGAGCTGTTCTCCTGTGTAAATATTCCTTCTAATCTGTTGTCCGAAAGAACACCTGAGTACCGTTGGGTGGCACCGCTGATGGGGCGTGTAAACTCCAGCTTCCCGGAGTGTACATCATAGGAGATATTGGTCAAAGTTTCCCATTTTCCGTGATGTTGCAACCAGAGACGGCCACTTAAGGTACTACCCTGTAATTGGAACTCCATTTTGCCTTGGAAGCTATTAAAGTTCACTTCATAGGTGCCTTCAATACCCGTTGAACTTGTTGCCTTGGTGGGAGGTGCATCCGTGGGTGCTGTTTTCGTTGCACCTGTTTGTGCGGGCGTTGTAGTGGATTGAGCTGGTTGTTTCTTTAACTCATCTTCAAGCTTGGTAATGCGCACCTCGAGCACCGGATCTGGCCAGAACTTCAGGCTTTGCCGATAGCTTTCCAGGGCTTCGATCAGTTTGCCTTCTTTTTGTTGGGCCTCACCCTTGGTGCGCCACTTTTGTGCTTCATCTTTTTTCTCGGTATCCTCGGCTATTTTTTGGATTTTTTCCTCTATGACTTTACGCCAGTCTTTGAGTTGTTGATTATTGGGCTGCAAAGCTATGGCTACATCTGCTTTGGCCAGATGATCTTGCAAGATATTTACAGGAATTTGCTCTGTACTGGTTGCAGATTTACTAATGATAGGGGTGAGCT
>JAAYGN010000114.1 GCA_012727715.1 Desulfovibrionales bacterium | reverse complement strand
TACGAGATATTTTAATTATTTCTACTCCCCATGACCTGCCCCGGTTTCAAGTATTACTTGGTGATGGAAGTGACTTGGGAGTGAATTTTTCCTACTGTATCCAACCTTCCCCTGATGGTCTGGCCCAAGCCTTTATTCTTGGTCAAAATTTCATTGGTAACAGTTCTGTTTGTTTGGTTTTGGGTGACAATATTATGTATGGAGATGGTCTTGCTTCTGTATTAAAACGTTGCCTCACCTTGGAACAAGGTGGCCTTATTTTTGGCTATCCTGTCAAAGATCCTACCAGATATGGTGTGGTAGAATTTGATACATCAGGAAAAGTGGTCAGTATTGAGGAAAAACCAACAAAACCAAAATCTAAATACGCTGTTCCAGGAATATATTTTTACGATAATGCGGTTATTGATATTGCCAAAAATCTCAAACCATCTCAGCGGGGAGAATTGGAAATAACTGATATCAATCGTGAATATCTGTACCAAAAAAAACTGCAAGTAGAACTTTTGGGCCGGGGCTATGCCTGGCTTGATGCTGGCACCCATGAATCCCTTCAGCAGGCTGGCAGTTTTGTCCAGGCCATTCAAGAACGCCAAGGCTTTAAAATTGCCTGTATCGAAGAAATTGCCTTTCGTAATGGGTTCATTACTGCTTCCCAATTGGAGCTTTTGGCCCAAAAATTTCAAAAAAATGAATATGGAAGTTATTTGATGTCCATAGCAAAAGAATCATAATTTCAGATAATTATATTTATTAGAAACAAATATTGTCACTGGAGTTGTTTCTTTCCTGTTTACAGAGGTCATCTATGGGTTTGTAATTATTTTATGAAAAAATAAGATATAACTTATTAAATTACTAAGATTAATAAACAATATAACCATGCAAAAGAAAGAAAAATACAAGAAAAGAAAAAATTATATGGTCATAACAAACAAAAAACGAATTATTTTATCTACAAATAATCTTTTATATTTAAGATAGATATAATATTTATATACAAATATACAAAGCTAATAATTAATAATAAATTAAAGACATTCTTTTTTATTTTTTCTTAAGCATAAGTTTATCTGATCCAAAACATTTATAGTTATAAAAAGACAATCAGTGATTCCAAGGGCCTAACAAAAAAATACCCATATCTCAGTCTGGCTGTTTTTCCAGTGTTGAAGTCTGGCTGTTTTTCCAGTAGATAATTTCATTGACAGAAAGTATCCACGATTAAATAAAATATCAATAAAAGTGAGGGAGTTGTGACTATTGTAGAAATGCCAAAGGATCTACCAGCCGTTGTATTAAACGCCAATTCTGAAGTGGTCTTAAACAAAAGATATCAAAGAAAAGGCCTCGACGGAACAGTCATAGAGTCCCCTCAAGAGATGTTTTGGCGGGTTGCTTTGGGTATTGCCAAAATGGAAGAAACCTACCCCAAGTCACCATGGAAGGTTCAAGACCTTGCTCGTATTTTTTATACCATGATGATCGAATATGATTTCCTTCCCAATTCACCTACCCTCATGAATGCCGGCACTGATTTAGGACAATTGGCTGCTTGTTTTGTTTTGCCTGTAGGCGATTCCATGGATGAAATTTTTGATGCAGTAAAACACGCCGCATTAATACATAAGTCTGGCGGAGGAACAGGGTTTTCTTTTAGCAGACTCCGTCCCAAAGATAGTCGTGTTGGATCCACTGGAGGAGTGGCCTCAGGTCCCCTTTCTTTTTTAAAAATATTTAATACAGCAACAGAACAGGTAAAACAGGGAGGCACCAGGCGCGGGGCCAATATGGGGATTTTGCAAGTCGATCACCCTGATATCCTGGAATTTATTCGAGCCAAGGAAAGAGAAGGGGATTTGAATAATTTTAATTTGTCCGTGGCCCTAACGGAAAAATTCATGCAAGCCGTTGAAAATGATGAGGAATATCCCCTCATTGCTCCTCATACCAAAGAAATCATTGAATATCTCAAAGCTCGTGAAGTTTTTGAACTTTTGGTGCGTAAAGCCTGGGAAAGTGGCGATCCAGGCATTATTTTTATTGACCGTATTAATCGTGATAATCCTACTCCAGACCAGGGCGATATTGAAAGTACCAACCCCTGCGGTGAACAACCTCTTTTACCCTATGAGGCCTGTAATCTTGGGTCCATTAATTTGGCAAGATTCACCAGGGTTAAAGAAGAGGATCTGGAGGTCGATTGGGACCGGTTAAGGGAAGTCATCCATCTCAGTGTTCGTTTTTTGGATAATGTCATAGATGCTTCTCAATATCCCTTGGAACGCATTACAGAACAAGTGCGTACCAATCGTAAAATTGGTTTGGGCATCATGGGCTGGGCAGATCTGTTATACCAATTGGACCTGCCCTATAATAGTCGTAGGGCCATCAGCCTTGCTGAAAAAATGATGGATTTCATCCAAAAAGAGTCCAGGTCAGCATCAAAGGCCTTGGCAGAGGAGCGGGGAACTTTTCCTGCATATGATACATCTGTTTTTAAAAGCCAAAATCTTGGACCATATCGAAACGCCACGACCACAACCATTGCTCC
>JAAYGN010000113.1 GCA_012727715.1 Desulfovibrionales bacterium | reverse complement strand
TCTTTGGATCATTCAATTTTTGTGAGCCAGGCAACAAATGTCTCATGGTATCCCCATGTTCCAGGTTAAACTTTGGTGCATAAACTCAGTGCCTGATGCGCTTATGGGGCAATAACCAATCCAAAAATAAGCGTCCTTTTCGCCGCCACCGCACAGGCTCCCAAGAACTCAATAAAGATTGCCCATATTGAGTCCAGCTTATGTGACCCTGTTGAACGGATGTACGGCAGGCCCGAAACCAGCGCCTTGAGATTTCCCGATTAAAACTCTTGGGGGAAAAATATTGAGCTGATCATTGTTGTTCATAGATAAATTCTGAGCCAGTGCATATACTCATTTATTTCTTTGTTACGCCAATCTGGCCATTTTTTGAAATCTCTCATTTCTTTCTGTCAGCTCGTCATAGCTGTTTGTAGTTTTGAGTTATGAATTTTTAGTGTTGAGTTGGTCATGCCTTTGGTGCTTTTACATTCTGTTGGCTATTTTTAACTATTCAATTTGTTTACAGGCTAGTTTTTCTAAGTCTTTTATGCTCTTTAAATAGGCCTGCTCTACTGGCGACAGAGTTCTGGCTTGGTAGGCACGGTATTCTTGTGTGGCTTTGGCATTGGCTTGTTCGCGGCTAATACTGCCTGAGCCTTGGAGTATGCCTTTGCCGTAACTACCTGAAAATTTATCGAGTTCATCTACCCAGTCTTGCATAAACATGGGTCTGCGTTCTTGTGCTCTGAGTTCGGCTAAGTCAAAGAAGGCAGACACCAAGCGGTTTAGGCGAAATAGTTCTTCTTCGGTGAGGTAGTTTTTTGCGATTTTGGCTTCTTGCAATGTGGGCAAAGCACCTGCAAAGGTGGTTAACCCCATAAAATCTTTGCTGCTATCTGCACGGTTAAATACTAGCTCTGGTGCTGTTTGTAGGCTGGTCGCGTAGTGCAGTTTGTTTTGTACCATTTTAAAAAAGACAAGTGTTGCTTCGCTTTTGGGGTCGTAGTCTTGGCTCGTGGCATAGAGGTCTAGCACTTGGCGATATAAGGCTTTTTCGCTGGAGCGTATATCACGGATGCGGTCTAAAAGTTCTTTCCAATAGTCGCCACCACCTAAGCCCTTTAAGCGCTCATCATCCATGGCAAAGCCTTTTTCCAGGTACTCTTTTAAAACCGTGGAAGCATAGCGGCGAAATTGTACGCCACGCACAGAGCGTACTCGGTAACCAACTGCAAGAATTACGTCTAGGTTATATAAGGTAAGCTCGCGCTGTACCTCCCGCTCTCCTTCGATTTGAACTGTCAACTTTTGGTTGACAGTTGCCTCATAAGTTAATTCTTGGTCGTCAAAAATTGCCTTTATATGCTTACTGATATTTTGTTTACTGGTCTGAAACAATTGGGCTATTTCTAGCTGTGACAGCCATATCGTACCCTCTGCTAGGTGGAGTTCCAGGCGAGTTTTGCCATCTTCTGTGGTGTAAAGGATGAGGTCAGTCATATTGCTTTTATAGTTTTGAGTTATGAGTTTTTAGTGTTAAGTTGGTCATGTCTTTTGTGCTTTTAAATTCTGTTGGGTATTTTTAACTATGGTAGTAAGAATTTTTATGAGTTCTTCACTTTGTTCTAATAGGCTGCTTACATGCACTTGTTCCTTGTTTAGATAGCTGGTTTCGCATAGTAGTTGCAGCCAGTATTTTGTTTCTCTTGCTTCTTTGCTGGCTATGCTCATTTTAGAAATAAAGTCTGCTTTGCTTTGTGCTGCTTGAGCTTCGTTTATATTCGCGCCAATGGAAGTGCCAGAGCGTAATAGCTGCTTAGAGAGCACATATTCTTTGTTCTTTTGCACTAAATATTGATAAAGCCTGACTATTCTAACCGCAAAGTCAAAAGCTTTTTCTAAAACATTATTCCCTACCTCATTCATAACTCTACACTCACAACTCATAACTAAACACTGATTAAGCAACCCTCGTCATTTTTCTAAACCTCTCATTTCTTTCTATAAGTTCCTGATAGCCGCCTTGGTCTATTAACCTACCTTGTTCCATAAAAAAAATAGTGTCGCATTGTTGCACGGTTTTTAGTCGATGGGCAATGAGCACAATGGTTCTCTGGCCACTTAGGCTATGAATAGCATCCATAATCACTTTTTCTGTAATCCCATCTAAAGCACTGGTGGCTTCATCAAAAACCAAGAGCTGGCTGCGGAACGTGTCAATCATATTTTAGACCGTATGGGACCCTACCGATAATAATCACAAGACGCTTCATGTACTAACTATTGCCAGGGAATTTGCAAAATTATAGTCCCACCATTTTTTAGCACCCAACAGACACTGACTCAACTGTAAACCTCCCCAAGTTAGTACTATCCAAAAGTAGAGTTTTCCTTGGGTGAATATTTCATGAGAAACTCAGCCAGAATTACATACCTAGCGATTCATATGGTTCTTCAGGGAGGATTACACTGACCACCAGCTTCTTTAATTTTCTGGCAGCCTTTCATTAAAAATCATGGTGACCAGCCATCTGAACCTTCGATACAAATACATTAAAATTTTTTTGGGAAGGTCTGTTGTCAGTATTTTTTGTAAAAAACTCTTCTTGGGTACCTGAATTTTATCTCTATCACCTTGAATATTACTGAGTTCTCTATTTTCAGGATGTTGTAATTGTATTGTTACATATAATTCCATATTGGCATCCATA
>JAAYGN010000112.1 GCA_012727715.1 Desulfovibrionales bacterium | reverse complement strand
GTTAACCATATTAATTCCCTTTCCTTTAAACCAGTTAATGATTCCTTACAAATAGTAACCTATTCTAGTTTGCCCTATGAAATTATTCCCTCTTCTGCTGGTGGGTTTTCTCTTGTTTTACGTAAGTCAAAATTTGCTGAATCTTTGCTAAAAAAGTATGATGTTTCGCAATTAAAAACAGGCTTTGACTCAGTTGTTGCTCAAAATGATGCAGATGACGCTCGTTTGCTCTTTTCTGGAGATAGTACGCCAACTCTGTCCATTATGCGTAAAAACGATGAAACCTATATTTTACTCAAACAAAATATGGTAACAGCGCGATTACCTCTTCAGAAAAAACAAGCTATGAATTTAACCACAGAAGAGGAAGAGGAAACAAGTCAAGAGCTTGATACTTTATTTCCAGGGATGAAGAAGAATTATACCGGAGAAAATATCTCTATTGATTTGCAAAATGCAGAAGTAGAGCATGTGCTGCGTCTTATTTCTGAAATAAGTGGTTATAATTTGATTCTGGATGATGAAATTACAGGAAAAATTTCACTTAAACTTGTGGATATTCCTTGGGATCAGGCCTTAGATCTGGTACTTTTGCAAAGAGGTTTGGGTATGGTCCTCAAAGGAAATATCATGCGTATTGCCTCTATAAACAAGCTTTCTGCTGAACGTGAACAATTACAAAAAGCTAGAGAAGCCGCTCTTCAAGCCAAAGAAAGCATGGAACAACTTGCTCCTTTGAAGTCTGAATATATACAGATTAACTATAATACTGCGGCTGATTTTGAGGGCAAGGTAAAGTCCTTTTTAACTCCACGCGGCAAAGCAAGTTCTGATCAAAGGACCAACATGCTTATTGTCACTGATACAGAAGAAACTTTGCGGCGCATTAATAGTTTTATCAAAAAGTTGGATAGAGCAGAGCGACAGGTCATGATTGAAGCTCGCCTTGTTTATGCGACTGATGAGTTTCAGCGTGATCTTGGAGTCAGCTGGGGAATTGATTATAAACATGCTGACTCAGGGGACCAATGGAGTCGTGAGTTTGAAATCGGAAAGGAAGGTTTAAATACATTTACCACATTTTCTCTTGGTGGTCAGGTTGGAAAGCTTTTTGGAAAGGATTTGTTTAATTTGGATGCACGCCTTAGACTCGGGGAAGAAAAAAATTTGGTCAAAACCATCTCTTCACCTCGGATCTTAACTTTAAACAATAGTCGTGCTGAAATTTTGCAAGGAACCAAGCTTGCTACCCAAGGGGAATCTGAAAGTGGGGGAACTACGACTGAATACGAAGATGCTGTCTTAAAAATTTCTGTACTGCCACAGATAACTCCAGATAATAAGCTTATTTTGGATATTGAGATTGAAGACGATAGCCCTGTATCAAGCGTAAGTGGTAGCAGGGATATTGACACCAAAAGTGCCAAAACTAAAATGATGGTCGATGATCGAGAAACCATTGTTATAGGTGGAGTTTTAAAAACAACTGAAGAAACAGGCAAAAGCCAAATTCCTGGACTTGGTGATATTCCAGGCTTAGGATGGTTGTTTAAGAATAAATATGATAAAATTGGTAAAACAGAGTTGTTAGTGTTTATCCAACCACGAATTATCTAGTAGAGATACTATACTTTTTGGTATAGAAATCTGGGGCCTTTTGGCCCCAGATTTGTTTGCAATATCCTTGTACTTTTAATTAGCAGACTTTTTTACTGCGCTCCAAAGTATGTCCATTTCCTCTAATGTCATTGCTGACAGATCCAGGCCTTGCTGTATTGCCAAGTCTTCCATGGCCTGAAAACGCTGTAAAAACTTGCTGTTGGCCAGACTCAGGGCAGCATTGGACTTGATTCCCCGGCGACGTCCATATTCCACCAAAGTAAATAAATAGTCTCCAAATTCTTCCGCCTTGCTTTCTGTAATATTAGCAGACAAGGCATGTTGTAACTCTGCCCATTCTTCTTGCAGTTTTGCTTCTTGTTCTTCATTCGAGGGCCAGGTAAATCCAATTTTTGCTGCTTTGGAATTGATGCGGTAGGCCTTTAAAAGGGGGGGGAGATTTTGGGGAAGCGAGGAAAAGATTCCAAGATCCTGCTTTGTTGCTATTTTTTCCTGTTTTTTGATTTCTTCCCAATTTATATTTACCTTCTCTCCATTACACTGGGATTTTTGAAAAACATGGGGATGGCGGCGAATCATTTTTTGGGCATTGCCAGTCAAGACATCTTGTAGAAAGTTTGGACTTACCTTGTCCAGGTAGCGCCCGATAAATAAAACCAAAAAAAGCACATCACCCAATTCTTCGGAAATCTCAGTCAGATCATTGCTTTGAATGGCTTCCACCAGTTCAAAGGATTCTTCCACCAAATAGTCACACAGAGATTTGGGAGTTTGTTGCTGGTCCCAAGAGCAGCCATCTGGGCCGGTTAGAATATCAATAACATCCAGTATTTGCTTAAAGTTGTGTTTTTCCATTGGCTGAACCTTGTGTTTCCTTTACTTGTTTCATGATTTTTTCTTCCCATGTTTTTTGTAATTCTTGGCTTCGTTCCAAAAATTGATCACGCATTTCTTTGGGGAGTGCATTGGAGAGCAGAGTATTAAAGGTGTTGATATGAGGTACGACCTGTGAGCGAGTTAAAACTTCAGATTTTGCTGGTAAAAAAGCAGTCAGAGCCATAATTACTATGCTGCACAAAAGAAGTCCTTTTAATATTCCTAAAGCTCCGCCACCGATACTGTCCAGCCAGCCTAAACGAATAAGTTTGAGAATTTTTCTGATCAAGGTAGCCAAGAGGAAAATTGCGGCCACAGTACCCAGAAAAATGCCTAAATAGCCCACTAGATGTGCTAGGCCAGGGCCTCCCAAGTATTCTTCCAGAAGAGGAGATAATTGTGCATGGTAACTATTGGCTAGTACAAAACCAAGAAGCAGCCCAAGAATTGATGCTATTTCTTTGACCAATCCACGAAAGGTGCCACGAATACCAAGAAATCCTATAATAACACAGAGTACAATATCCAAAATTTGCATAGTTCCCCCATCTTTATATGCTCAACAATTAGCTACTACAAAGGATGTTCTTAGAAAAGATAAAAAATTATTGTAGTACTTGTTACTAAAAATATCTTTCCTTGACAGCTAGATAGTCGGCCAGTAATTCTTGTTGCCTGTGTTTTTTGTGAGCATGAACAAAAATAGCTTAAACATGTTGAGGTGTGTGTGTACGATATCAGGTTGGCAAAATTGGTAAACGGAGAAATGGTATTGGGCAAATGGGACCAAGAAGCAGGCTTTATTAAAGATCCAGCTATCTTGCAAACTATTCCCACGCAACAAGGTGGGGTACAAATGTTGCTGCTGCCCTTTGGCTATCCCTTTGACCAGGAAATAAGTGGAGAAATTGAACTTAAACATGTTTTATTTCAGTATAAATCAGTACCAGAAGAATTAAAGACCAAATATTTGGAAGCTGTAACTAACCTCACGCTTTCAGCACCAGGTGGACTACAAAACTTGGGCGGAGAAGTAACTGATTTTAGTAAGTTTTTAAAAAAATAACATACATTCCTGGTTGTTAAAGGGTGGTCAGCCACCCTTTTTTTCTGCCCGATAACCTTGGTGGCGTGATGAAGTATTTGTTGCCGTTTTTTTCCCGGCCCAGTCATTACTTAGGTACTGAAACCAATAGTGTGCATAAGGATCTTGCATCCATAAATGCTCATGTTGCCTTGGCTTTTCCTGATGTCTATGAAGTTGGTATGTCCTACTTGGGTCAGAAAATTCTTTATGATATCATCAATCAGGATGATCGTTACTATGCTGAACGTATTTTTGCTCCGACCAAAGATGTCGCTGAAGTATTGCGTACACATATTACCCCATTGGCCACTTTGGAAAGTGATACCGCTCTATGCGATGTAGATGCAGTATTTTTTAGTTTAACCCATGAGCTGTGCTACACCAATGTGCTGTACATGCTTGATTTGGGACAAATCCCTTTGCGAGCTGAAGATCGTAGTGAGGCACACCCATTGATTATTGCTGGAGGTGGATGCACCTTTAATGCAGAACCTTTGGCTCCCTTTATAGACGTTATGGTCCTTGGGGATGGTGAGGAAATCGTTTTAGAGATACTCGATATCTTAACTGAGAAGATACAGCGGGATCGTAATACTCTTTTTAATAAATTATCCACCATACCTGGAGTATATATCCCATCATTTTTCAATGCTGACGCAACAGGGTGTATGCATCCTGTGTCCAAAAATATCTCTTTGCCTGAAAAACGTATTGTTATGGACATGAATAAGGTTTCTTTTCCCACTCGCCATGTGGTTCCCTTTGGTAAGCCTGTGCATGATCGTTTTTCTGTAGAAATAGCCAGGGGCTGTACCCGTGGATGTCGTTTTTGTCAGGCAGGTATTATTTATCGTCCGGTTCGGGAACGAAGCGTGGAGCAGTTGGCAGACATTATCCATCAGGGTTTAGCTGAAACAGGTAACGAGGAACTCTCTTTTTTATCTTTGAGCACCGGGGACTTTAGTGCCTTGGAACATCTTTTTTTATCATCATATCAGCGCTGCCATGCAGAACAAATTTCTATTTCTTTACCATCCTTGCGTGTAGGTTCTGTTTCTAGGGAACTGATGACTCTTATGAGTTCCCTTGGTCGTACTGGTCTAACTTTAGCTCCTGAGGCTGGCACCCAGCGTTTGCGCGACGTGATCAATAAAGGCGTAACCGAGGCCGAGCTATTGGACCATACCCGCATCGCCTTTGAGCTGGGTTGGCAGCAGGTTAAGCTCTATTTTATGATCGGTCTGCCTACAGAACAAGTGGAAGATTTAGATGGAATTGTAGATCTTTGTCTTAAAGTAGCCCAGACGGCTGGTCCAAAAACAAAGCGCTTGCAAGTGACAGCAGCTATTTCACCTTTTGTACCCAAACCGCACACTCCGTTTCAATGGGAACGGCAAATTTCCATGACCGAGATTGAGGAGCGGGTAGAATATTTACGTTCCATTTTTAAACCTCATCGACGTTTAAGGCTCAAGTGGCATCATTCACACATGACGTTTTTGGAAGGTGTTTTTTCACGTGGAGACCGTAATTTGGCTCCAGCTATTGAGCGTGCCTATGAAAAGGGAGCTATCTTTACCAGTTGGACGGATCATCTTTGTTTGGATTTATGGTTAGAGGCTTTTTCTGAAACTCAGATTAACCCTGAAGTCTATCTTGCAGAACGAGATCCAAATCTTCCTTTGCCTTGGGATCATTTGCAGTCTGGGGTGAGTAAAAAATTTTTACATACAGAGCTGCGACGGGCTCTTAATGGGCAAATAACTCCAGACTGTCGTTATGCAGCATGTCGTGATTGTGGTATTTGTAATATTCAAGGTCGAACTTCTCTTTTGCAACAAGGTATCAATAACACAATTGAGCCTATTGTTAACCAGATGACACGCGATCAGGAAAAGCCAAGCTCAGTCTCCTTACCCGAAAAGCGTTCCATGGCTGACTTACAAAAACGTGAGCAGCGTCTGCGTCTTTGGTATTCAAAAAATGGACCTGCTGTTTACCTGAGCCAATTAGAGTTGCAGCGGATTTTCGAGCGAGCTTTTCGTCGAGTTGACCTGCCCTTGGCTTTTTCTAATGGGTTTCGTCCGACCCCTTTGGTATCTTTTGCCAGAGCTTTACCCGTTGGGGTGGGGAGTATTTGCGAGTGGATGGATGTTGTTATTTGTAGAATCTTAGATAAATCAAATCTTGTGGACCAACTCAATAAGGAACTGCCAGCAGGTATGCAGGTAACCCACATTGATATTGTGCCATATCAGCGCAAAGCTCCTGTGGCATTACGTGAATGTTTTACTTTGCATTTTTTAGATTCTCAAAAAGAAGATGTTTTTAAAGAGCAACTTGAAGTATTTTTGCGCTCTCCCAGTTGGATCGTGCCCAAGAAAACCAAAAAGGGGGAGCCAGGAGAAGTTGAGCTTCGACCTTTGGTGGAAGAGGTTCGGAGCAAGGAAGATGGATTGGAAATCCATTTTAATTGGGAAAATTTGTATATTAGTCCAATTTTTGTATTGCAGGGCATTGCTCCAGATTTTTCTTTGTTGGACGCACGTTTGGTCAAGATCAAACAAATTCTTGAATCAAGCACAAAAAAAGGGTGAGACACAAAGGTATCACCCTAGCTACCTTAGGGGATTTATTTTTTAATGCGTTTTTCCCACAATCGCATTTCTTGCATTTTTTTCCGACGTTCCCGGGCCAAGGCTTTGGCCACCAAAGAGGTCCCCTTTTTATAACCCCATTTTTCTCTGTATTCGTCAGGAGTCAGGCCATGAGTGGCTAAATGGCGCTTAGTCAGTACTTTAAAGGATTTTTCACATTCCATGCAGGTAATACTTTTTTCACGGATAGCCTTTTTGGCTTCATCAAACATAACTGATGTACGTACAAGAGTTTCTGGAACTGTGCCTTCTGCAAGATTTTTAATTTCCAGGGTTAAAGATCGAACCATAGATCCTATTTCTTCTTCAGTCATATTACGTACACTTGCCTGAGCCTTGACAATTTCAAGTGCCTGCTTGACATATTCTTCCATAATATTCCTCCAAATAGCATGTTATTTTTTTATATATTATGTTGAGTAATGTTGTCTGTCAACTACTGTAGATGAATATCAATATCTCATTGACTGAAAAAATGCATTTATTATACTGTAAAAAATAAAGGAGATTCTTATGATTGCTTCTAACACAGTGCTGCATGAAATTGCAGAGGTTTTTCATTTTGAATTTTGGCTCCGGTATTATTTTATTGAAGAGCGGGATACCAAACTCTATATCAGCTTGACAGAGGAACAGGCTAAGCAAATGAAAACACAATTTCCTGATTATTGGGAAATGGTTGAGTCAATGCTGGAACGGTCATTATCTCCAGAATTATCCCAACGTGTGGTGGTGGAATTCATTCAATTAAACATGGCTGGGAAAAAATTTCCAGTGAATGTGGTGCCCAAGATATTTGATACTAAAGATTTCTCTATTGAAATGATACTTTTTAATACATGGGTTGATTTGCATGAAGAACAACTCATGAAGAAGATTTACAGCTTTGACTATTGGATTAATGCGTATCAGGAATGGAAAGAGTCAGACCAGGCCAAAACTCTTGCTCTTTCCCTTACGGTACAGCTACAGCAAGAAAGTCAGGCTGTGAACTAAAGGTTTCCTACAATGTTGTGGGGAAATTTTTGAGCAATGGTTGGTAAGAGTTCGTTAGCTGTGGAAGATTCCAAATCATGCTCCAGGTTTTGCAAAATACCTTCCAGACTTGCCAATCTTGACTCGGGACCAGTTAAACTAAAAGTATGCCCCACAGTATCCAGAGCTGCTAAAACTTGTGTGATACGTAGCGTGCTAATGTCTCGGGCTGGTTGCACTGGATAAGATGTTGATCCGTCATCAAGGCGTGATAAAATCTGCGCCTGAACTAAAAGATTGGCTAAAGATAAAGATAAACCAGCAGGTATTTCCAGGATTTGTCCTAATTGCTGTGGCGTGTGCGGGGACAGGCCTTGCTGAAAGATATAGGCTGCTTGGCTAGCCATGGCCACGGCAAGAAATTTAATCTGCCTGGGGCTGATGTTTTGGTTTTCTTGCCAGGAATCAAGCTTGTTTGAGTTTTGGGTCGCATAAGCAATCTCTGCTCCAAACAAAACAATATACCAGCTTAAGTTCAGCCAAATGAGAAAAAGAGGTAAGGCTGCAAAACTTCCATAAATAGCATTATAACTGGTCATGGTAATTTGAAACTTGACATAGGCTATTTGCATGAATTGGTACATACTTCCAGTTAGAAGAGCAGCTGGTAATACGCTACTGATACGAATTTTTGTATTAGGCATGATCAGATACAGCAGAGTAAAAAGGATCCATAAAATGAAATAGGGAGCAAGGATCAGCCCCAGGGACATGGCAGGAGAAGCGAGTTTTTCCAATCCTACTTGTGAAGAGAGGGCCATGACCTGGGAGGCTGCATATACAGTAGCACTCCCAGATATTATTAAAAATAGTGGAGCAATAATGGTGATGGACAGGTAGTCACTGACCTTGCGGGGCCACGATCTTGGAGGTGCCTGCCAAATGTGGTTAAAACTTTCTTCAATATTACTGAGGACCTTGATCACTGATAAAAACAATACAGAAATACCCACTCCGGCAATAAGACCTCCTTTGGTATTATCAAGCATATTTCGTGCAAAATCTATAAGTTGAATAATGACTTCTTGCTGACTTGAAAAATATTTGAGGAGTTCTTTTTCCAATAAACGTTCAAAGCCAAATCCTTTGGCTACTCCAAAGGCCATGGCCATGACAGGGACCAAAGACAAAAGGGTGTAGAATGTCAGTGCCGAGGCACGTAAGGAGCCGTGATGAACTTTGAAACCACGTGCTGCAAGACATGCGATCCGTATCCCTTGAATTAAAGTACCATAAATGGGTTTGCCCGTTGTATTTTGCCACAGAGTTGTGGAGAAAAAATGACGACATCGGTGGATCAACTGGCGCTTCATGGATTATCCTTTTTTAAAAGATTGAAAATTATCTTTGAAAAAGCCATGTTCCTTGCTAGGTGTCAACGTTAGATATAGAAAACTGGAGAGGAAAATGAAATATCTACTGGTACTATTCCTTGTTTTGGGCTGGTTTGACGTTGCATTGGCTCAAGATACACAGTTTTGGATGTTGATCATTGATCCCGACCCTCAAGGCACAAATCTTCGTGAAAGTCCCGGTGGAAAAGTCAAGCGCATCATTGCACCTGGCAGAACAGATGAAGAAAAGCATCTGCGCCAGATTTTTGTTACTGGACAACAAGATAAATGGTTTTCAGTGCAACTTTTGGATGGCACCACAGGTTGGTTGCATCAAAGTGTTTTGGGTACCTGTGCTGCTGTCACGAAGGATAGATCATGCTCGTTGTATCAAAAACCGGAATATGCCTCTGGGCAGTTGGACTTGTTGGAGATGGATGTTCCACTCCTACTGCTGGAAGTTCATGGTGAATGGGCCAAAGTACGTACTGCTACAAACCCGGTACAAGAAGGTTGGCTGCCAGAAGAGTGTTTTTTTTCCAATCCCTGGAGTAATTGCCACGAGTCCAAATAAAAATTTATTTTGCGCCTTTTTTACTCAATGGACTGACTCAAAGCTTTATGTACGATATGATATTTTTTTCAATCTCTGGTTGACATTATCTGAACGCAAGCAGAAAAAATAATCTCCCTCTTGATTAAGCCCGTGGTTTTGATTAAATGGAACTGTTGCGACATATTGCCACTAGTTTTTGAACAAGTATTAATCAGTTAATTTCAGGTGTTGCACATAGATGGAGCATTACTTAATATGGTGAACCAAGCTGACGAACATATTCAAAAGATTTTATATTCTTTTTTATCTGATAGTATTCCTGAACATATTCGTGACGGTGCCCAATATCTCATGGCTGAAGATGGCATTCAAAATATTGAAGTTCGAAGCCACGAGGACAATTGGGAGGTTGAAGGTCAAATCCAGGGAGATGATTTTCAAACCTATACCTCTGAAGTAGGCATTAATCTGGAGCAGGAGTCAGTTCATTACTACTGCAATTGCCCAGATTCTTTTTCTGGAATTTGTCGACATGTGACTGCTACTATTCTGGGTTTGCTATCAAGGCTTGACAATACTCCTGAAGCTGAAGTGCAGCAAATCAAGTCAGAGTGGAAGCATAGTTTTCGCGGTTTTTTCTCCACCTCTTTTGAGCCCGAACCCGGAATTCATTACCTGATTTTTCGTTTTTTTACAGAACCTGGTCGCTTGCAGGTAGAATTTTTTCGGGCCCGCCAAAATAAATCAGGCTTATCCACAGTACAAAATCCCGTAACTTTGGAACAAATTGTTCGTAATCCTGAGTGGTGTGAAATGTCTCCTGAGCTTCCTTTGGTTGCTGAGCATATTGGACAATTCTTAGACTATTACGGGCATCGTATTGATATTCCCTTTGGACTTATGACCTGGTTTTTCTGGGCTATCAGAAACGAGTATTATCTTTTTTGGGAAGAAACAGAACAGCCAGTGCGTATTGTCAGTACGCCCATGCGTTTGCATTTACGTCCTAAGTTTGTGGAGGACGGGCTGATTTTTGACGTGATGTTGGGCCGCGAAGGCAAGGTGCCTATTTCCATATTGAATCAGAACACCACTTTTTATGGTCAGCTTCCATTATGGGTCTGTCGGAAGCATAGCTTTTATCCTGTGCAAACCGGTCTGCAACCTCAATTAATTCAAGAATTGGTTACCTCTCCGCCCCTTATTCCTCATGCAGAAATTTCAGAATTTCTTG
>JAAYGN010000111.1 GCA_012727715.1 Desulfovibrionales bacterium | reverse complement strand
CCACAGAACTGAGCACCAAGGTAATGCGTGGCTCGGCAAAGACTCGTTGCTGCAAAATACGGCTCCCCCGAAACTCGTCGCGACGATGAACCAGATAGACCTTGGAGCAAATTTTAGACAAATACAAAGCATCTTCCAGAGCAGTATCTCCACCACCAACGACTACTACGGTCTTACCCCGAAAGAAAAATCCATCGCAGGTAGCGCAATAGGAAACACCCTTGCCATACTGCTCCAGCTCGCCAGTGGCACCTAATTTACGAGCTGAACCTCCAGCTGCTAAAATTACAGCATGAGTATGCAGGCGAGTACCATTGCCCAGAACAACTTCGTGATGGTCCATACCTGGCTCAACACTGACCACCTCGGCTTCACGGATATCCAGATCATAACGCTTGGCATGATTTAAAAACCGTTCACAAAGTTCAAAACCACCTATTTCTTCAATACCAGGATAATTTTCCACATCCTTGGTCAGAGCGATTTGGCCACCAGGCACGCCTTTTTCAACCAATACTGTATCCAATGCTGCACGCATGGCATAAATTCCAGCTGAAAGACCAGCCGGGCCACCGCCCACAATCACCAAGTCATGAATTTTATCGCTCACTACCAATCTCCTTATAATACAAGTAATTTCAGGCAAGCCAATCCTGCCCTCACCGTGGTTATGATTATCCTGGTATTTTTCTTGTTTCTAAAAAACTGTTCTTGGGCCGCCCATAGCCAGCTACTATTTAAACGGAACTGTCTTTCTTGTCATCCTTGCCAAAACTAGCCAACCCCAAAGCCAAAGTTTTTAAACGCTCATCCACCATACCAAAAACACTTGTCTTGGGATAAGAGCCGTCTTTTTTTTGCTGACCAGCCTTTTTCCCAGTTAAAATTTCAATACCCTGAGCAATATTGTCCACAGCCCAGATATGAAATTGTCCCTGAAGCACAGCTTGGACTACTTCTGCCTTAAGCATCAAATCAGGTATATTGGCTTTCGGGATGATCACGCCTTGGGCTCCAGTTAAACCCTTGGCTTTGCAACAGGCAAAAAAACCCTCTATCTTGTAATTAACCCCACCAATGGCCTGTACTTCACCATTTTGATTCACAGATCCGGTTACAGCAATCCCCTGTTTGATGGGCTGGCCAGACAAACTGGACAAAAGAGCGTACATTTCCGTGGATGAAGCACTATCACCATCCACACCAGAGTAGCTTTGTTCAAAAGCAATGGACGCACTCATGCTCAAAGGCTTATTTTGGGCAAACATTTGGCGCAAATATCCACCTAAAATAAGCACACCCTTATTATGAGTATTGCCTGAAAGATCTGCCTCGCGTTCAATATTAATAATCCCAGCCTTACCCATGGCAGTACTCGCGGTAATGCGGCTGGGTTTGCCAAACATCATATCCCCCATAGAGTACACTGCCAGGCCATTAATCTGGCCAACCTTGGCCCCATCTATGTCAATCATGATGGAACCACGATCAATCATGTCTTGAATTTTTTCTTCAATGAGGCTGGAACGATAAATACGGGCTTCCAAGGCCTGCTGTACATCCTCACCTCGCACCAATTTCTGATCAGCCTGTCGGGCAAAATACTCGGCCTCCATGAGCAGATCCACCAAACGGGGAAAAGTAGCGGCCATTTTTTCCTGGCGCCCACCCATACGGACAGCCTCCTCAACCAAAGTGGCCATAGCTGTTTGGTCAAAAGGCAAGAGCTCGTGTTCCTGACATTGAGCACGAACAAAACGGGCGAATTGGAGCACTGCTTCTTCAGTTCTGGGCATGGTTGAATCAAAATCAGCTCGAACCTTGAAAATTTTGGGTACATCTTCATCATAAAATTGCAACAAATGATACATATACGTATCCGCCAAAATGATAACCTTGACATCCATTTCAATGGGTTCGGGCTTGAGGGCTGAGGTGGTGAACAGATAAAAAGGGTCATAGGTCTGGATTTCCATCTTTCGGCTTTTCAGGGCCCGTTTTAAAGAAGGCCACACTCCAGGCTCCATAATGGCATCCAAAAGATTGATGACCAAATAACCACCATTGGCTCGCACAAAGGACCCGGCCTTAATTCGTGAAAAATCTGTACGCCAGACCCCACTGCGATCTACAACGCGTTCAATACTGCCAAAGAGGTTACGATAGGTGGGATATTCTTCAATAATGACCGGCGGCCCTTCTTGCTCGGCATTGTCCACCAGTACGTTGACCACATAGTGCTCAAAAGGATCACCCATGGCCATGGGCTGAGGTTGATCCTGGTGGAAAAAGATAGCAATATTTTCAATCATATCATCTAACATGTGCTGCAAATAGAGATGCAACTTGTCCTGGCTATATTCTTTTTTTAGAGGAGCCATGAGTCCTTCGGCCAGGGTTTCAAACATGCGCCGATCAGCCTGGCGATTTTTATCCTGAATTTCCTTTTGCAAGCTACGAATTTGCAAAAATATAGAATCAATCTCTAACTTAATTTCAGCGTGTTTGGCCTTGATGCGTTCAAATTCATCCTGGGGAAAACGTCCCTTTTCCAGCATTTGTTCCAGTTTAAGCATGGGTGTGGGCTCACCATCCACCACAGGCATTACCTCTGGGGGCTGACCTTGGCGCCCCTGAAAAGTTACCAGGGCAAAGCCAGCCTCTTTAACCTGTTTTTCCAAATTCATAAAAAAAGTGGCTGTTTTTTTCTCATAGGTTTCGGAAATTTCATTCTTGCGAGCCAGGTATTCAGGACTTTCAAAAAGTTTGGGTACTTCTCGTTTCAAATCCTCTACCAGGATTTGCATATCTTTTTTAAGCTTGGCACCAGTACCTGAATCAAGATGAATTAAAATAGGTTCTTCAGGATTTTTGAAATTATTCAAATAGCACAAATCTCCCGGTGTGCCGTTGCTTTTGGCTGCTTCAGACAAAATCCGGCGCACGGCATTCATGCGTCCAGTGCCTGGAGCACCGGTAACCAAAATATTATATCCTGGCCTTTGGATGCCAATACCAAATTGAAGAGCCTGTACTCCCCGATCCTGGCCCAAAATTTCATCCAACGGCTCAAGATCATTGGTAGTGGTAAAAGGCAGGGTGCCCATATCAAGGGTCCAGCGTAATTGTTCAGGCTTGAGTTTCATGGTCTTATTCATGGGTCCCCTCCTCATGGTTGGCCTTGTCCACAACAACACGCACTGCACTCACCGCCTTTATTCTGGGCAGTACAATACGCAAAATTCCACTCACATAGCGAGCCTTGACCCGATCCACATGTACTGGACAAGACAGATACACAGTACTGGAAAAACTCTGACGGCGTAGGCTCAAGTCGCCAGCCCCCTCAATTTCTTCCACTTTCTCTCCCGAGACCGTTAAAGCCCGTCCTGTTAAAGAAATTGTCAAAGAGTTAGGATCCAAATCTGGCAAATTGGCAGTGACCAGCACAGCTTCCGCCTCTTGCCTAACTTGTAATTGTGGTGCGCACTGGAGCAGTCGTAAGTCAATGGGGCTGCAAAAATCACTGACCAGAGAATCAAACAGGGCGTCCATATCCTGTTTGAGACGCTTTAGTTCCGTGCGTTGCCAAAGATTGAGATTAGACATGGTACCTCCCTACTAACTAAAAACATCAAGTTCCAGACAAAAGGAGTTTATGACTAATATTCCCAGGGTCACCAATGGTAAAAATATCACCATCCCATCCTTCTTGGTCAAGTCCTGACATAAGACCTTGGGACAGATTCTTTTCCAGGTCCAAGAGCAAGGTGCCCAAGCCAGCCTGACGTTGGGCCTGATCAAAGTCATAGATAACAAGGCGAATACGGGGATACAGTGTCAAAAGATCTGGAAATCGATCCACTCTGGTTTGCCAAGGTCCCCCAAGAGCACGCATACGTTCTAAAAACAATTGCACCTCAAGTTGAATTTTTGGGCTGGGCTCAAGCTTCAAATTCATAGTGTCCATCAAATGAGCTACTCCACCAGGTCCAGCCCGGCGTAAGCTCGGATCTTTATAGGACCGCAGCAAATATAACAGGCAAACTCCCTGGGGACTTACTACCACAAGATCCACCATTCCTAAAGATAAAGGTGTGGCTACAGCCAAAATATTAACATGGCGTAAAAATAGCCGATCAAGAACAGCTTGGTTGCGACGGGAACGAGCCCAGACCCGGCGACGTACTTGATCATACTGCTGGCCTAAATCGGTCAAAGAAGTAATGAATGAGGGCTGTGGGGACAGGGTGTCCTCACTTAAGACAAAACGGCTGCCTGGATGAGTGCGTAAAAGAAACTCTGGAATCATGCGGCCGTGGACACCTGTGCCTCGGGGTTCCAGAATCAAAAATTCTATGCCACCCAAGCGCAGGGTAATGCAGTTTTCATCTACGCGAGGTACTATTTGGGGGTCATGGGCAATGCGGTACCACCAGGAGTTTTTATCCTGGTATAGGGTGTTACATGTCTGACAAACCCGATACCAGGGTGAGTTCTCATCAACTTTGGTGGTCCAAGGAAAAAAGTCGGGCATGAAAATTCCAGCTTTTAAAACAAATGACTACAAAAGATGGAATTATTCTGCCTGAAAAATAAAGAAAACAAAAGAAGGAAGGGACTCTGATCGCCCTTTAGTCGGAAAAATTTTCCTTATTACAAACGAGTCTTTGCGTTTACTTCCACCCCGTCACCTGAACTGCTACTACGAGAAATATCTCTTTCTTTGAAACGAATAAAGGGCAGGTTTGCATCTGCAGAAGCCAGGGCTACGCCATCTTGAACGCGCAAGACACGGGTATTGATATAAATTTGTTGATCAATGGTTGTATAGGTGCCTACTAAAACAGAATAGGTTGAAACATGCGTATTAATTTCTGATGGATTACGGGATAAAACAAGCACCCCACTTTGGGGATGCACAGTCAATTGGTTGGATTTAAGCTGCATTTCAACTATGGGATACCCAAGCTGGCTCAAACGTGAAGCAATTTGCTCCGACAAAAGCAAACCAAGGTCACTGGATTTCTCCAAATTGCCTGCGTTAACAAAAGTTGTGGCCAACATGGGATATTTGGCCGCATCATTACCAGCAAGCTGTTTGTCCATTTGGTCTGCTATTTGATAGCTAATGGACACAAGGTCTGTGGATGTATCATTGAACCAACTGACATATTTTCCTGAACATGCAGTGGTGGTAATGGTCAGAAACAGCAGCAACACATAATATTTTTTCATGTCTGCCTCGTGAATTTATTTTTTGTAAAATCTAAATTTATGATTTTTTAGCAAGGATCAAGCCAAAATTTTCTTATCTCTATTTAAGTTTTTAGTTGTTTGGCCGATGTATATTGAAAATGATGAGTTTCATAACAAGGAAGTCCCATGCACTATCAAGGTTTTATTTTTGGAATAATGCTCCTGGCCATGAACATAGGCTGCGAAAACACAAGTATGCGTGATCGTCTGGTCACCGCTCAAGCTCCTGTATCTACAGGGTATGTATTATCAACCCAGCCAAAAATGCAGGCCATGCAACATTGGGATAGCTTGGCGGAAAAAATTGCCAAAAATACCAGCCAAGCCCTCAATCATTTTCTGCCTAACCAAACTGTACCCGTGTATATTGTGCCTGGCGAAGATACGGCTTTTGCCAAATCCTTTCGGGAATCCCTGCTCACCTATCTGGTAGGCTACGGTGTGCCTGTAACTCTTGTACCTGACCAGGCTGTAACCTTGGAAACAACCATAGAGTTTGTTAATCATCGCCGCACCCTTGCTCGTAACAACCAGGGGCTACGTTCATCCCTTGAACCTGGATTTCGCCAAACTAAAGATGAAAAGGGAAAATATCTAAGAGCACCCATTGTGGGTGAAGAAAGCGGCTATTTTGACGCCCAAACCCCCAATTCAGAAGTACAGATCAACACTTCCCTCATGCATCAGGGAGGGTTTTTATATCGAGACTCCAGTTATTTTTATGTAGATATGGCTGACTGGCAACAATATCGACAACAAATGGACCATGATCCGCGGGGACTTAAACGCTTTACTATTGTGGGCAATTAAGAACTTTTCGGCAAGAATAAGCTTGTGTAAGCAGATAAAGTTACCTGGAAGTATATGGGGGTCCTGTTATTTAAGGACCAGATAGACAAAAATTTCGTCACTTCGCCCTTGGTAACGCATGGATAAACCTCGTTAGCCCTTGGCGATACCCAAGATAATAATACCTGGGAAAAAACGATTTGAGCAAACCGTTCCCAAATCCAACAGCTGGCTAAATCTCTCCTCCGCTTTGTACCCGCCACAAACCGGCATACACACCTGCAGCTCTAACCAATTCCTCGTGAGTGCCCCGTTCAACAATAATTCCATCCACAATGGTGACGATCTGATCGCAATGGCGCACTGTGGATAAACGATGGGCAATGGCCAAAGTCATGCGATCTGTACGCAGTTGGTGCAAATTGTTTTGAATAATTTCTTCGGTACGGGTATCCACACTTGCTGTGGCTTCGTCCAGAATCAGCACTTCAGGATCACGCAACAAGGCCCGAGCCAAAGATATACGCTGTCGCTGTCCTCCGGAAAGCTTTACTCCTCTTTCACCGACCAGAGTTTCATAATCCTGTGGCAAAGCCTCAATAAACTCATTGGCCCCGGCCATACGAGCTGCCTGGTGCATTTGTTCTGCTGTGGCCCCAGGGGAGCCTAGCCTGATATTTTCCGCCACTGTTCCGTGAAAAAGATAGGCCTCCTGAGCGACATAGCCAATGCGTTCACGCCACGAATCCAGGGTAAGAGACGGCAAGGGGTGTCCATTGACCAAAATTACGCCAGTAGTGGGATCGTAATAGCGCAGCATGAGCTTGGCCAAAGAACTTTTTCCTGCCCCAGTAGGCCCAACCACACCAAGCACCTTGCCCCGTTCCAAAACCAGATCAAGGTCACACAAAACCCGATCCCGGCCGGGATAAGCAAAACTGACCTGTCGAATTTCAATACGCTCAATGGGAGCATCAAGGTGCTCGGCAAATTTTTCGTCACGCACCTGGGGCTTAGTATCAAAAATCTCATTAATACGTTCTGCAGAGGCTTCGGATTGCTGAATCTGATTGATCAAAGCTCCCAAGATAAAAAGAGGGAGCACCAAGCGCATGGCCATAAGCACAAAAGTAGTAAAATTTCCGATAGTTGGACCAAGGCCAGTAAAAGTCATCCAACCACCAAGAGCGATTAAAAGCCCAAAACCAAGGCCAGCCACAGCGTAAAGCAGAGGAATGAACCTAGCCCGTTCTTTGGCTGCACTAATGGCTGCATCACGATATTCTTCGGATCGGACACGAATACGGCCCACCTGATGTTCTTGAGCTGAATAAGCCTGGATGACCGGCATACCCTGGAGATTATTCTCCAAAATAGCATTGATATTGCCCACTGCCTGCCGTGCCTTGCGATATTGAGGAGAGACACGGGTGGCAAAAAAACGCACAGCCAAAATAGCCATGGGCATGGGT
>JAAYGN010000110.1 GCA_012727715.1 Desulfovibrionales bacterium | reverse complement strand
TGTTCTAAAAAAGCACCAAATAAAAATAAAAAAATAACAATGGCTGATTCTTCAAAATTTTGAATGATAAAGGCGCCCGTCACCGCAATGGTCACCAGGACATCAATACTGACGATTTTTAAGCGCAAAGCCTGAAAAGCCTGTAGGGCAATGGGCAAGACACCGATAATTGAAGCCAGAATCAAAGCAATGACAAAGGCACGTTCGTTTTTAAGCACCCAATGGCTAAAAAAGCCCAGGGCAATAAAAATTGCGTTAAGGAACATGAATTTGTTTTTATTTTGAAAAATCAGACGCTGCATACCTGTCCTTAAAAATGTCGATGGGTTTAAAGTGTAAGGGCAATTCGTAAATCGGACTTATAGTCCGTAAGCCTCGTCCAACTCCTTGAGCATGGTATAGACCGCAGCATAGGTCTCACAGGTATCCTGGGGCACTTGGTAATTATGGGTCACCTCCCGAAGTTTGGCGAACTCCGGCCCAAGATCCAGGGTTTGCTCTGCTCCAACCTTGGCCATCAAAGTATCATAATAGTCACGCACTTTTAAAAATTCGGGATGAGTAGGGCCATGGACCCGGGCCACCACAGGCACATATAACTCCAGATTTTTACCATGCTTGTCCAAAACTTCCTGAAACCTGGCCATACATTGCTCCTCATAGTTTTTAAATTATGTTTATGGCTATGCCAAAAGAAGGTCCACAATGAATCAAAATTTATATCATCCAAAAAGATAGTGAGTAATTACTATCCATCGAAGATAAGACTGTCAAGATTCAACAATAAATAGCAGAAAATACAAAGGGTTAGTAACAGCTATCAGATCAGAAAACAAAGCGAAAAAAAGAGAGCAGAATAAGCGCATAAAGCCCGGCCAAACCATCATCAAGCATTATCCCCCATCCTCTGGGTAGCCAATGTTCTGAAGCGCGTACCGGCCAGGGTTTGATAATATCAAAGCATCGAAAAAGAAAAAAAGCCATCAGCATCCATAACAAAGATGCGTTGGGTAAAAAAAGCAGCGCCAGCCATTGTCCCCACAATTCATCAACAACCACGCAAGAAGGATCCTGGGCATCCAGAATTTTTTCGGCCCGGCCAGCCCACCAGGCTCCCAAGGGGAAAATGAACATCAGGACCAAGACTCTGGCCCATAGACCCAGAGGCAAAAAAAGGAACCAGGCCAATAAAAGGGCCAAGGCCGATCCCCAGGTTCCTGGGGCCTTGGGCATGCGTCCAGCAGGGCCCAAGGTAGCTCCCCAAAGAGCCACCTTGTCCCATGTATTTTCAGGCCGGGGCAAGACTTTGAGCATCGATCACTCCAATGGCCTTGATGGCCAATAATGCATCCAAAACTTCACGCACAGGCAGTCCAACCACATTGGTGTAGGAACCGCGCACCTCACCAACTAAAAAAGCACCAAGACCCTGAATGCCATAAGCCCCGGCCTTGTCCATGGGTTCACCTGTAGCCACATAGGATTCAAGCACTTCCCTGGTACATGAGGGCATATACACTTGCGAGCTTATGGTCTGAGCATACTCCAACCCCTGGGCCAAATGCAGGATGCAAAATCCGGTGATAACTTCGTGCCACCGACCACTTAGGGACAAAAGCATGTCCAAAGCGTGATCTTTATTCACGGGTTTACCTAAAATTTCATGATCACGGACCACAATGGTATCGGCACTAATAACCACAGCATTGCTATGGCCAGAGGCAATATCCTGACCCTTCATACCGGCCAAGCGTTCAGCATATTGCACCGGAGTTTCTGCAGGTAATAAATCGGGCTCCCTGGATGTACTGGGGATAACCCGAAAACGTAAACCCTGTTGTGCCAAAAAAAATTGTCGCCTGGGCGATGCTGACGCCAAAATCAGCTGTTGATGAGCTCGAAACACACCTTGATTCACCTTATTTCTCCCAAGTTTTTATCCCCGCATTGACTAAAAATGTTGGCACAAAACTTATCGACTCACTGTCTTGTAAAATTTTCAATACAGACTTTGTCTCAATATAAACGGTAAAAAATATAACTCTTTTTTTCCTCTTTGACGGACCCCAAGACCTAAGGCATAAACCTTGAGTCTTGAAGGCTACAACTTAAAGTAGAAAATAGAATAATCCAGAGCCAAGGCAAAGACAAATCATACCTCTGGACAGGCTCCTGGTTCAGATCAGGACCACACAGCTTTAGCTGTCAGTTATTAAAGCTTATGTTGAAAATTTGGAGAAATAATGTCCCCACAACCACGCCTGCATAAAACCAAAGGGTTGGCCTCACTTTTTGATGAGTATGAGTTAAAAAACCTTTTTCGTAGCTATGTCCGGCTACTTTTAGTCATTGAAGTACTTATTTTTTTAGTCTGCTGGGTTTACCAGCTGGGACTGAGCGAAATTGGATTGACCGGCAAGGCGGCTGGTGTTTCCTTTCCCTGGAAAATATATTTCCTGGTCTCCTTTGCGGCGCCCTTGGCCATCACCTTTGTGGCCGGAATTGTGGTTGTAGGCTTCAATTCTTTTATTTTTGGCTGGCGTGGCACGCCCTTGTTCAAGGACAAATCAGGGACACCTACGGGGAAATTGGCCCGGGCAGCCAATTTTTTGGCCCAACTGCCCATCTTGTTTACTTTGGTTTTCTTAGGCATTGCTCTGGCCATATTTTATAATATCCAGGACATTATATTTTTTCTCGGCCAGCTTGGTGCCTCTGCCTCTCGTTTTTTACTCATAGCCTCGGGACTTATACTTATAAGTGGTACTATCTTGGCGGTAACTCACCTGATTCTTAAGTACAAACTACGTCAAAAAGACATGGAGTATGCATACCGACGCGAACTCATGGATCGCCTGGGTATCGCTATTATGGATGACAAAACCATTATTAATCGCCAGGGCCAAATCATTCACACCCACACACAGGATATTTTTCTTCCTCAAACCACAGCCCTGCCTGCTGGCGAAAAGGAATTGTCTGACAACGTTATGGACAAGCCTAAGGATGAATAAACTTATTTGGGGCAGGATGGCCTGAGGACCGGCCAGGCCAAAAAATCAGCATTGATCTTAAATCCAACGCCCACCGCGCCTTTGCCCAAGTATAAAACATAGGCCCAGGCTGGATCATACCCACTGCTGGTGGAGGACCAAAATCCATCACCCAGGTGGGTAAAGGGATGCCCGGCTGATAACGCAGGATAGGCTCTAGACAGATCTACCAATGATTCCAGCTCATTGATGTCTGGCAAACGCCAGGCAAGACCTGTTGCCTGGGCCAATTCTCCTACTAACGACAAGGCTCTTGACCAGGCCACAATACCTGATTGTTCACTTCCCCCATCCCTTAACGGTTGGGCCAGCCAAGACAACCCTGTCCATTGATCCACAATAATATTTTCTGGCTGCCGCACAAATCTTTCCTTGGGTAAGTCCACTTCGTTACCTCTGGACCATGAAAGCATGGAACTGTTGCCGGCTACAGGCCATACCAAACAGTACCGGTCTTTACGTTCATAAAAAACCCGCGCTCCCTCCAAATGCACGTACCAAGCGTGATCAGGCAATCCGGAAAAATCAGTTGACGTCCAATACCTGCCCAAAAAAACATGGGTAAAAGGATGATCCATGGGCAGGGCGGGATTTTTGTGGCCATGACTTAAAATACTGCGCAGTTCAGAGCGGGCGGGCACTCGCCAGTCACTGCGGCCCAAGGTCTTGGACTGATTCATAGCCATGACCGCATCCTGGGCCTCAGCAAAAGTCAAAGGAAAATCATGAGCATTGACCTGGGGATACCATAACAGTTCGGTCAGATTATCCTGGACTAACCCACTGGAGACAATGGTAAAACGGGAAGTGAAAAGATGTGCTGCAGGACGATCAGCATCCTGACCCGAGCCTGGGCAAGAAATACCCTTGCCCTGCTGATCATAACAAGTGGTCAGTCCTGTGGGTAACACCCTTACCTTGGGGCAGGCTAATCTTTTCTCCATATAATGCATCAGTGCACTGTATAGAAATCACTTTATGCGTCAAATTATTCACGCATAGTTTATGTTCCCGTACAGGTGCATAGTTCAAATTTTGTTGTTACCCTTTATCATAATAAAAATAACTTTATTGTAATATTATAGGATATTACAAAACAACTTCTAAAGCTTTTATTGCCCTGACCAGGTCATTGGGATACATGGCCCATGGCAAGACCAACAGCAAGATACACAGGTTTGGAGGAAATTATGAATGGGATGTCTGCCCGTCGCGATGCCATCAGAGCTATAACCGATTATAATCCAGGTCACACCCCCTTAAATTTTGGAGACACATCTTTTACAGAAATTTTTGGGTGCAATGTCTTTAACGACAAAGCCATGCGTGAACGACTACCCCAGAACGTTTATACCTCCTTGAAAAAAACCATTGAATTGGGAGAAAAGCTGGATCCCTCTGTGGCCGACATAGTGGCCAAAGCCATGAAAGACTGGGCTTTGGAAAAGGGAGCAACGCATTTTACCCATGTTTTTTATCCTCTCACTGGCCTTACCGCTGAAAAACATGATTCTTTTCTGGTTCCTGATGGTCAGGGTGGTGCTGTGGCTGAGTTTAGCGGCAAGATGCTTATTAAGGGAGAATCTGACGCCTCGTGTTTTCCTTCTGGAGGCCTGCGGGCCACTTTTGAAGCCCGGGGTTACACTGCTTGGGACGTGACCAGCCCAGCCTATATTTTAGAAAATCCCAATGGCACTTTTTTATGCATTCCCACGGTCTTTGTCTCCTGGACTGGTGAAGCCCTGGATAAAAAAACTCCTCTTTTGCGCTCACTACAAGCGCTCAATAAACAAGCCCAAAGAGTTTTGCGTATTTTTGGCGTAGCCACCAAGCTCCCTATTATTTGCTATGCCGGAGTAGAACAGGAATATTTTCTCATTGATCGAAATTTTGTTTTTGCCCGGCCCGACCTGCTCATTTCCGGTCGAACCCTGTTTGGAGCCAAACCTGCCAAAGGACAGGAATTTGAGGACCAGTATTATGGCGTTACTCCTCGCCGGGTTATGTCTTTTATGATGGAAGTGGATCGAGAATTGTTCAAACTGGGTATTCCAGTGAAAACCAGACATAATGAGGTTGCCCCCAGCCAATTTGAAATTGCACCCATTTATGAACAGGGCAATCTGGCCACAGATCACAATCAATTGGTCATGTCCGTGCTGCGCAGTGTGGCCAAACGCTATGGCATGGTTTGCCTGCTCCACGAAAAGCCCTTTGCTGGCATCAATGGCTCGGGCAAACATCTCAATTATTCCATTGGAAATAATGAAGTGGGCTGCTTGTTTGACCCCGGGGATACTCCCCATGAAAACGCCCAATTTTTAGTTTTTTGTGCGGCCATGCTCCGGGCCGTACACAAATATGGTCCTTTGTTGCGCGCCACTGTGGCCAGTGCAGCCAATGATCATCGCCTGGGAGGGTATGAAGCACCACCTGCCATTATGTCTGTCTATTTGGGCGAACAATTGACAGAGGTTTTTGAGCAAATTAAAAAAGGTAAGGTCAAGGGCTTAAAGCGAAAAGATACCATGCATATTGGCGTCGACACCTTGCCCCCTTTACCCATAGATCCGGGCGACCGTAACCGCACCAGCCCCTTTGCCTTTACCGGTAACCGTTTTGAGTTTCGGGCTGTGGGTTCATCCATGTCTGTCGCCGGTGCTCAGGTGGCTTTGAACACTATTTTAGCGGAATCCCTGGATTATATTGCCACAACACTTGAAGAAGCGCTGCAAGATGGTCAAAGTAATTTACACGCAGCAGTGCAAAATCTTTTACAAAAAATCATGCTTGAGCATGAAGCGATTATTTTTAACGGTGATGGTTACTCCAAGAAATGGCATGAAGAAGCTGAAAATCGTGGTCTGGCCAATATCAAGACTACCCCAGAGGCTCTGCCCATGCTGTCAGCAGCTTCCACCATTGCCGTGTTCACCAAATATGGGGTGCTCTCGGAAACTGAACTACGTTCCCGCCAAGAAATCTATTTGGAACAATATTGCAAAACCATTGAGACTGAAGCCAACTTGATGCTTCACCTGGCCAAAACCGTTATTTTCCCTGCATCTTTTCGCTATCAAAATGAGCTGGCCCAAGCCTGCGCCAATATGCTGGCTATTGGCAAAGAATACGGCACCACCACCTTGGACCAATTAACTGCCAATTTACGGGGAATGCAAAAAGTAACCTATGCTTTGCAAGATTTAATGGATGGAGATCGGGGACAGACGGATCTGGAACAGGCCCAATTTTATTGTCAAACCATTTTGCCGGCCATGTCTGAAGTCAGAAAGCACGCTGATTTATTAGAAAGTATTATTGCTGATGATTTATGGCCACTGCCCAGTTATCAGGAAATGCTTTTTATTCGCTAAACACGATAAAGGATAAAAACGACAAAAACGACTGCGCAAAACTCCAGATCAGCCTGGATTGCCATCAGGACTTACGTTCATATTGTTTTTTCCATTCATCCAGAAAAAGAATCATGGTTTCCAGCCGATCAAGCTTCCCTTCCTGGCTACGTACAGCCCAGACCAGATCATCAAAGGAAACATTGGAACTTAAGCCAAGCCTGGTCAGTAACGACTGAACATCTTGCTGCAAATTTTCAGGCAAATCTCCAAGCCAAGGCTCTTGGCCCTCCACCTGAGGCATGAGGGGTCTGGCGTATTCCAGCAAAGTTTGCATGCGATGAACATACGTATGCTCAGCCAAAATCCGGCCCCTGCTTTTGCGAGTAATCTCTTCTCGCTCTTGAGGATGAGCCAAATACCAATCCACAGCTTGGAGCAAACTGTCCATATCCGTAAAAGTGGCTATCTCATTGTCTGCAAACAACTCCCCAAGTAAAGTCCGCTTGTCCACCAATTGAAAGGCACCACAAGCAGCCAACTCAAAGGTACGCGGATTAACAAAATCCCCGTCACCAACTAAAACCTGAGGGCGTACCGAAGAATGTAAATTGATATTTATGGTTGCAGCATTAAAAATTTTCACCACATCTTCTGTTGCAATGCGCTGCCCCTGTCTTTGTAAACGAGAAGCCAAAACTGATTCTCCGTCCCAATCATTGCCCCATAAGCGTAAATCATAGCGAGCCAATTGCCGAAAAGCCAAACGTCGATTGGGATAACCTGCCCCAACAAAGGACAGGGTACTACCGAACTCCTTTTGCTCCACAGGACTTAAGGCCAAGGGCTTGTGCACAGACAAATCCGCAGCCAAAGGCAAGTATAAGGAATTTTGCTGGCCTATCTGGCCCAATTGTTCGGGAAAAGCCCCTTTTTGGATAATGGCAAAAAGATCATAGTAGGGTGCAAAAGTCTGCCAATAAGTAAAAACCTCGTAGTCTTCCACAAACCACATGGCCGTAGCAACCTGATCACGACGCAACCTCTTCAGGGCTTGCAAGGATAAAGGTGCTTGGGCCAGGGCCAAAACCAGGTCTGGAGCAAAAAACTCCACCTTGGCCAAAATAGCCTGGGACACCACCTGTAAAAAACTGTTTTCCAGATAATCCAGACGATCCGTGCCCACATGCAATTCTTTCAAAGCTGCAAAGGAACCATAAAAGGCCGGGGCTTCAAAAACTTCCACCGCATGGCCAAGCTCGCGCAATGCATTGCTACAATAACGACCAATGGGCAAAGAGCCACCATACATGGGCAAAACAACCAAAATTCGACGAACATCATTCATGGCGCCAGCTCCGTTGTTGTGGCAACATCCAATCACGCTCATAAAAAAGAGTCTGCGCCAGGCGTTGATCCACTGGCCCCGTAAATCCAAGATGAGCCACTCCCATAGCCAGGGCTCGAAAGGCCAACCGTTGTTTATGGTCAGGATCATGGCCAGACCTGGCCGTATACGTCAGGCCTAGGGCGTCAAAACCACTGACCATGGCTGTAATCCCTGAAGGCAGTTCCTTGTCCTCTCGACCACTCACAAAGGCCAAGACCTGGGGAGTAGAAAATACATTACAACACAAGACGTCATGGGGACAGGGAGATTGCTCCAAACAAGGAGCACAATCAGATATGGCTTGTAACACCAAATGCCCCTGGCCATATGGCCCGGTCTCGTGACACCAGGCTGAAGACAAAAAGAAAGCCAAAGTGGGAACTCCCAAATGTGCAGCCAAATGCATGGTTCCGGTATCTGGAGACAACAGCAAATCCAGGTTACCCACCACAGAAAAAAGCTCAGGCCAGGAAGTTTTCCCCACAAGATCACGCACCTCGGATCGGAGAGCAGCGGGTAGCAAATGGGCCACTTCTTTGGCTGCCCGACTTTCATGGCCAGCCCCCAATAAATAAATAGGCCCATGATCAAGGCGGTTGCGTGCTGCCAAAACAAGGGGAGCCAATACTTTAGGCGGCAAAGAACGCCGCGCATTTTGCCCGGCCATAACTACGCCCAAGCCGCCCCCCTTGGGTGTGGCTACAGGATTGATCAAAGCTGGGTCCATGGCCTGATCAGCATATAGTCCCCAGGCATCGACCAAATTTAAGCCGGCCTGGGCCCTCATTTTTGTCCAGCGCATCAGTTGTTCAGGCCAAAAATCTATTTGCCGTTGTCCGTGCTCAAGTTTGTAGCCACGCACACTTTGGGCCGAAAACATGGTGGACAAAGCAAAATTTATTCCAGAAAAATTAAGGTTATACACCTGAGTATAGGTTTTTTGCGCCACAACTTCCAAATCATTTTTCAGTTGGGTCAGGCATAAAGGGCCATGGGTCCCATGAGCAGGCAACCCATGAATCAAAAGGTCGGGATAGATAAGTTTAGCCAGGGAAATCAGTGAGTTATCCACTAACAGCTCCACCTGTCCTTGAGCCTTAAGACTTTGTACCAGTCTTTTGGTCTGGATTACATCACCAAATCTGGCCAATTGCATGACCAAAAATCGTTGTGTAGGGAGCTGGGCGCCAAAATCCATGTATGAACTCATGCCTGTTCTTTTTAAGAAAATCACACAAAAGTCCAGACCTGGACGTTTTTTATCTTAAACCCAGCTCAAGGAATCTTGGACAAGTGCACTCTGTTCTGCTATATAATTGGCTATGCGCTACTATCCCCTTCATCTTGACCTACGTAACATTCAGTGTCTGGTCATAGGAGCTGGTGAGGTTGGATTTCGTAAAATTCAGGGTTTGATTCCTTGTCACCCCTTGAAAATCACCGTTATTGATTCCAATCCACCCTTAAGGCAAATCCAGGAGCTCCTTGCCAGATATGAACATATCACCTATATACAACGTTTTTTCGCTGAAGAAGATCTTTATGGACAAGGTTTGGTTTTTGCCTGTACTTCCAGCCGAACAACCAATGACCTTATCGCCCGTGCCTGTTCTGACCGTGGTCTTTTGTGTAATGTGACGGACAATCCTCTCCAGGGAAATATTATTTTGCCGGCCACCATTACCAGGGGAGATTTATCCATTTCCGTGTGTACCAATGGAACCAGCCCAGCCTTGGCCCGGGTCATCCGCCAAGACCTTGAACTCCAATACGGACCGGAATATGAGGCATTGACCAGGCTCTTGGCTGCTATTCGTCCGGCACTTTTAGCTTTGGGTTGGCCCTGTGATGACAACCGTGTGGTTTTTCGTGCCCTGGCCAATTCAGCATTGCCTCAATTAATTAAAAACAAAGACGTGGCGGCCTGTCAGGATCTCTTACAAACCCTGCTGCCCGTGGACATACATCCTCATATTGGAGAATGGTGTGATGACTGCTTCCAGACTATTTGAACTGCTCATTGCCCTGCTATATCTGGCTGGATCCATAACCTATCCTTTGGGACTTTTGCTGCGTCAATCCATACTCAAACGTTTGGCCATCGGGATGTCTGTGGCTGCCTTTGCACTGCATAGTGCAGACCTGGTCTTACGTTTTATAGAACTTGGCACTGCTAATCTTTATCACGGTCAATTTTATTTGAATTTTTTGGCCTGGATTTTTGTGCTCATATTTTTTGTCTTATGGTGGCGCCTCAAACATGACTTCTTGTCCATGATCAGTGCGCCCCTGGCTCTGATTTTATTTAGCTCCTCCCTGGCCATTCGCACTCAGGTTTTGGCTGTACCCAAATATTTTAGTGCCCTGTGGTTTAGCT
This sequence comes from Desulfovibrionales bacterium, assembly GCA_012727715.1. Lineage (GTDB taxonomy): Bacteria > Desulfobacterota > Desulfovibrionia > Desulfovibrionales > Desulfomicrobiaceae > Desulfomicrobium. Next base: position 2,163 of record JAAYGN010000110.1, on the reverse strand, counting down.
TGCACGTGGGAGCAATTTTTGTCTCCTTGGCGCTCTTGGCCATGGCCTTTGGGGCTGGATTGGCCTATTTGTATTTTGAGCGTAAAATTAAAACCAAAGCCAAGTTACCCGGATTTTCCCAAGACTTGCCTTCATTGGAAACCTTTGACCGCGCCAATGATTGGGCCACACGCATTGGCTTTCCCTTGTACACCATAAGCCTGTTGGCAGGGTTTTTATGGGCTTCCTTTACCTGGAAGCAGGCCATTAGCTGGGATCCCAAGGAGCTCATTTCCATTGTTATTTGGTTTATTTTTGCCCTGCTTTTCCATCAACGCCTGGCTCTGGGCTGGCGTGGTCGCAAGCCGGCTAAAACTGCTATTGTTCTTTTTGTCTTGAGCCTCATATCATTGGTGGGAGTTAATTTTCTCCTGCCCACCCATCATAGTTTTCGCTAAAAATCCCAAGTAGACATGAATCAGGAAATATATCTTATTGGACTTAATCATAAAATTGCTGGCGTTGATATTCGAGAACGCTATGCTCTGACCAGTTGCGATCCCCAAGCCATCAATGAGGTGGTCAGGCTGGACGGCGTTAATGAAGCAATGGTCCTTTCTACCTGTAACCGAGTGGAATTTTTGGTGGTGGCCAATCGCCAGCCCGACATTCCCCAGCAGATACGAAAATTTTGGGCCAAATTATGCAACCAGCCCCAAAAGGATCTCCTTGATCACACCTATAGTCATGAAAATAGTCAGGCTGTCACCCATCTGTTCACTGTGGCCTCGAGCCTGGATTCCATGATTGTGGGTGAACCGCAAATTTTGGGGCAACTCAAAACTGCCTATCGCCAATCTTTGGAAAGTGGCACAGCCAAGGTGATTATCAACAGGATGCTGCACAAGGCCTTTTCTGTAGCCAAGCGCATCCGAACTGAAACAGCCATTGCTTCCAGTGCAGTCTCCATCAGTTATGCAGCTGTGGAATTGGCTCGTAAAATCTTTACTGATCTGTCCAATCATCGCGCCTTGTTGGTTGGGGCAGGTGAAATGGCCGAACTGGCCGCCACGCACTTGCTCACCTCTGGCGTGCGCGACCTCACAGTTGTTAATCGCACCTTGACCAGGGCCAACGAACTGGCCAAACAATTTGGTGGCCGGGCCCTGCCCTTTGAAGATCTCCACCAAGCCTTGCTGGAAACAGATATTGTCATTACTTCCACAGGTTCGCCCACAGCCATTATCACCGCCAAAAGCATGAAAGAGGTCCTGCGCAAACGACGCAATAAACCCATTTTTTTTATTGATATCGCGGTCCCCAGAGACATTGATCCTGATGTTAACAGCCTGGATAATATTTATCTCTATGATATTGATGATCTTAAAGATGTGGTGGAAGAAAACTTGGCTGGCCGCCAGCAAGAAGCCCTGAAGGCCAAAGCCATTGTGGATGAGGAAGTAACGACCTTTATGCGTTGGCGTGAATCCCTGGCCCTGCAACCCACTATTGTTGATCTTTTGGGCCAAGGAGAAAGCATTGCCCGACGGGAACTGCGCAGATCCATCAGGCAATTGGGGCCCGACCCTGATCCCCAAATGGTGGCTGTGCTTGAACGTCTGGCCAGATCCCTCAGCCATAAAATTTATCATGAGCCCATCAATTATTTAAAACGCCGGGCACAGGAAGAAGGTGCAGCGCAGCATTGTATTCATACCACCCGCAGAATTTTTAATCTGGACAGTGATCATATCCCTGTTGATGCCCATTGGAACCGGAAAAAATAACAAGGACAGGTATGCGTTACTTTCTCATTGACGACATTATTGATGAAGACATGACCAAGCTGGAAACCTGGCTTAAAGAGCAAGAACTGCAAAGTTTGATTGAGCATCTTTATCATTTTAAGCTGCCACCAAAACTTTTGACTGCCCTGCAAAAAGAACATGTCCCAACTTGTGGCCCCTTTTATATGGCCCTGGAAACCGGGCCGGACTGGATCAAACTAGAATTATTGGTACGGGCCAAGGCCATTTTACGCTGTGCCTGCATTGCCTACGCCACCCAGGAGCAGGAACGCTACATGATTTCCTATTTGGAAAACCTGCTCCAAGAACTACACATCCCCATTTAAACTATGCTGCTTCAGGACATGCCCCGGCGTTGGGCCAGACGTTGTTTGGC
>JAAYGN010000109.1 GCA_012727715.1 Desulfovibrionales bacterium | reverse complement strand
GGATAACCCGTTGTAATTCTCCACCAGACAGGGTTTGGCAGGAACGCTGGGCCAGGGTCAGGGTTTGAGTCCACTTTAAGGCCTTGTGAGCCTGGTCATGGTCTTGGCGGCCATAGCTGCCCAGCCAACCAAGATAGGGGTAGCGGCCCATGAGTACCAGGGCAAGAACACCAATTCCATCAATCTGTGGTGTTTTTTGGGTAATGGTCGCGCAGGTCCTGGCTCTGGCTTTGGCCGAGAGCTGCTGGATATTTTGGCCTGCAATGCGAATCAGGCCGGAATGGGGGCGCAGGATTCCGGACAAAGCGCGGATAAGGGTGGTTTTGCCACTGCCATTGGGTCCCAGAATACCTAAAAATTGACCTTGGGGGACTTGTAAGGACAGATGGCGTAAAAAGGGTTGCGAGCCGTAGCCCACACAAAGATCGTCAACTTCAATCATGAGTATGCTTTTTAGCCAGAATCAAACAAAAAACAGGGCCACCAAACAAGGCCGTGACCACACCAACAGGCAGTTCAGCTCCTTGCGGCAGGATGGTTCGGGCCAGGACATCGGACCAGAGTAAAAGAGTGCCACCGACCAGAGCTGAATAGAAAATCAAAGGTCTGGTGCTAGGTCCTTGGATCAGGCGGATTAAATGGGGCACGACCAAGCCTATAAAACCAATGATACCCGAGACAGATACCGCCGCAGCAGTCAACAAACCAGCCCCCAAAAGCAGGGCCACGCGGCTTTGTCCCACATTGACGCCCACCAGAGCAGCGTGGTCAGCGTCCACGGTTAACAGATCTAGTTCACGGGAAAAAACCAGGATGATGCACAGGCCCAGACCCAAGTACGGCAGCATCAGCCCCAAATGCGCAAAACCCCGGCCTTGAAAACTGCCCATGATCCAGAAAACAATGCTGGTCACGGACTCTTCATTTAAGGCTTTGATCAGCGCAATTATGGCTCCTAAAAAAGTTGAAACCACAATACCACCGAGCACAAGGCTGGTTCTGGAAAATCCACCAGCCAGGTGCGCCAAAAAAAGAACCAGAGCCATGGCCAGCAAGGCACCGACCAGGGCGGCCAAGGGCAGGGGACAAGCAAGTCCCAGGCCCAGGACCACAGCAGCCGCGCAGGCGGCACCACTGGAAATCCCCAGGGTAAAAGGATCAGCCAGGGGATTTCGCAACAGACCTTGAAACACAGCTCCAGATACGGCCAGGGCCGCACCCGTGCAAAAGGCCAAAATTATGCGTGATAAGCGAATGTCACGGACAATGATCAAGGCTTGTGTTTCTGCATTTTGGGTGACCATGTCCCAAAGGGCCTGGTGCACAGCCGTGGCTGGCAAAGGAAAGGAGCCCCAAAAAAGGGCTCCATATATGGACAAAGGCACGGCCAAAAGGAGCAGCCAGGTCCAGTTTTTCTTGGTCCAGATCATGGATCAGGGTAAAAGGTCCACAGCTGCCTGCAAATGGTTCATCCACAGGTCCACAAAAGCGGGAAACTCAGCTGTGCCACGTAAAATGGGTACGCAGGTTATTTTTTGGGCCTCAAGCATGGATTTCCAGGAATCTTCATCATCCCCGGCCATGTCGTTTTGGGCATGGTCCCCTGCTACAGCCATGAAGGGCTGGAGATAGGCTTTGGAGACCTTACGATTTTTTAATAGAGCAAGAACGTCTTCCAAAGATGGATCCCCTTCAACAGTGCCAACCAGAATCAAGGGATCAGCCTGGTGCAGATAGGCTTGCAGACCCGGATAATAAATATTGGCAGCGTGATGGGTGCCATGGCCCATCCAAACAACAGCTTCATCTTTTTTTCGCTCTTGAGGAAGGACACTGAGCATGGCCTGAACACAACGACCCAAGTCCTCGGGGGTATCCAAAAGAGGCTGGCCCAGGGTAACCTGCTCCATACCTTTGGGCAGCCCGGAAAAGGCCTGCACTGTTTTTTGTAGATCATGAAATTCTTGGCCAGGGATGGTGTGTAAGGACTGGACAGCCACATGGGTAAAGCCATCATCCATCATTTTAGCCAGAGCGGTGACGGGTGAATCCATGGCCAATCCGTCATCAGCCAGGATTTTACGCACAATGCTTGATGAATAGGCCCAGCGAATGTCCATTTCTGGAAAACGCTCTTTAGCCCTGGTTTCAAAATTATCCAAAGCCACTCGGGCTTCAGGCACAGTGGTGCCAAAAGCTACCAGCAAGATACCTTTTTTAAGAGGTCGATCTTGGTCTTCAGCCAGGGCCGAAGTGCACAGGGTGCCTAAAAAAATGGTCAGCAAAAGTCCGCAAACAAAGGAAGTTCTGAGCATGGCTCCTCCAAGTTTGGCGGGGGTGTGAGATGTGCAAGGCAAGAATCTGAAAAATTCTCACCACGCTTGACCGGCAATAACCCCCGTTACCAGCCAAGCAGACCTATGGTTGGACTTCAGACAGGTTTTCCGGCTTGTTTCACCGGCCTCGTCCTTCCCAGGTTTACCCCAGTGGACAACAAGGAGGTCGGCTGTGTTTGAAACTTACGGCGGCGGGTCCGCTCCCGATTTACACGGGATTCCCTTTTATACTCTTAAAGGTATCTGAAGCTGTTTCTTGCTAGCGGCAGGGCTGTTAGGTGTCAAGAATTGATGATTACTCTGCATGTCATTTGTTCCTTGGCCATTGTCTTTGGAAATGTGGTGATTAGATTTGACCATACTATGTTTTAAGGAGGGTATGATTATGACCAACATGGACAGCTTACAGCAATTTATGCGTTATTTTGAGCCCCATTGCCTGGAGCGAGACGGACAAAGAGTATGCTATGTTTCCGCCCTGGAATATCCCTTGGAAAACGATGCTTTGGATGCTTTGGGGGAAGAAGGCTTGTTGCAAGAACCACCTCAGAAAATCAGTTTAAAGTACGCGCAGTGGAGTGAGGTTGACCAAAAAGAGCGTTGGATTTTACACCCCAGCGAGCGTTCTGGTGCCTATCCGGTGTGGGTGATTACAGTATGAGTGAAAAGTATCTGGATGCTGTTTTTGCTGGGGGTTGTTTTTGGTGCATGCAAGGGCCTTTTGATGCTTTGCCCGGAGTGGTGCAGACTCAGGCTGGATACATGGGGGGCCATGTCGCTGATCCCAGTTATGAACAAGTTTGTACCGGAACCACAGGGCATTATGAGGTAGTACGCATTATCTATAACCCCCAGCTTATGAATTTTGCGACCTTGCTGGAGGTCTTTTGGAAAAATATTGATCCTGTTGATGATGGAGGACAATTTTGTGATCGTGGTCCTCAATATCGATCGGCAGTGTTTGTTAATGCGCAGGAAGAAGCTATGGTCAAAGATTCCATAGCCCAACTGGAGCAAAAGAAATTTTTGCCAGGGTCCATTAAGACAGCAGTGTTACCCAGAGATATTTTTTATCCTGCTGAAGAATTTCACCAAGATTTTTATCGCACCAATCCAGGGCATTATGCCCTGTATCGTCAGGGTTGCCGCCGTGATGTGCGCTTAAAAGTATTGTGGGGCAACATCCCTTAACACTCAGGGGATAAAGAAGGTCATAACCGGCTATTCATCTTCATGAATTTGGATAGTTACGTCCGTACCTTTGGGGCTGACAAAACGCAGGCAGGGATGTCCTTTGGTCATGAGTTCCAAAATAGGACCCTGCTGGGATTTGACGTGCAGGGCAATGCTTTTATGCGGGTCATCAAAGACAACACCCATGGAGAGAAGTTCCCCTGAAGGAAGTTGTACTTCTTGCCAGGGGACAATATCCTTTTCTTCAGGAATCCTTCCTTCAAGCATCCACTGGCTATCCATAGATTGAAAGGTCAAGGTGGCAGCCATGGTCCATTGTTCATTTTTCTTTTCATCCGTAGAGATATACAAGGTGATCAGGTTCATTTTTTATTACCCTGTGCATAAGGTTAAGGAAGAATACGGGTTGCGATAGAATTATCCTAATCTTCTTCAAGATTTTTTTGAGCCCGGACATAGGCCAATTGGATAATGGTGGGAACAATGATCCAATGTGCTGCGCCGGTGAAGCTGAGGGGGGAGATGGTATCTAGCTCTGTGGCAATAGGTTTTTCAAAAATTTCAAGAACTGGATGATAACGGGGTTGTGCCAAGGAAGTGTAGCCAATGGAACTGGCATGTATGGCCGCAGCGTGAGCGACGATCATAATCATGTGGGACTCAAGATGATCATCAAGGCGCATGGCTTCATTTAAGGTCTGGCTGATGGCTTCAGGGCTTAACGCCTTTGGTTTAATTTGCAAAGCTTGGCAAAGGATAGGGAAATCCTTCGTGGGGATATGGGGTAAAGACCGTGAAAAAAGAGCCATGCACAGTTCTTTTTCAATGACCTCTACGGCTGCATCTGGAATATAATTGATGGAAAAGCGATTGCATACATTTTCTAAAATTTTGATATAATGCTTGCCTCGTCCAGCTCGGGCCAAAGCCGCAAGAGGATTGGAGCCATAACGTTGGATTTCCCCGGCAATGGCTTCCCAATAGGACACATGGTTTGGGGCGTGCTGTTTGTAAAGAGGATGGTTGGGAAGTTGAACAATGCTGCGTTGTTGGCCATCTTTGTTCGTAGTGAGAACGTAAACGAGCATATTTAAGTCTTCACTTTTACATGCTCTTAAAAAGTCTAGGTCAGGGTCTGGACGATACTTCATGAGCCATCCTCATTATTGCGGGTAGATAATTTTCAACACAGTTCCAGCCCTTTGTCACGGCAACCATTGTATCTGGGAATATGCTTGATCTGTCCCACTTTACAGACTTTTATATAACAGAGATGACTTTTTTGGTCAACGAAGAGCTGGGATGGCTGGGGTTATGCTAGGTGCAGCCTACAGAGCCTTGTGATGAGGGGGCAATGTGTATATTTTATGGCCCATACATGATGTTGTATTTAGACAAAACAAAGTACGACTTTTTTCCAAATTATTATATTGTAAGGACTATAATGTCTGTCTCTATGTACAACCCACATTTCCTCTCTTGACCTCAGACCCCTTAGTGAAGAATATTGACAGATTCTTTACGGCTTGTGGTAAAAGTTATTTAAACTATTTATGGAGGGTGATATGAAATTTCTAGAACTGGCCAAGGACCGTGACCCAGGAGAGTTGGAATTTCACCAGGCAGTAACGGAGGTCATGGAGTCTATTCGGCCAGTATTGGAGCGTAACCCCAAGTATCTTCAGGCAGGTATCGTGGAACGGATGCTGGAACCTGAGCGGACCATTATTTTTCGTGTTCCCTGGGTAAATGATCAGGGGCAGGTCCAGGTTAATCGTGGATTTCGTATTCAAATGAATAGTGCCATTGGGCCTTACAAAGGTGGGACTCGTTTTCACCCTTCCGTTAATCTGGGTATCCTTAAGTTTTTGGCTTTTGAACAGGTCTTTAAAAATGCCCTGACTACCTTGCCCATGGGTGGTGGCAAGGGTGGGGCAGACTTTGATCCCAAAGGGAAGTCCGATGCAGAAGTGCAGCGTTTTTGTCAGAGCTTTATGATGGAATTTTTTCGTCATATTGGGCCGGATACGGATGTGCCTGGTGGAGATATTGGTGTTGGTCCCCGGGAAATCGGGTATTTGTTTGGTATGTATAAGAAACTTAAAAATGAGTTTACCTGCGTCATTACTGGCAAGGGCGTCAATTGGGGGGGCAGCCTGATCCGACCTGAAGCCACTGGCTATGGTGCGGTGTACTTTGCAGCAGCCATGCTCCAAACCAGGGGACAAGCCTTGGAAGGAAAACGTTGTCTGGTTTCGGGATCAGGTAATGTGGCCCAATATGTCATGGAAAAATTATTGCACCTGGGCGCCAAGATTGTGACTTTTTCCGATTCATCGGGAGTTATTTATGATGAGTCCGGGGTAACGGTGGAAAAGCTGGCCTTTTTGAGAGAGCTTAAAAATGTGCGCCGGGGCCGGGTCAAGGAATATGCGGAAAAGTATGCTGAAGCAGTGTACACACCAGTGGATCAGAGTCTGGGCTATAATCCTTTGTGGTCCTATCCGGCTGACTGCGCCTTTCCTTCGGCAACGCAAAATGAAATCAATGCCCAAGATGCCCAAAATTTGGTCAAAGGTGGTGTTCGGGTGGTTACAGAATGTGCCAATATGCCCACCACCATTGAAGGCATGCATTTACTTCAGGATAGCGGAGTACTTTTTGCTCCAGCCAAGGCGGCCAATGCTGGAGGTGTCGCTGTTTCAGGTCTGGAAATGACCCAAAACAGCATCCGTTTGAGCTGGCCTCGGGACGAAGTGGATAATCGCTTGCAACAACTCATGAAGGGTTTGCACCAGGTTTGTCTGGATGCCGCTGAAAAATATGGAAAACCACAAAATTATGTGGTGGGTGCCAATATTGCTGGATTTGTCAAGGTGGCGGACGCCATGCTTGATCAGGGTCTTGTCTAAAGTGTGCCTTGGCCTGATGGGTGAGCTGCCAAGGCGAGAGGACCAATGCTTGCCTTGCTACTTTGTATGACCATATCATTATTTATTATAACCAAGGGCCGACCCCTTGTTCATGGTCGGTCCTTGGTTCTTATCAGCGATCATATTTCCCATGGATCACCGCACGACACTCTTTTCTGATACCTATGTACATGGTGGCAATGTCCATCAGGCTGCCCACGAACGAGGATGTGATCCGCGAGATATTCTCGATTTCTCTGCCAATATTAATCCTTTGGGCCCTCCTCAGTGGTTGCGTCCAGTCATTTCCAGGGCTTTGACTTTGGCCAGGCATTATCCTGAGCCCAGGGCCCAGACTTTGTGCGCACTGGCTGCAGCACAGCAACACAGGAATGTGACTGAAGTGGTGGCTGGCAATGGATCTTCGGAACTTTTGTATGCATTACCCCGTATTGCTCTAAAGATGGGTTTAAAGCGGGCAGTGCTCCCAGTGCCCTGTTATGGGGATTATTTTCAGGCCTGCGCAGTTGCTGGTTTAGAGGTGGAGACCTTGGCTCTTTCCCCTGAGGCTGAATTTGTCCTGGATTGGGAGCAGTTGGCAGAGAGCCTGGAGCAGCCAGCTTTGGTTATTTTAGGTCAGCCTGGAAATCCGGCGGGAATGCTTCTTGATCCTGAGGGTATTTTAAGCATTGCTGAAAGGCATTCCCAAAGTCTTTTTGTGATTGATGAAGCCTTTGCTGATTTTATTTCCGGGTTGAAGCGTTTGAGCCAAGTACCTCGACCCAATATTTTTGTGTTGCATTCCTTGACCAAATTTTATGCTCTGCCTGGTTTGCGCTTGGGACTAGGCTATGGACCAGCCCACCTGTGCGCGGAGATACACAGCCTGCTGCCTGATTGGACTGTGAACAGTCTTGCTTTGGCCGTGGGCGAGCGGGCCTTACAGGACCGTGATTTTGCAATGCAAAGTGTTCAGGCCATTACCAAGTTGCGTGGACAATTGTACTATGGTTTACACAATCTTGGCCTTGAAGTCTGGCCAGGCCAGGCCAATTATGTCCTTTGTCGTTGTGCCCAGATGACGGCATCTGTTTTGCAAGCCAAGCTCTTGCAACACAAGATTTTGATTCGTGATTGTGCCAATTATCCGGGCCTTGATCCATATTTTTTTCGTGTGGCGGTGCGTTTGCCCGAGGAAAACAGCGCATTGCTAGAGGCTGTGGAAAGAATTTTGAGTCCAAGGATACGGCCTTCTCGGGCGTCTTCCAAAACCCCGGCCATTATGAT
>JAAYGN010000108.1 GCA_012727715.1 Desulfovibrionales bacterium | reverse complement strand
CATATCATGCATGCTGAATACGCTGAAGTGTCTGTAAAAAGTGCAGCAGCCATAGCCAAAGCCAAGGCTGAAGGACGCCCTGTGGTGGCTGTGGGGACAACCACAACCCGGACCTTGGAAAGTATGGCCACAGCCCTGGGACATATTGGTCCCTTTCGGGGATGGACCAATATTTTTATCCATCCAGGTTATCAATTTAAGGTTATTGACCAATTGGTAACCAATTTTCACTTGCCCCGCTCCTCCCTAATCATTATGGTCGGTACGCTTGTGGGCCGACAAAAAATTCTTGCGGCCTATACCCACGCCATCAGGCAAGGGTATCGTTTTTTTTCTTACGGTGATGCCATGCTCATTCGCTAACTCCGTAATCTGTTCAACTTATCCCCCGTGGAGGTTTTCCATGCCCAGTAGAGTCGAGTTTCGGGAAGATCGTTGCAAGGGCTGCTTGCTCTGCATCGAAGCCTGCCCGACCGGCATTATCCAACAGTCGAACCGGTTTAATCAAAAAGGCTACAAAGTTGTGGAAATCACACCTGAAATGATGGCCGAATGTAAAGGGTGTGCTTTTTGCGCCATGATTTGTCCGGATTATGTCATCAATGTCTTCAAGACTGCGTCTGAAAAAGGAGGTGCGGCATGAGTCAGCCCAACCGCATTTTCATTAAAGGTAACGAAGCCATTGCTCGTGGCGCTCTGGCTGCTGGTGCCAAATGTTTTTTTGGCTATCCCATTACCCCACAAAATGACATTCCGGAATTTATGTCCCAAGCCATGTTTGATGCTGGTGGACAATTTGTCCAGGCTGAAAGTGAAGTGGCTGCGGCCAACATGCTTTTGGGTGCAGCAGCTTGTGGTATCAGGTCCCTGACCACCTCCTCCAGCCCTGGAATTTCCCTCAAGCAGGAAGCCATCTCCTATATGGCGGGCTGTGAAGTACCTGGCGTTATTGTTAATGTCAGTCGTGGTGGTCCTGGATTGGGTGATATTGGTCCATCTCAGGCGGACTATTTTCAGGCAGTCAAGGGTGGCGGTCATGGTGACTATAAACTTTTAGTTTTGGCACCCGGAACCGTTCAAGAAGCTTATGATCTGACCATCAAGGCCTTTGACCTGGCTTTTAAATATCGCAACCCGGTTATGCTTTTGGCTGACGCTATTATCGGCCAAATGCAAGAGCCGGTTGTGCCCTGGACTCCGGAAAACCGCGACCCACATGAAGGGCAGGACTGGGGACTGGTGGGAGCCAAAAATCGTGCGCCCAGACTGATCAAATCACTCTTTTTGGATGACGGGGCTTTGGCCGGACAAAACCAAAAACTTCAGGCCAAATATGAAGCCATGAAAGCTGAAATTGACCAAGAACTCTTTTTAACTGAAGATGCTGAACTGATCATTGTGGCCTTTGGTTCCATTGGTCGCATTGTCAAAAGCACAATCCGCAAATTACGAAGCCAAGGGAAAAAAGTTGGACTGGTCCGGCCTATTACCCTGTTTCCCTTTCCTGCAGATGTCCTGCTTCGTTTGGCCAAAGAGGGTAAACGCTTTTTGACCATTGAACATAATATGGGACAAATGGTCGAAGATGTACGCTTATCCATCCGTATGGTGGCGGACTCGGATTTTTATGCCCAATTACCTGGCACCTTGCCCACACCAGATGATTTTGAACAACCTATTCTCAAGGCATTGGAGGGATGACCATGACCCAAGAGATTCGCGTCACCAATTATCCCCAGGTGCTCACAGACCGTCCAACTCACTATTGCCCAGGATGTCATCATGGAACAGCCCATCGCTTGGTGGCTGAGGCCCTTACAGATCTGGGTCTTGTAGATAATACCATTTTGGTTGGCTCTATTGGCTGCTCGGTTTTTATTTACAATTACCTGTCCTTGGATGCCATTGAGTCTCCCCATGGGCGAGCTCCGGCTGTGGCCACTGGCATCAAACGGGCCAGACCCGACAAGATCGTGTTTACCTATCAAGGAGATGGCGACCTGGCTTCCATTGGTATGGCGGAAATCATGCATTGCGCCAATCGTGGAGAAAATGTGACCACCATCTTTGTTAATAACACAGTCTATGGCATGACTGGTGGACAAATGGCCCCCACCACTTTGGTCGGCCAAAAAACCACCACCTGCCCAGGGGGCCGTTGTAAAGAACGGGCAGGTATGGCCATTCGTATGACAGAAATCATCGCCTCTTTGGGTGGAGTCGCCTATGCTGAACGCGTGGCAGTCAATAATATTAAAAATATCAAAAAAGCCCAAAAAGCAGTACGCAAGGCTTTTGACTATCAAGTTCAAGGTCTGGGATTTTCCTTTGTGGAAGTTCTGGCTACTTGCCCCACCAATTGGCGCATGACCCCCCAGGCAGCCAATACGCGTATTGAAACGGAAATGATTCCCTATTTTCCTTTAGGGGTATATAAAGACGTCAAGGCCCAGGAGGACAAATAATGAGCATGTATCAGGATGCAATTATTGCCGGCTTTGGTGGACAGGGCGTCATGCTCATCGGTAACCTCCTGGCCTATGCTGGGATGGATGCCGGACTCAATGTAACCTATATCCCAGTGTATGGACCAGAAATGCGCGGCGGCACAGCCAATTGTACTGTGGTTGTTTCTGATGATGTTATTGGTTCACCCATTATTCGCTCACCCTTAAGTGTGATCATCATGAACGGTCCATCCTTGGACAAGTTTCAGCCTCTGCTCCAGGATAATGGAGTTTTGATTCTTAACTCTTCCCTTATTGATCCGGCCAAGACCAATAAGGACAGAGTACGTGTCTATGCTGTACCTGTGAACGAAATTGCTGACCAGCTCGGTAACACACGCATGGCCAATATGGTTGCTCTGGGCGCCTATGTACAGGCCACTGGGGTGCTGCCGGTAAAACGAGTACAAGACAGTTTGCCTTCGGTTATCTCTGCCCACTATAGCCACATGATCCCCAAAAATGCAGAGGCCATACAGGCTGGTGCAGATTATGTAATCCAGCACGGGCAGTACGTGTAACCAGTAAACCAAGTGACAGTTGTGGTTGGATCAAGGTCTGATCCTGGAGAATAAGTCCGTAAAACTACTTGCAGACAACACACAAAACCGGGGCCTGGCCCCGGTTCTTTTTTCTTTATCCAGGGAGATAGAACATGCTTCTTCTTGGGATTATCGGCCATCCCCTTGCTCATACCCTAAGCCCGGTACTGCACAATTGGGCCCTAGCTCAAAAACAGATTCCTGGTGCTTATTACCTTTGGGATACTCCCTCCCATAAACTCTCGACCTTTGTTACAGCTGTACGCACCCTGCCCATTGACGGGGTGAGCGTGACCATCCCCCATAAAGAGGCAATTATCCCCTTTTTGGACGATCTGACTCCCAACGCTCGGACTATTGGTGCAGTTAACACTCTTTTTTGGCAGAAGAATCGACTTGTCGGAGATAATACCGACATCACCGGATTTATGGCTCCCCTTGTAGAAAAACAGATTGCTCCAGGCATGGCCCTCATTCTTGGAGCTGGGGGAGCTGCCAGGGCGGCTCTGTATGGGCTACACCAGGCTGGCTGGAAAATATTTCTGACCTCCCGTACCCATAAACATACCCAACAATTGGCCCAAGAACTTGGAGTGCATGCTCTCTCTTGGGATAATCGTTATGATGTACAACCGGATCTTTTGGTGAATACCACGCCTTTGGGTATGATGGGGAAATTTCAGTCGCAATCTCCCTGGGAGAAAACATTAGATGGGATTTCATTTATTTATGATCTCGTGTATAACCCCCAACAAACTTTACTGGTCAAGCAAGGGTTGCATCAGAGAAAAGAAATTGTGTATGGTATGCACATGTTTGTTCATCAGGCCTTGGCGCAATTTAAGCGCTGGACAGACTCTTATTTTTGTGTGGATGCAGCCACCATCCTTCTTGAACAAATCTTGAACAAACACCAACGCGATTCATAACTCCTGGCTCTGCCCAATAGGTTCGGGGCTACCTATGCATAAAGGAGGGCATATGAGTTACTTACCATTAAGAAAATTTGCTGCTCCGGAAATCATCTTTGGACTTGGGGCATTGGACTTGGTTGGGCAATATACTGCAAAATTTGGTATGAGCAAGCCACTGGTTGTCAGTGACCCAGGCGTCATCAACTCTGGCTGGGCTGATAAAACCATCCATGACCTTGACCACCTTGGTATCACAAGTGCATTATTCTCCAACATAACACCCAATCCCAGAGCCCAAGAAGTCATGGCTGGCGTCCAGGTGTATCATGAAGAACAATGTGATGGCCTTATCGCCGTTGGTGGAGGGAGCCCCATGGACTGTGCCAAGGCCATTGGCATTGTGGTTTCCAATGCTGGACATATCCTGGAGTATGAAGGCGTGGATAAAATTGTTATCCCCATGCCACCTCTTATCTGTTTACCAACAACTGCCGGTACTTCAGCTGATATTTCACAATTCTCCATAATTAATGATACCGAGCGCAGGACCAAAATTGCCATTATCAGCAAAGCCATTATTCCCGACCTTGCTCTCATTGATCCCCAAACCCTGATGACCATGCCTCCTTACGAGGCAGCCTGCACTGGAATGGATGCCCTGACTCATGCCATAGAAGCCTTTGTTTCCAATGCCCAAAGTGCCATGACCGATGTCCATGCCCTGGAAGCTATTCGCCTTATTTATGGCAGTCTGGTAAAATCATTGGCAAATCCTGAAGATATGGAATTACGTGCTCAGATCATGCTTGGAAGTATGCAGGCGGGGTTAGCCTTTTCCAATGCCAGCCTTGGTGCAGTCCATGCTCTGGCCCACAGCCTGGGAGGATATAAGGACCTGCCCCATGGAGAATGTAATGCCATTTTGCTCCCCCATGTTATTGATTTTAACTTTTCTGCTGTGCCGCAACGTTTTACTCTTATAGCACAAACCATGGGCCTGGATACCCAAAAAATGACCACCTCCATGATTCAAAAATGGCTGTTGAAAACAATTTATGCACTACGAGCAGCTGTGGGTATCAAGGACACGCTCAAAGATAAGGGAGTAAGCAGCCAGGATATCCCTATTTTGGCGGCCAAGGCTGTACTTGATCCCTGCCTTGTGACTAACCCCAAGTCTATCAACCAACACGATATTGAAAAAATTTATGAAAAAGCAATGTGAGCTCTCCATGCCAGACAATTCTTTGCTCAGAAATAAAATCATTGGACTGAGCGAAACATCTGGTCGCAAAAGTTACTATCCTTTACTCCAACAAAAAATTCAACAGCTCCAAGAAGAAGTTGTTGAACGCAAACGAGTAGAAAATACATTACGTAAGACATTGGCACGCATTGACCGACAACAAACTGCCATGGCTGATATTGCCACTCTTCCTACTATTTTTGAGGGTAAACTTGCTCAAATTGCACCCTTTATCACTACCAAAATGAACCAAGCCCTAAAAGTTGACCAAGCGAGCTTATGGGTAATGGAAAAGCAAAAATTGTGCTGCCTGGATAAATTTTTTGCTCAAGAACAAAAGCATATCTCTGGTCAATGTCTGGACATCAACTTGTGTACAAACTATCTGGCATCCCTAGGCAACGGCTTACCCGTTGCAGTCACTGATGTTTTCCAAGACCCACGCACCATAGAACTTGCTGATCACTACTTTTCACCCAACTGCATCACAGCCCTTCTTGACGCACCAGTACTTATTAAGGGGGAGTTGATCGCCCTCATCAGCCTTGAACACACGACAACTCGCCACTGGTGGTCAGACGAACTGACCTTTGCCAGCCGTATGGCTGACCAAATCGCCTTAATCTTAGCCAATGAGCAACGCCTGCTTGCTGAGAAACAGCTTCACGAAGCCCATACCGCTGTACAGCACAATCTTCGTTTCACAAAAGAGCTGCTTAACGCTATCCCTATTCCTGTTTTCTATGAAGACACCAATGCTTGTTATTTGGGTTGCAATCGATCTTTTACCGAAATAATGGGTTACACGACTCAAGAAATTCAAGGAAAAACCGCGCGCGAAATCTGGCCACAACTTCCAAGTAATTATGAAGACAATGACGATCTTCTTTTCTCTCATA
Organism: Desulfovibrionales bacterium; assembly: GCA_012727715.1. GTDB lineage: Bacteria > Desulfobacterota > Desulfovibrionia > Desulfovibrionales > Desulfomicrobiaceae > Desulfomicrobium. The sequence continues at coordinate 3,191 of JAAYGN010000108.1, read as the reverse complement.
AGGGAAAAAGTCTTTTTGAATCCGTCATCCCCAACAAAGACAAACAACTCCGCGATGTGCTTGTGGCCAAACAAATTTTCTATACCTCAAATAACCATGTTGGGGGAATGATCACCTCTTTTCAAGATATTACGGCTCTTAAAAAATCTGCTAAGGAAACCCAACAACTACGCAGCATATTGAGTAATATCATTAACTCCATGCCCTCCATGCTCATTGGTGTAGATACAGACTTACGCATTACCCAATGGAACACCCATTGCACAAAAATAACCGGTATTGGAGCTCAAAATGCCCAAGGTAAACTCCTGACAAACATAGCCCCCTGGATTCAGGAGGAAATACCAAAGATTCGCCAAGTTATTGCGTATAAAAGGCCTTTTTTTGGGGGAAGAGTAACCAGAACCATAAAAGAAAAAATAACCCAGGAAGATATCACGGTTTATCCTCTCGTTACTGACGAAGGAATTCAAGGTGCGGTAATACGTATTGATGATGTCACGGACAAAGTCCGCATCGAAGAAATGCTGGCTCAATCAGAAAAAATCCTGTCCATAGGTGGGCTAGCTGCGGGTATGGCCCATGAAATTAATACCCCCCTGACTTCTATTTTGGGCAACACTCAAGTTATTGAAACCCGTCTTTGGGCCAACTTGCCTAAAAATCAAGCCGCAGCTCAACATGCTGGCATTACACTGGAAGGCTTACGCACCTACCTGGAACAAAGAGAAATTGGCAATATTCTCAACTTTATCCGCAACTCTGGAGCACAAGCAGCCCAAATTATCACGGATATGCTCAACTTTAGTCGTAAAAATGATCCCATGCTCTTGGAAGAAGATGTGCGCATATTGCTGGATAAAACTGTGGATTTAGCATCCAAGGACTATAATCTTAAAAAAGAGTATGATTTTAAAAAAATCAATATCCAGCGTGATTATGCGGAAAAAATCCCTAAAATCTATGCTTCAGGTAATAAACTCCAGCAGGTTTTTTTGAATCTCCTGCGTAATGGTGCAGAAGCTATGCTCGATAAAAACTATGCTCCTGATAAAGAGCCAACTTTTATCTTGCGTATTTATCCCAATAGTCCCTGGGTGCGTGTCGAAATCGAAGATAATGGTTGTGGTGTAGAAGAAATTGTGCGCAAGCGCATCTTTGAACCTTTTTTTACCACCAAACCAGTGGGCAAAGGAACTGGCCTGGGACTTTCTGTATCCTACTTTATTATCTGTGAAGAACATAGCGGGCTCATGGCTGTGGAAAGTGTTCCAGGCCAGTGGACTCGTTTTACTATAGACTTGCCAGCCACACCCCTTATGGCCTCCTAAAAAACATACCCTGAAAGCCATGAACATACAGATCAAGAGACTAAAAAAAAGGCAGACCTGTAGGCCTGCCATGAGCATGATTTGACTGTCTAGAATATCCTATGGATATAGGGTCAACTTATCTCCAGGACGGATAGCAGCATTCTTGGCAAGTTTATTCCATTGGCAGAGCTGGTCTAAGGAAATATCAAATTTTTTGGCAATGCCCCATAAACTATCACCAGGGCGTACCTTGTAACTTACCAGCTCTTTCCGCACAGCATCAGCCTTGGTGCGTATCTCTTTGGTAGCTACGCTTCCAGCATCAGCAATAAAAATCTTTTGACCTATTTTAAGGGTGGATTTGGCAGTCAATCCATTGGCTTGCAACAAGGTCGTGGGATCTGTTTTAAATTCTCTGGCAATGGACCAAATGGAATCGCCCTGTTGAACAATATAATTGGCCCGACGTTCTGCCCATTTTCTGGTATCAGCCAAAGAAGAGTCAGATGCAGATCCCCCTGGAATAGCGAGCACTTTGCCCACTTGGAGCACTTGTTTTGTACTACTATGATTCGCTTTTTGCAGTTGGGCTACAGTTAAACCATGCTTTTTGGCAATGCTCCACCAAGAATCACCTGATCGCACTTTATACCCGCCGGAAGTGGCCGCTCTTTGAGCCACCATGATTGGCCTTTGCAAATATGCTTGGGCACTGGCCACCAGGTGGCCTGGAACAGCAATGGTTACCCCTTTAGGGGCTGCTTCTTGCTTGCGTAAAATGGGATTCATTTCCCGAAAAGCTTTCCAATCCATGCCCAATGCACTGGCTAGAGCTAACAAATCTGTGCCTGGTTTCGCCTGTAACTTGACCAAGGGTGCTTGGCGCACGTCCCAATCAATGGGGGTAAAACCCAAGGCTTCCAAATTGCGTGCAATCTTCACCAGGGCCAAAAATTTGGGAACATACAGCTTGGTTTCTGTGGCTATTTGGTTGGATCTTGCACACAAACTAAAATAATCTTCAGCACCTGTTTTCTCTAATGCGCGGCCAATAGTTCCCTCTCCAGCATTATACGCAGCCAGGGCTAGAGACCAATCATCAAACATCTGATAAAGCTTCTTGAGATAGGTGATTGCTGCTTCTGTAGAAGCATAGGGGTCACGACGTTCATCTACCCAGGCATTGACGGTTAAGCCAAAATTAACTCCCGTTTGGGGCATAAACTGCCACATCCCGCAAGCTCCAGCTTTAGATAGGGCAAAGGGGTTAAAGCCACTTTCTGCAAAAGGAAGATAAATGAGATCCTCGGGCAAACCTTCAGCCAAAAAACGCTCCCGGATATGGGGCAAATAAAGCTGTGCTCTTTGCAGCCATTCTTCCATGGTCCGGCGATGCTTGTGAGCGTATTGGTGAAAATAGCGCTGGACATCCGCGTTTTCATCAGTATTCAGTCCAACGTGAAAGGACAGCTCTGTATCAAGGATATGCTGTTCATCTGGAGACAACGGGTCAGCATTGGAAAGGGATTCCTGCTCGGGCAGGATATCAAGAGGATCAATGTCTTCCGTAGATGTGGAGTACTCTTCATTGCCCAGACCCAGTTGGCCTTCCTGGGCCATGGGTACTGCGGCTGTAGGTCCTGATGCATGTTTGGCAGGCATACAGCCTACAACCATAAAGATAACAGCAAACAAGACAGTACGGATATCAACGAGCAAAATAATCTCCTGGTCAAAGGTTACCCCCTGAACCACGCAGCTGGATCAGAGAGCACAAAAGGATATGGCGTGGTACATAAAAAAAATACAAATTGCAAATGGACAAATTTGCTATCAGGATCAACAGCTATGACAAAATCCTTAGAACATGCATATTGT
>JAAYGN010000107.1 GCA_012727715.1 Desulfovibrionales bacterium | reverse complement strand
TCAAGACTAGGCGGTTCTTTTCTCCACCGCTCAGTTCTGCCACCTTTTTATCCCAGTACTCTTCCCCCAGCATAAAAAGCCCCAGCACTGACTTGAGTTGAAAATCACTGCTAGAAGGATTTGCCAGGCGTCGCAGATCTGCCAACACTGGAAATTGTGGCTGCAAAATTTCACTTTGGTGCTGGCTAAAATAACCAGTAACAATATGAGAACCCAAAGAGACTTGACCCCGTTGAGGCACAAGTTGCCCCATGATGAGCTTAAGCAAAGTGGACTTGCCTTGCCCATTGGGGCCTACCAGACCAATTTTTTGCCCACGATAAATATGAAAATTCAAATTGGAAAAAAGCTGGGCATCAGGAAAGGCGTAGGCAAGATCAACAGCTGACAAAACCGTTTCATTCCCCCGCTCAGGCTCAGGCCAGCTAAAGGACAAGGTACGGCTTCTTGCCTCTGGAGCCAAAGAGTCCAACTCCTGCTGGAGCCGGGTTATCTGCCCCACTCGGCTTTGGGCCTGTCGAGCCTTGGTGGCCTTGGCTCGAAACCGATCTACAAAACCTTGTTTTCTGGTAATTTCTGTTTTGAGCCTTTCTGCCTGACGCTTGGCCAAATCAGCGCGCTCTGTGTTCCAACTGATAAATTGGGAGAAATTTCCATCCCTGAGCCAAGGTTTTTCCCCGCCCAAAAAAAGAATCTTATTGGCCGTGCGATCCAAAAAATAGCGATCATGGGCCACAAAGACCAAGACCCCTTCAAAGCCTTGTACATAGGCTTCCAGCCACTCCACGGCTTCCAGATCCAAATGGTTGGTGGGTTCATCCAAAAACAAGATATCCGCCCCAGCCACCAATACCCTGGCCAATTTGGCCCGTTCCCGCCAACCACCACTTAGTTCGCCCACAGGCCGGGCAAAAGTTTTGGACGCAAAGCCAAGACCAAATAAAATAGCCTGGGCCCGATGTTCGGGATTATAGCCAAAATGATGCTCCAATTCCTGCTGGCGGTCGTGCAACTTGGCCAAAGTCTCATGGTCATCACCGGCCAAAGCGCGGCGCCAGGCATGCCAAAATTCTGTCCAGGAGGGCAGCACCTCCAGCACAAAATCCTCCAGGGTTTGCTCCAGATCAGACTGCTGTAATTCCTGCTCCACAAACCCGATTTGGGCACCCCGGGGAATGCTCACCTGCCCGCTGTCCGGCGCAATTTCTCCGGCCATGATCTTTAAAAGAGTGGTTTTGCCACATCCATTGGGACCCACCAGAGCTAGTCGTGTTCCAGCATGAACCTCCAGGGACAAATCCTGAAAAAGGTCCACACCAGAATACGCCTTGGAAACAGCTTGTACGATGACTTTGGCCATTACTCGGCAGCAAAAAAGAGAGAAATCTGGGCGACCAGGGAGTTCAAGGAATTGACAAACATGGTTTTGGAAAATTCTGTAGCCAAAAACTTGGTTTGGAGCATAAGAAATTCTTCCTGCTCATCACCAAAAGGTGGCGTGATGGTTAAGCTTGCGCCCAGCAACTCCCCATTCACACTTAAAAGTTCCAACAAATCATCCTTGGTAATATCTTCAAGGGTACCCAGAGAAAGAGAAATGGTCACTGTGGCCACATCAAAAGTACCCAGGTTGGCATCCAAAAACACAAAGCCGCTGGTGTCTTCGTCAATCACAAAACCCCACACTGCGCCGTCTTCCGAAGCTGGTACCAACTCTTCAAAGTCCGAGCATTCTTCTTGTACAACTGCAACTACCTCTTGAGCCATTTTAAATAAATCCATACTACCCCACTTTTTTTGTTAGATGTTTCAATGCAACCGCCGTCCCATTCCCGTACTCAATAACACTAGAGTTAATCTCACAGTCCTTGTGTTCTTTCGAGCACAAAAAAGAAGATTTTTCTACTTGCTGCTTTAATTAAAAGGACAAGCAATCCGACAAAAATCAAACACGTCTTGACATGCCTGAGCCCCCTTACCAAAGTAAAGAGCCAGGAGTTTACTTTTTTTTAAAGCCGTTACTTTGCTCATAACCCAATACCTTGGCATCAGGACAAACATGCTCGCCACTCAAGATTATTCTGCACAATCCACAATCACCACCAAGCTTATGGACTGGTTTTTTAAACACAAAAAAGACTTGCCCTGGCGCCGGACCTATACTTCCTATCATATTTGGATTTCGGAAATCATGTTGCAACAAACACAAATGGAGCGAGTCCCGGACTATTTTAAACGCTGGATCAAACGTTTCCCAGACATTCCCACCCTGGCCCAAGCTTCAGAAGATGAGGTGCTCAAATTATGGGAAGGTCTTGGATACTATGCTCGTGCTAAAAACATATTGAAAACCGCAAAAATTGTTGCCAATCACCACAATGGGACCTTGCCCCAAAGCCTACAAGAACTCCAACAACTGCCAGGTATTGGGCCCTATACCGCCCAGGCCATTGCCAGTATTGCCTTTGAGCATGATGTCAGCGTGGTCGATGCCAATGTGGAACGTGTCCTTGCCCGCCTTTTTCATCTGACCACTCCAGTCAAAACACGCTCCACCCAAGAACAAATCCAGACCCTTTGCGCCCAACTCCTCCCCTGGGGTCAAGCCAGAATGTTTAATCAGGCCATCATGGAATTTGGACGTCTGGTCTGCCTGCCCCGCACCCCGTCTTGTTCCCATTGCCCACTACGTGATTATTGCCAAGCCTACCGCAAAGGAGCAACAACGCAAATCCCGGTCCGCCCCAATCCCAAAACACCCATCTTTATCTCCATGTCCACAGGCGTGCTTATTCACGACCAACGCATTTTTATCCAAAAAAGAAAATCCAATGACATCTGGGCTGACTTGTGGGAATTCCCAGGCGGAGTCATAGAAGATCAAGAATCTCCCGAAGAAACTGTGACCAGAGAGTTTTTGGAAGAAACTGGAATAAAGGTCAAGCCCGCTGACTTTCTGGGGCATTACCAACATGCCTATACCCATTACCGAGTGACCATGTATGCCTATACCGTGGAGCTTAGAACCAAACTCCAATCCATCCATTTAACTGCGGCCCAAGAATATCGCTGGGCCACATGGACACAAATAAAAACCCTGGCCTTTCCTGCTGGCCACCGACAGCTTATTGCCCATCTGGAGACATCTCCACAATTTCAAGCAAGGATTATCCCATGATTACCCTACTGATAGTCTTTATCCTTGGTGTCCCCTTGGTCACTTCGGTGCTCACCTACACCCTGTACTGCTATGAAGAGTCCAACCAAAGTGGAACTCCCCTGGGCCAGCTTCTCCCCAATGTTTTGCGTACGGCAATAAAAAGTTATGTGTATGAATGCATCATATTGGTCTTACATCCTTTGGGCTTGTGGCCTGATCTTTGGACCAGACCCAAAGCTGGACAACCCATTGTTGTTCTGGTGCATGGCTTGTTCCACAACCAAAGTGCCTGGGTTTTATTTCGCCACTGGTTCCAAAATCAGGGCTACACTGTGGCCTGCTTTAGCTATCCCAGTTGGCGCACTGATCTTGAAGCCGTGGAATCCAGCTTAAAAAGCTATCTGGAGCAAATACTGACCCATTACCCAGACCAGCCCATCCATCTTGTTGGCCACAGTTTGGGTGGTCTGCTCCTTCGAGGAACTCTAAGCCAGCTGCCCAATGTAAAATCCATCAAAACCCTGACAACCTTAGGTACCCCGTATCAAGGCAGTAAACTTGCTCCCTTTGCGCTCAATTCTTTAGGCCATATTCTCCGATTTCAAGGAGAGGCAGTACAAAAAATTGCAAGACGCCCCTTTCCTGCTCCAGTACCCTTGCTGGCCATTACCGTACCTACAGATAATATGGTTTTGCCCAACTCGGCCTTACATTGTGATCAGCTTCCATGTACGCAAAAAACTTCCATGCCTATCAGCCATGTTGCCATGCTCTACTCCAAGGAGATCTTTTTTCTTGTTGCGCATTGGATCAAATCCGCACCAAAGCAATAACCATGAAAAATGGGCAGAAATTTCTCTCTGCCCGTTCTTTTATTTTTAACAACAGCCTCTTAACGACCGATACAAAAATAGGCAAAGCCTTCGGTGGCCATAAGTTGGGGTGCATACAAATTGCGACCATCAAAAATAATGGGCGCAGTGAGGCTGGACTTGATACGCTGAAATTGGGGATTACGAAACTGGTTCCACTCCGTGACCACAGCCAAAGCTGCCGCCCCCTCAAGGCAGGCATATTGGTCTTCATAAATTTCCACCAAAGGATTGTCGGCCAAAAGACCTCGGGCATTATGGCCGGCCACAGGATCAAAGGCCTGGATGCGCATCCCCAAAGCCGTGAGATGGCGAATCAGCTCCAAGGCCGGGGCTTCACGCATGTCGTCGGTATTGGCCTTAAAAGCCAGCCCCCAAAGCGCCAGGGTCTTGTCTTGTACTCCGCCCTGATCAGCAAAATAGGCTTCAATCTTCTGGGCAATAACGACCTTTTGGCGGTCATTAACCTCATCTACAGCACATAAAAGTTGGGGCTCGTATCCCGAATTCTGGGCGGTACCAATGAGCGCCTTGACATCCTTGGGAAAGCAAGATCCTCCATAACCCACCCCTGGATAAATAAACTGGTAGCCAATGCGGTGATCAGCACCAATGCCGTGACGCACATCACGCACATCAGCCCCAACCCGCTCACAAATATTGGCAATCTCGTTGATAAAGGAAATTTTGGTGGCCAGCATGCAATTAGCTGCATATTTGGTCATCTCCGCACTGCGTACCCCCATAACAATCATTTTTTCTCGGCTCCGGGCATAGGGTGCGTAGAGGGTTTTCAAAAGCTCGGCAGTGCGCACATTGTCCGTGCCCACAATAACCCGATCCGGCTTCATGAAGTCATTGACTGCATCGCCTTCTTTGAGAAATTCCGGATTGGCGACCACATCAAATTCCACCTGCACACCACGTTTATCCAATTCAGCCTGGATAATCTGACGGACAGTATCCGCAGTACCCACCGGCACTGTCGATTTATCCACAATAATGGAATAATCTGTAATAAGTGTACCCAAATCCCTGGCGACCTGATGCACATATTGGAGATCAGCTGTGCCATCTTCACTTTCTGGGGTTCCCACGCAACAAAAGATAAAAAGACAGCCCTGAATACCTTCGGCAAGATCTGTGGTAAAGGTAAGACGCCCTTCTGCAAAGTTGCGTTGCACCAGAGCCTCAAGCCCTGGTTCATAAATATGCACCTCCCCCTGCTTCAGCCGCTCAATAACCTGAGGATTCACATCCACACACCGAACCATGTTGCCCATCTCCGCAAAACACGCTGCTGAAACCAGGCCCACATAGCCAGTTCCCACAATACAAATATTCATGAATCCTTTCTCCTCATTAATCCTTATTATACATCAATACCCTAAAGGTATATCCAGTTTTGGCTTCATCAAAAATAACACCAGGCAAATCTTCCTGTCCATGCATGACAAAACTGATCAACTCCAGGAGAGTGCTTGGGCGACATTGCCTTGAGTTGTCAAGGTGCAGATGAATACCAAAGTTTTGCCAAGTATTCACCCAAAGGACCAATCCACTTGGAATAACTCACTTACCCAACCATTATAGACGCATCCCAAACCTTGAGCACCAACAGCGCACACAAACATACAGGCTGATCAAAACCTGTTGCAGCGAGTCTGCGCATGCGGTACACAAATGTCAAAATTTCTTGGTCATCAACCTGGGGGAGAGTCTGACATGTTGAAGAGCTTATGGATTGCTTGTCTTGTTGGCATCACTCTTTTCTGGTCATCTTTAAGTCTGGCTGACTCTAAAAAAACCTGTCCCGCAAAAATAGTCGAGACAAAAACCATACAAGGCCGATTGTATAAAATTGAACAAGAATGGCCATTTTTATTTATTAGCTTGCGCGATACCAATGGCAAGACATCTACAGTCCAAATTCCTTACACAGCGGCTGTTTATGCTTCTTATCTTGGCCGCAACCTGACCATAACTTATGAATTACTTGAGTATTGGAATTATCATGACAATGATTGTATCCAAGATCCGATAATTATAAGTGTTAAAGATACAAACAGTGACATACAATTAATCGAGCTTGCTACGTATATCATGAATGATGATCATTATTTAAGACGGATAGAATTAACCAGATACGCTAACTTTAATAACTCTCTACAATTTGAATATCTCAATAAAAAAACAAATGAGTACCAGTGTGATTATTTTTATTCAGAGGGTGAAGATAATATTTTTTACAGGTCCAGTACAGGTCCAGATGATGATCCCCAAGAAAAAATGATCATTGGTGATCATGGGGATACATTGGAAATAATAGAAGTGCCGAAAAATTTTCCGAAAAATAATACTCATGTTCTTGGAACATACGTAAAAAAGACAGGTACAATTCCGTTGTTGCATTCAAGATGATGAGATTTTGAACGTAAAATTGGCACACAATGGTCAACAATTGGCAAAACGAGAAAAATATTCTCAAAGATAAAGATATTAAGGAAGAGTAATGCTGGACACTATACAGAAGCTCATTGTGAAATACGCCTTGAGGCCACAAACAAAGAAATAGATAAGGGTGACTGGAATTCCTGGTTGGTCGATATTAAAAGTGACCCCTGGCATTGTCCTGTTGAAAGCAGGAACTTGGATTCAAATTCAAAGTGCAACACTAATATAGTCCTCCCATTTTTAGAAGGTAGCTCCTAAAATTGATGCCCAGCTCACACTGGTCAATGCCTCAACCTCTTGATACAAAAGAGCATCATGCATCCCCGACTTGTCTTTCTTGGTCTGGACGGCCTGTCTTGGTCTTTGGCACAAAATCTGGCCAATCAAGGACTTTTGCCCAATCTAGCCACGATCATCAATTCCCCTGGCTGTTATCCCATTCACGCTGAATTGCCAGAGCTTTCTCCGGTCAACTGGACATCACTTTTCACTGCATCTTCGCCTGGAGAGCACGGAGTTTACGGCTTTACACGTATCGACCCTCATAATTACACACTGGAGTTTACGGATTTTACCCATGTATCTGGAACAACAATTTTTGAACGTTTGGCTCATAAAAATATTTTTTCCAAAGTACTGAACATGCCCAACTTAGGCCCAGTACAGCCCATGCCCGCCATAGCTGTTGCTGGTTTTCCAGCCCAAGGCCTACTGGGCAATACCTATCCACCAGTATTGGCCAGTATCTTATCTGAACATAACTACACTATTGAGGCCGACACGCTTCGAGGAGCGGATGATCCCCTATTTTTACTCCAAGATTTACACCGCAGCCTAAGGTGCCGACAAAAACTCCTGGACCTTTTTTGGCCTGATCTGGCTTGGGACATGTTCATGCTTGTGCTCACGGAAACGGATCGTTTGGGCCATTTTTTACAACCTGCTTTACTGGAAGATGATCACCCCTGGCGCAGTACTTGTCTTGAATTTATGTCTGCCTGGGACAAAATCATTGGCAACGTACTGGAACGCTATACCAACTTGCCTGACCCCAAAAGATTAATCATGATGGCTGACCATGGCTTTACCAGTCTGGAGCAAGAAGTTGATCTTAACGTTTGGCTGGTCCAAAATAATCTTTTGCGCTTGTCCCGAACTCCAAAAAATGAATGGGATACCCAATGTATTGGCCCCCAAAGTCTGGCTTTTGCCCTTGACCCTGGCCGAATCTACCTGCACACCCAAGAACGTTTTGCTCAGGGTAGACTAGACCGGGCTGAAGCAAGACGGTTGGCTGATGACCTGGCCCAGGCCCTGGCCAACCTGACCTGGAAAGGTAAAAAAATCATAGCTCACGTTCATCATGGACAAGACCTCTATCATGGTCCCTTGGCAGCCCAAGCCCCTGACCTGGTTTTGGAGCCCCAGCCTGGTTTTGACCTCAAGGGTAAAATGGGGCGCCAAGATATGTTTGACCATTTTGGGCGACAGGGCATGCATACAGCAACAGATGTTTTTTACTATGATTCAGCCCAGGAAAACGCCCAAACACCTACCGATGTAGGACGCAATATTTTACAACATTTTGGTATCAATACTTCAACCATAACTTCGCTAAACCATGTCCATTAATTTTCATGCTCATCTCAATGCTGCCCAGTACGAGGCGGCAACCTCCACTGAAGGACCCGTCCTGGTCATTGCTGGGGCAGGTTCAGGAAAAACAAGAACCATTGTTCATCGTCTGGCCTACTTGGTGGAACAAGGTGTTTCCCCTGCAGAAATTGTTTTATTGACTTTTACGCGCAAGGCTTCTGCTGAAATGCTGCACAGGGCACAAGACCTGCTCGGACATGCAGGTCTTGGTGGCGTGCGCGGAGGCACCTTTCATGGTTTTGCCTACACCCTGCTTCGACAATATGCCCATGTTTTGGGCTTTGAACGTGGTATGTCCATCATGGACCGAGGCGATGCTGAAGAAATACTGATGCAGGGCAAAGACCGCTTACAATTGGGCAAAGGAGATCGCAAATTCCCCAAACGCACCACTATCATGAGCCTTATTAGTAAAAGCCGAAATAAAGAACTGCCCTTATCGGCCATCTTACAAAAAGAAGCTTACCATTTGGGAGTCTATGAAGGTGATCTGGAACGTTTGGCAGAGGAGTACACACGCTCCAAACTGGAATATGGCCTTGTGGATTATGATGACCTCCTTTTTCTCTTGGAACGCCTACTGACCGACCATCCCCAGGTGCGTGAGCAGATTTCCCACTCCATAACCCATATTATGGTCGATGAATACCAAGATACCAATCTGGTTCAAGCTCGCCTGGTAGCTCTTTTAACCAAGCCAGGTGACAAGAGTCCCAATGTGATGGCTGTGGGTGATGACGCCCAATCCATTTATGCTTTTCGGGGAGCCAATATCCGCAATATCTTAGATTTTCCCCAAACCTTTTCTGGTACCAAGATCATTAAACTGGAGCAAAATTACCGCTCTACCCAGCCTATTTTGGAGCTCACCAATAGCATTTTACAAGGCTTTACAGATCAATTTTCCAAACGCCTATTTTCAGACAAGCCAGATACCCAGCTTCCTGAACATATTTTTCCCTTTTCCGACCGAAGCCAAGCTCGGCTTGTAACAGCCAAGATTGTGGAACTGAGCCAAACCTATCCTTTAGATGAAATCGCAGTGCTGTTTCGGGCGGGCTATCAGTCCTACCATGTTGAAGTGGAACTCAACAAAATTGGCCTGAGTTTTCGCAAATACGGTGGCATCAAGTTTTCCGAGGCAGCACATATCAAGGATATACTGTCTTTTTTGCGTGTGTCCCAAAATATCCAGGATGTGCCTTCCTGGCAGCGCATACTCAGCCATATACCCGGCATTGGTCCCAAAACAGCTCAAAAACTTCACCGCGCCATTGTGATCAATGACCAACAATTTTTGCATGCCCAAAAATCCAAACGGCCAGGGTTGGAAACTTTGCTGTTTACACTCGATGGGCTGCGTACAGAATCCCTGAGCCCGGCGTCAGCTATTACCTTTCTTTTGGATTATTATTTACCCATAATGCGAGAAAAATTTCCAGATGACCATCCACGCCGTGAGATGGGATTGGAAGAATTACGACAAATTGCCCAAGGCTACGATAACCTGGATGTATTTTTAAGTGACTTGAGCCTGGAGAACCCAGACCCCCAAGACCAGGAACAACAGGAAGCCATCACGTTATCCACAGTACACTCAGCCAAGGGGCTGGAGTGGGACGCAGTGCTCATCATTGACCTCGTGGAAGACCGCTTTCCATCCAAGCACGCCTTAAATGATAAAGAAGATTTCCAAGAAGAACGTCGTCTGCTCTACGTGGCCTGTACAAGAGCTCGGTCGTACCTAGCTCTTTTCTCCCCAGAAACCCTGTATAGCCGTGAACTTCAGGGTTCAACGCCCACCAATATCAGTCCGTTTTTACAAGAAATCCCACCCCATCTGCTGTCATGCTATCGTGAACAATTTGCAGGCGGCTTGTCCCTACAAAAACATGCGCAGCAAGATACGTCATCGCACTGCATTGATATCCCAAGCCCAGAGTCCACATATCCTCCCCAAGAACCCAGTACACACCGTCCCGTACAGGGTACCTATTGCCGCCACAAAATTTTTGGCCGGGGCAAGGTTGTAGCTCGCGTTGAGCCCAATAAATATAAAATTAACTTCCCAGGATTTGGTTTAAAGCTCATTATTGAAGACTATGTGCAACTGGAACAATCTTGACCCCAGACTGTTTCTCTTGAAAAAAGACACTATGGTGCTTCGCTCATATCAATATCATGTAACTGGCAAGCTCATGTTGCCATCACCCATAGATGGACTACATAAGAGTATTCATAACATTCTGGTAGAAACCAGTATATACTTATTATTTAGACGTTAGGCATGATGAAATTTAAATTTATTTTCCTTTGTCTTTTTTGGGTTTTTACCACGCCTACTCTGTCTGCGTGGGCTACAGAAAATCCCTTTGCTCTCCATCTTGAGGTTTATAC
>JAAYGN010000106.1 GCA_012727715.1 Desulfovibrionales bacterium | reverse complement strand
CTGAGCTGTCATCCTGGGGGCATGACGAAGACAGAGTTTTTTTGCACAAGTTGAAGATTATTTTATACCAATCTCCGTACTTATGATTAAATCGGAATTGACAACTTTAGCCGTGTACGGGCCTTTGTTTTGGTCATGGCGTAAAATCATACCTTCAGTATTATGAAAAACTAAAATCCGTTCCCGCTCTCCTGTGTAGGACGCAATTAGCGAGCCCATGAAGGAGTGCATATGAACGGATTATATATCGGCAATACTCAGCAATGGTCTGACTCCATTCCGACCCATCTTGAAGATTTTCTCTTCTCTCCAAATGCCCTTGGTGCTCGTTTTCAGCGTTTGCGCTGTGAAGCCCAATCCAATCTTTACGCAGATCAAGAAAAACTACGTATCTACCTGGGGACATATTTTCCCAGAAGTTTTTGTGAAAGTCGCAACCTGCATACACTTCTTTTGGGGCTTGATCCTGTACGACAGCTCTGGAGTCAAAAAAGAACAATTCATATCCTGGATTTTGGTTCTGGCACAGGGGGCAATGTTTGTGGCTTGGTTCAGGCATTGGCTGATAGTGGGATCAAGGCCAAGGTGCATGTCTATTCCATTGATGGAAACAAGGAAGCGCTTATGTATCAAAGAATTCTCCTGGAGCACATGCAAGAGCATATCGGCATTACAGTGGATTTGACTGTTATCAATGAGGTCTTTCCCAATGATCCGGAAGGGTTTTCACAAAAATTTCGTCAAGTGGTCGCTACCTTGCCCCATCAGTTGGACCTGATCATGGCCTGGAAGTCTTTGTCCGAGCTGTTTATTGCCGACCAGACGTCCTTTGTCGGCAGCTATACTCCTTTTTTTGAAATCAGCGCTCCTCTTTTGGCACAAGATGGTCTTATGACCGTCCTCGACGTGACCATCAAAGCCAGGCAGAAATGGTTGCCGGTTGTTTTGTCCAAAGACTTGAGGCAATTTCTCAACAATCAAACGGATGTTGCCTTGATCATTCCTTTTGGCTGTGCCCAAAGACAGGACCATTGTCCGGCCAGAGGGTGTTATCCAAAGTTTGAGTTTTCCGTTAGTCATCAAGACTGTGGCTACGATCCAATCAAGTTTTCTTTTTTTGCACTGGGTAGAAAGGATCTGGCAAAAAGTATTTTAAAACGTGCGCCTGTTGATGCTCCTTGTCAGGATGAGTTGGGTAAACCCGCTGCGGTGGTCTCAAGACTCCGGCCCCTGTCTCTCTATGGTAAAATTGTAGAGAGATGAGATAAATAAATCTGTTAATAACAGCTTGAGTACATTGGTCAGTACACGACGAACGTAAGGAAATATTATGAAAAAAGGTCCTTGGGAAAAAGTTGAACTTAATTTGCCAGATGGCAGCCAAGTCTCTGCCGTGGCTCCGGTCATAATTTCTGCCAGCAGGTCCACAGATATTCCTGCTTTTCACTCCGCATGGCTTATGCATCGCTTGCGAGATGGTTATGCGGCCTGGCGCAATCCTTTTAATCAGGCAGTGCAATATATTTCATTTTCACGGGCACGAGTCATTGTCTTTTGGACCAAAAACCCAGCCCCATTGCTGCCCTATTTGCAAGAAATTGAAGATATGGGTTTTAATTTTTACTTTCAGTTTACTCTTAATGATTATGTCCAGGAAAATTGGGAGCCACGGGTGCCCAGTGTGGAGTGCCGTGTGGAAACTATGGCCGATTTATCTGAGCGCATTGGTCCTGAGCGGATCATCTGGCGTTTTGATCCCCTCTTGCTTTCTGACAAGGTTACCGAGGATTTATTAGCCCAAAAAATTGAGCGAGTTGGTAATCTTGTACACCCATATACCTCCAAACTTGTTTTCAGTTTTGCTGATATTTCAACCTATAGAAAAGTGCACAACAATTTGACCAATGCTGGGGTTAATTATTTTGAATTTGATTCAGCTTCCATGCAGCGTATGGCCGAACGGATTGTCCGATTAAATACAAATTGGAAGCTGGAACTGGCTACCTGTGCCGAAGCTGCCAGCTTTGAGGATCTGGGTATTCAGCATAATCGCTGTATTGATGGAGAGCTTATGCTTCGATTATTTCCTGATGATAAAAAATTGCGTAACTTTTTAATGTCTGCTCAACGTTCTTTGTTGCTTGATATGTCTGGGCTGGATTCAAAATGGCAGGCCAAATTCAAGGATACTGGTCAACGTAAAGAATGCGGATGTATTATGAGTAAAGATATTGGAGCGTATAATACCTGTGCACACTTATGCACCTATTGTTATGCCAACACTTCTGAACGAGTGGTAATGAAGAATTTTAAAGAGTATTCTTTGGGTAAACCATGTATTATCTAAAATATTATTATGTATTGTGCTAAATGAGAGATATGCCATGAATACAATTAAAAATTATATATTTTTAGTTTTGATTGTTAGCTTAATTAGCATGTGTAGTGGATGCGCTTCCATTATCAATGGAACTACTCAAGAAGTTCCTGTCACTGTGGATCCAATCAATGCAACAGTGTCCGCAGTAGGTGGCAAGATCACCATTGTGGATGAGGCTCCTTGCACCCTTAAGCTAAAAAGAAAACATAACCAAATACTCACAATTTCTGCGCCTGGTTATAAACCGCAGACCGTTGAATTGCGCAGTGTTTTATCAGGAGCTGTTGCTGGAAACATTCTTGCAGGTGGTCTGATTGGTTGGGGTGTTGATGCCGCCACTGGTGCAGATAGCAGACTTGTTCCTGAAACAGTTGAAGTCATTCTCCAGCCAGATCCTGAAGTGATTGTCCAACCTGGTCCCACCTTGGACAAGGCTGCGGCTCTTGAATCAGAATTGAAACGACTGGAAGAACTTCTCAAATCGGGTCAGATCACTCATGATGAGCATAGAACTTTAAGGCAGAAAGTTATTGAGCAATATTAAAGGAGATATTCATGGTCAGTATTAAAACTTCCAGAGTTGAAGACTTGCACACTATTTTTGATTTTGAAGATATAAAAAAAGATTTTCCCTTTAATATCAAGGTAAAAACCAAGAATCGCGCCAAAAAGGACATCAAGTTTTTTGGCCCTGGCATATACTCCATCTATGATAAGTTTAGTAGTACCATGATTTATATTGGTATATTTACACCCAAGCGTAGTGTTATTCACGAGCGTTATCGTAAACATATTCAAACTCTGACTTTGAGGGGTAATGAAGTAACCTTCAACAAGAAAATTTCAAAAGATGAGTTTTTAAACAATATTCTTAATAAACAGCTGCGTCTTGATTTAAACAGGTGTCCTGCATTTCATGAAAAACTTATACAAGATCGCTGCGTTGCTCATATTAATAAGGTTAATTATGCAGGGTTATATTGGCATGATTTTTCTCAATGGAACCCCGTCCACAATTGTCAATCAAAGACGCATGAGCGTTTTTCCTTTCAATTTGATCAGTTTTTGAGTGAAAATATGGATAAGAAATCTTTACAAAAAGTAGAGTCCAATCTCATATCAGGGTTTAACCCCCTGACTAATAGCAAGCATGATCCAAGAATAAAGGCAAAATACAATTCTCAAGATGATCTCTCTGCAAGGATAAAGTCCATAGTTTTGGATGATAAGTTTTAAACCATCTAGGGTAGGGCTGCATGACAAGGTTACATGAGTCATTTTTATTCTTTCAAACATAAGCAACCTTTTTTTGTCATTGGCCGAGGACAACAAGCAGAGAAATCTGTACTTTTATGGATTTCCTGATTTTGTTTTTTGTCAAAAATTGGTGTTACTCACGTATCAAAACAAAAAATGCTATATTCTTGTAAGCAAGCTACTTTTCAGGAAATAAAAAAAATGATACATGGGTATAAAATTTTCTTGCAAAATATGGTGGTTATGATAAAAAAAGAACTATAATTTTGACATTGTTTTTTTCCGAAGGTCTAAAAAGGGGTAGGACCATGGGAATAGGTATTAGAACCTTTGTTTCACAAAGAGAAAACAGAACAGGATCCGAAGACATGACCCGATTTGAGGGGATTAAGACTTTCTCTTCTTCGATACGTTCGCATTCTATCGCGTGCATCCGAAGACATGACCCGATTTGAGGGGATTAAGACAACACGCACGCTTAAGCCGTCGTCGATCATAAGGTATATCCGAAGACATGACCCGATTTGAGGGGATTAAGACTAATAGGGCCATATTTTCTTAGCTTCTTTCCTGTTTATCCGAAGACATGACCCGATTTGAGGGGATTAAGACTCATGTTCATCAATAATAGGGATTAGGCGAAATGTTTATCCGAAGACATGACCCGATTTGAGGGGATTAAGACCGTTGTGTTTATAAGCTCTACCTCGAAAGGGCTTGATCCGAAGACATGACCCGATTTGAGGGGATTAAGACCGTGCCATATCCAGCCCCACTGACGATTGGGGTGTTCATCCGAAGACATGACCCGATTTGAGGGGATTAAGACAACTCGGCATACTCTTCACGGCCTGCTTTAGTGCGTCGGATCCGAAGACATGACCCGATTTGAGGGGATTAAGACGATCAGCTTTATATTGAACTTTGATGATCTTGCCTTATCCGAAGACATGACCCGATTTGAGGGGATTAAGACCT
>JAAYGN010000251.1 GCA_012727715.1 Desulfovibrionales bacterium | reverse complement strand
CCTTCAAACTCATCATTAGCCAGCACATCAATGGTTACTGGCTGGTTAAAACCAGTAGTTACGCTGTCATCAAAGGCATCTTGTTCTGGAGTTAAAACGATATGCACTGTGGTAGTCGCTTCTCCACCATAGCCGTCATCTATCTTAACAGTGAAACTATCATTTCCGTTATAATCAGGATCCGGGGTGTAAGTATAGCTGCCATCAGCATTAAATTCCACTGTACCGTGGGTTGGATCGGTTAGCTTGGTATAGGTCAGATCATCGTCATCAGGGTCAGTACCAAAGACCTTGCCAGCAATCGGACCACCATCCTCAACACCATTCAGCAGATAACCACCAGTGGCAGGATCAAACTCCTGATCAGGATACTCAGGATCTTCTGGATCATTGGGATCAGCAGGAACTGGGGGAGCGTTGTCTTTAATAGTGCCTGTACCTTGGGCCGTCTTGGCATCTTTATTCGTGACTTTCAGGAAGAATTGCTCACTTGCTTCATAAAGCTCATCCTCAACAATGGCTACACGCACCCGCACAGTTTCACCAGCAACAGTTGTGGCAATCGGGCCGGTATATTTTACCCAATTTGTTCCATCAAAATACTCCAATGAGTCCGTCAGATAATCTGTAGCACCCGAAAGATCGGTGGGATCTGTACCACCTGTAGCAGTGCCATCAATTAACTCTAATGATAGCTCATCATTGGCAGTTCCAGATTTGACCTCAAACTCGGCATAGCCATCTTTTTCGTACACAGTTACGTCACTTACAGACACACCGGTATTACGGATGGTAATGGTGAGCTTCGCTTCACTTACATCGCCGTCAGAGTCGGTAATTTGGTATGTAAATGTTTCTACCAACTCCTCACCAGGATCCAAACTCCCAACTGCATTTTCAGTTTCATCCAGGTCGTAAGTATAGCTGCCGTCTGCATTGATAACCAGCTTGCCATAAGTACCTGTTACTTCCTTGCCATTTACAGGATCCACCACCTCATTTGCTGAGCTTGTACCAATATGTGTAACGGTTGCAAGGTCGCCACCTTTAATGTCTGCTACATCGCCAGGTTGTCCACCCTCATATACGTTGCCAGTAATCAGGTCATCATCACGTTCAAGGATGCGGGCATCGTCCTTGGCTTCGGGTGCTGTGTCAGTAATGTTGATGACCAACTTACCACTCACACTGCCATCATTGTCGTACCCTGCAACAAGGGAGATTGTATCTTTAACTTCAACCCCACCGGTATGATCTTTACTGGTGCCTTCCGGATCATAAGCATAAGTTACAGTACCGACATGGGTGGTGGCATTGTTCTCATAACCGATGATGGTCAGCACGCCTTCTGTGGTAACAACTGTGAGAGGATTGCTCGGACTTGCATTCTCAAGTTCTGCCAAGGTAAATGTTGTGTCACCAACCTTCATGCTATCCAACCCTTTTGTATTGGTTAGTTTGAAGGTTTTATCTGTAATAGTGGAATCTTCCGCTACTTCTTGAGCCGGTGCGTCAATGGCCGTTACCTTGATGGTAACCTCGGCCACTTCAGGTTCAACGGGATCTCCCATGAGTGGATCGCCAGACATGGTTACGGTATTGCTGATCATGTAATCATCATCAGCAAATGTTGAGTGCAGGTCGCCACGAACCTTGACAGCGTACTTGATGATAATTTTGCTATCGATCTGCAACCCCTGATGACCATCCTTGATCAGGTTCAGATCTCCTGTCAGGGTGTAACCTTCTCCCTGCAGCGGGAACTGGTCACTAACACCGTCCCAATCATCAATTTTGTAAATTTCATTACCAAACCCATCAACGATACGCAGGGTTGCACTATTGGCAATATATTCTGCGTGGTCACCCTTCATCTTGTCTTTAAGAGTGATCGTATACAGATCAAGAACAGCACGATTCTGAACAGTTATGGTGTATTCCAACACCTCGCTCAGCTCAAACAGGCCATTCTCGTTACTGGCGTCATCGCCATAATCAACTTTATTGGCTTCCGTCACTCCCTTGGTGGTCAAATAATCGGGATATGGTGTGATCAATGCCCCCATGTCCAGTTGAGGGTAAGCTTGCCAGGACTCAGGCGCGTTGCCCCCTTCTTGCGGCCAGTTAATGCCGCTTGAATCTGCCCCCCAGGCTGCGGTCAACAGGGTGCCATCCTTGGTGTAGCACAGCATACCGCTTTGATCCCTTGCACCGCTGGCATCAAAGATACGATAGGACTGCAAGCGATCGATTGCAAAAACCATGGTGGTGGAACCATCAGGATTGGTAATTATTTCCTGCGCAGTCAGCTGGGTGCCTGCTCCATCGTACATATTTACATTCGCATCCACATATAACAAGGTGTCCGCAGTGGACGTAACCCAAATGGGACTGCCATTTTGGCTCTTATAAGCATTCGGACCATCGGAGATAGTCAGATCAATGTTTCCATCTTTGGTATTATTGCCAGGGGCCCAGGCAGTAGCGAAGCGGTGGGTCAAGGTTTTCTCTGCAACTAAACTGTAGCTCCACTCAAAGTCTCCTGTTCGATCCACTGAGGCCACAGCATAAAAGTTTTTTCCATCTGCAGTGTAAAAATGTGCTGCTGAAGCGGGCATCTCATAGCTACCACCGGAATGTGCTGCGACCACGATGCTGCCAGTCCCGGAAGCTATTTCGTACTGTACGGTAATTTCCTCATCATTATGGTTGTAAAAATAAATATCTACCATCCCTTTCTCAGTATCTACGGTGGCCACGGGTGCAAAATAGCTGCTGCCCCAACTATCCAGGGGACTGACGCTGTGCCAACGGTTTTGAGAGTATTTTTGATCCCCAACACGATGCTCACCAGCCAGAATATTGACGCCAATCATTTTGTCGGCAGTAATGGTCGTGCCGTCATACACAACCGCCTTGGCATCATTAAGACCGCTACCAGCAGTAAAGCCTGAGATTTCACCATTGACGTACAGGCTCTCGCCCTGCTGTAGTGTACGCGTAATAGTATCATCACTGAGAGTGCCGTCCGGGTTGGCGAGTCTGATGGTGACTTCAGTTGCACCTTCATCGTAAGCCATGATGTAGAGCGAGGTTTTGTCGTACAGTGACTTATCAGTGTTTCCGTAGTAGGTATCAGCACCAACAGGTAAAACAAAGCTCTTTCCCGAGTTGCCCACATCAAACAGATTGACTGTTCCCCCCATTAAGGCACCTAGGCCAGCATCCCAGCCAGCACGGCTCATGCTTACTGCCTTGGTGGAGCCGACTCGATCACTGGCATCAAACAAGATGTTGCTCCCTGGATTACTGGAGTGTGCGATTGGTACCTGATTCTTGAGAATCAGGTTTCGGCCATTGGCAATGATGGTGTTACCGTTGTGAATCGCTTGTTCACCAGCATTCTTAATGAAGTCCCCATTGGTATCAATGAACCAGCCGTCAGCATCAGTATAGGTCCAGATTTTGGTTGAATCCTGAGTCGGGTTGTTGATGTCAGCTTCGTAACCATCTTCCCAATGGTCATAGACCACAACAGTCCTGTTGCTGGTTGCAGTAATGGCAACAATACTTAGAATCCTACTATTGTAAGTCCCGCTCGTATAAACATTGGTCATGCCAGCGTAGATCTGGTTTTCTGGCATTGGGACATAGTGTATCTGGGCAATACCGTACGGCCCGGCATTTTCCACATACACCTGCTGGCCATCCAGTATTAAGGTCTGATGGTCGTTACGGCCCTGGTTCACGGCCAGGTTGGCATCGCCAGTCAAAAGCAGACTGGCAAAGGCGTGACCTTCATCACCTGCACTATCCTTACCGCTGTTGATTCGGTCGTCAAAATCATGGCCTATTTCTTCCAGCAATACTGTGGCTACAGTATCTGCATCGGACTTAGCCAGCCACTCAGAATTCAGTTAAATGGTGCGCTCGCCTGTGGTGCCATTGGCGGTCCAGGCACCAAGTACCTGCATCAACTCCTGGTTGCTGCGTACTTCAGTACGGATGATGTAGGCACCGCTAAGAACATCATTACGCAGACTCTCAAGCTGGGCTTCCCAGGAGGCACTGCCTGCATCTGCTTCAAAAATTTCAGCAGCCTGGCTACGAAAGGCATCGCTATTAAACCATTCAACCAGCTTGTCCTGAACCAGATCACCAGCTTGATAAAGCAAGTCTTCATGGTCTTGAGCATTATCAGCCAAATCCAGCAAAGAAGGAGATTTTAGCAATGAATCTTGGCCTTCAGCCGGGCCCGTATCATGGCCTTCTTTATAAACATGGTCCTCCCCGGCCTGATCATCAGCGTGGGCCTGGGCATCATCTTGCACATAGGCCAGACCTGAAAATTCGGCAGCCACTGCATCATCATTAACGGTGTGCTCAGCAGCATCGCCCACAGAAGCATCAAAAAGTAACCGAGGTTCCAACTGAAAAAATGAAGAATGACTCATGATACGACCTTTGAGGATACGGTTATACTAAAAAATTAGGCCTTAAAAAGTTTTGATTAAGATTGATAACTATTTTCAATAAATTTCTATAAATTTGCCAATTTTATCATCTACTTATCAATAATAATACAGATAACAATTAGCAACAAATACTAAATTTGCCAATTTTAGAAAAAAATGCAAGAATTTTTTAAATTAAGGCTATTGAAACCCAAAATTTGTTCTCCCCCAGATTCAGGGGTAAAGCCCAGATGATGAGCAAAGTTTTTCACTACCAGCCGTGAAGAAAGTTATTTGGTAAATCCAGAATAGTTGTACGCTAATGACCATAAGGACAAATTAACAT
>JAAYGN010000012.1 GCA_012727715.1 Desulfovibrionales bacterium | reverse complement strand
TAAATTTAAAGGTTGACAGTTTAGGAACAGCTTTATAAACACACTTCTTCGTTGGGCGGGAGTAACTCAGTGGTAGAGTGCAACCTTGCCAAGGTTGAAGTCGCGGGTTCAAATCCCGTTTCCCGCTCCACTGAAGGCGGCATAGCCAAGCGGTAAGGCAGAGGTCTGCAAAACCTCCATTCTCCAGTTCAAATCTGGATGCCGCCTCCATCATGATATCTCCAAGGGTATAACATTTGATCTACCCTTACCAACAAAAGCCGAACTTGAAATCCCAGGTTCGGTTTTTCATATTTACATTTCCCGAGCTGCTACCCTTGTTAAAATGAATCGTTGCATCCTTGTTGTGAGCGAATAAGTTGATTCCCACACAAAAACTGAGCTGTTTTTTAGATTAAATAACGACAGGTTATGACTGGCTGTTCCAGATAAGGTCAATAATGAACAAAAAAATTCTATTATTACTTGGCGTAGGTCATGCTATTACTGATATTACCCAGGGAGCGTTAAGCATGACCCTTGCTTCCTTGCAGCCAATTTTCCTTCTCAGCCAGCTCCAAGTTGGGATGGTCATGCTGGCCTTTAACTTTAGCTCTTCTGTGATCCAACCCGCCTTTGGTATTTTTAGCGATCATTTTCGTGCTGCCTGGCTCATCCCTGCAGGATGTGCTTTGGCTGGGCTCGGTATGTCTTTGACTGGATTCGTACCAAACTATTCCTTTTTATTGCTGGCTGCCTTGATCAGCGGTTTGGGTGTTGCAGCCTATCATCCTGAAGGATCAAAATATGCTCGATTTGCCAGCGGAACTCATAAAGCTTCGGGCATGGCCATATTTTCTGTTGGTGGTAATTTTGGATTTGCAGCAGGACCAATTTTGGCCACACTTTTTTTGAAACAAGCAGGACAAAGTGGTACATTGGGATTTCTTTTTTTAAATGGAATCATGGGCTTGTTGCTTTGGTTTTATTTGTCAAACATTACTCAAATAGAAGTGCCGCATTCACCATCAAAGACAAAAAAAGATATATCAAACAAACAAGATACAATCAGCCGCTGGGAAATTATTTTTCCTGTCATAGTACTATTACTTATCATAATTATGCGCACAGGTACTCATTACGGTATAGTAACTTTTTTACCACAGTACTATATGCATCATCTACATTATGGGCAAACCTATGCAGCAGTAGCAACCTCTTTATTCTTATTTTCAGGAGCCTTTGGTACTCTTGCAGGTGGACCAATTGCTGATCGTTGGGGACTAAAAACTGTTATTATCATTTCCATGGCTTTAATGATCCCTTTATTATATCTATTTCCACGCTGTACCGGAACTTTAGCTTTGCTCGTTATGGCCTTGTCAGGCTTTACGCTTATTTCTACTTTTGCCATTACTGTTGTGTTGGGACAAGAACTGCTGCCCAAAAATGTGGGATTAGCTTCAGGGCTCACTTTAGGCTTTGGTGTGGGTACAGGAGGCGTTGGAGCAACGTTCTTGGGCTGGGTAGCCGACCATTGGGGGTTGCCATCTATATTTCACGTGATGATTATTTTTACTTCCATAGCCCTTGTCTTAACCTTTTTTCTACCCAACAAAGAAAAATTACAACTTCGTAAAAATTACTTTTAGAAAAATAGAGTTTCACTTACCAACCATCCTTGAACGGAATCGCCCATGGGCAGAAAATAATGATCTTTTGTGACTGACACATTTATCCTCTTTGTCTCATCTACTTATAACGCTTACATTTTCATTGGACAAAAAAAAGGCTACTATAAAAAGTAGCCTAAATAGATGTTTTATTTGGTGGGCCAACAAGGAATCGAACCTTGAACCTGCTGATTAAGAGTCAGATGCTCTGCCAATTGAGCTATTGGCCCAAAATTTAATCATATCAACATGTTGGACACTATCATTGTCAACAACAAAAGGCTTTCTACGGGTATTTCCGATATCAGTCAAGAAAAAAACATTTTAGAGCAAAAATTTCACACCTCTGCACTGGTGTAAAGCCTGCGTCAATTGGTCAAGCTGTTCTTGGGTCTCCATTAGTAGGCTCAAAGTGTAAGTAATATAGGCTCCATTTTTTGAAATATTTCCAGCGCAAGGCTGTTCTGTAAATCCACACTTTTTGATAGTGTGACAAAGAGAATCAAAGACTTGTGCATTTTTTGTGGCGATGATTTTATATTCCCAATTTAAAGGGAATTGAAGTTGTACGCGCTCCATTTGCTCCTCCTTGTTGACGCCATCATGGTGGGCAGATACTTTCTGCATGCTCATACTGCATCTTAATGGTCATATTTTTGCAACCAGTCAATTGTTCTTTGCCATTACAGAGGTGCACATGGAATCCATTAAAGAAGTTTTTCGCATTGGTGCAGGGCCCTCAAGCAGTCATACCATGGGGCCCAAATTAGCAGCAGAGCTTTTTCGAGCTCGTGTTCCTGAAGCCGCAGCATTTCGAGTGACACTCTATGAAAGTTTGGCAGCTACAGGTAAAGGACACTTAACTGATAAGGCCATTCAACAGGCCCTGACACCTTTTCCTGTAGAAATTGTTTGGGCTGCAAACCAAACAATTCAGGAACACCCCAATGCCATGTATTTTGAAGCTCTTGATGACACCGCACAAGTTATGAAATCTTGGATGGTCTTTAGTGTTGGTGGAGGAGCTTTACGTGAGGCAGGTCAAAAGGAGTCAAGTATCTCCTGCTATCCACAAAAAACTCTTGAAGAAATCATGGACATCTGTAGCGAAAAAGGATGGTCCTACTGGGAGTATGTAGAACACTATGAAGAAGGAGATATTTGGAATTTCTTAGCAACTATCTGGCACATAATGCAAGAAACCCTTGAGCGCGGATTGCAGACAACAGGAGTTTTGCCGGGAGAACTAAGATTAGCACGAAAAGCCAGAGACTATTATCAAAAAGCACTTCTTGGTGGAATTGCCTTGCGCCAAACAGGTTTATTAGTAGCTTACGCTTTGGCCATAGCAGAAGAAAATGCTTCAGGAGCGACTATTGTTACTGCTCCTACCTGCGGTGCTAGCGGAGTATTGCCTGCCGTATTATATCATTTGCAAATAGAACAACAATTGCCACTTAAGGCAATATATCAAGCTTTGGCGACAGCAGGCCTCATAGGTACAATTATCAAAACCAATGCATCCATATCTGGTGCGGAGGTAGGCTGTCAGGGAGAAATTGGCTCCGCCTGCTCCATGGCAGCAGCTGCTGCCACCCAACTTATGGGTGGAACCATTAGACAAATTGAATACGCTGCTGAAATGGGCCTGGAACATCATCTTGGGCTTACTTGCGATCCAGTTGGCGGACTGGTACAAATCCCCTGCATTGAGCGCAATGCCATGGCTGCCACCCGAGCAATGTATATTGCTCAAGTAGCCATTTTATCTGACGGTACACACCGCATACCTTTTGATGAAGTTGTGCGGGTCATGAAGGAAACTGGACATGATTTGCCCAGTCTTTACCGCGAAACCTCCCATGGTGGTTTAGCCAAAGCTTACGGACAGCGCAGGAAAAAATAAGGAAATCTCCATGAGTCATGAAGACTTTGATGATGAAGAGGTCTACGAGGACTTCGAAGAAAGAAATACCCGTACCAAGGAGCTACGACTTTTCACCATGTGCCTAAAAAAGTTCATCAAGAAAATTTTTCAGCATATGGTTGCGACTCGTTTTAGCACCTGGGCGGAATTGGCGATTCATGAACAAGATGGGCTCGTTTATCCTATCTATAATTATATTATTGACTCTTCGGATACAAAGTTACGACAAGCTTATGCTGGCTATGGACTAGAAATCGAAAGAGGAAGACTGCTCCTGGCCGACTTGGCAGTCACTGCTATTTTAGAAGAGGAAAATAGTCTTGGACTTGAATTTTATCTGTATGAAACAACTTCCATTGTTCCTTACATTTGTGATGATTATAATGCTGTAAAAAATGACCGACCCAGCATGAAACATTTCAGAAAAATAAATCACGATGATTTTGAAACCTTGTATGAGGAACTCAAAACCAATGATATTTTTGATGAACTCTATTACGAATTAAACAAATCCATATTGCTCATCGAATTATATGAAAGAGAAATTCTAGCCCAAATCAAAATCGATAGCTCACGAATTATTTCCAGTGTTTTTGCCCGGGCCAAATCCATGTCTAATCTTAGCACTATCACCAATACAGATATCAAAGAATTAAAACTTGATTTTACAACTTTGGGCCGTGACTTTTCCTTTGTCATTCTTAATGGACATGATGCAGATAATCATCCTGTTTATTCGTCAGTGTTAACCTTACCTGAGTATAAATCTGTGGCCCAATATGTTGATTTAGATACTTTATATGACAAACTAATCAAGGTACTTCGGGCAAAAAATATTCCCAGTCCTGAGGAAACACTGTTTGATGCCCTAAAGCCATATGAATCAGAAGCGCTGCAGGCTACCAACTCTTTTATAGAAAATGAACGCATGGTAACCAGCTCTTGACTGAATATAGTAAGCCGCTATCAAGCCAAGGGTTATGTATAGGCAAAGAAATCTTTAAATAAAACAGGGGGTTTATTATGACCGGTAAAAAACATGTATTTCTTTCTTTCATGCTGGTGTTGTTTGTCAGTGCTTTATTTCTTGGAGGCTGTGCCTCCAGTCGTTCTGGGCAAGTGTATTCCCGTGACCAGGCCCGCCAGGAAATGCAGGTAAACTATGGAACAATCTTAAGTATCCATGAAGTTCAAATTGAGGGAACAAAAAGTGGTATTGGTGCTGTGGCAGGTGGAGTGACTGGCGGAGTTGCTGGCAGCATGGTCGGAGGCGGTAAAGGACGTATCTTGGGTGCTGTGGGTGGAGCTCTATTAGGAGCTGGCGCAGGAGCTCTGGCTGAAGAAGGTGTAACTCGAAAACATGGTTTCGAAATAGGAGTAGAACTTGATTCTGGTGAAGTTCTGTCCATTGTTCAAGAAGCTGATGTACCCTATTACCCTGGTGAAAGAGTACGCGTATTAAGAGCTTACGATGGCACTTCACGTGTTCAAAAATTGTAAAAGAACGTTAAACCAGATTATACTGGAGCCTAGCATACTATTGGCCTAGGCTCCTATTTTTATGTTTAAAAAACCATTATTGTTCTTTTTTTGATTGCCGGAATAAAAATACATGCCGTACGACAAGGAGTATTACAGTGGAACTGTCTCTTGTTCAGATTGAAAACCCCAAATCCTTCAATTTTATTCTTGGAATGTCCCATTTCATTAAAACCGTTGAAGACGTACATGAAGCTGTGATCAATACTGTGCCCGGAGCAAAATTTGGCTTGGCCTTTTGCGAAGCCTCAGATGTTTGTCTTATCAGAACCAGTGGTACAGATCCTGAGTTAGTTGCTCTGGCCCAAAACAATGCCCAAGCACTTTCGGCTGGCCACAGCTTTATTTTGTTTATGCGCGATATGTTCCCCATAAATATTGTCAACACCATTCAAAATGTACCTGAGGTTGTACGTCTTTTTTGTGCTACAGCGAATCCAGTACAGGTTATCCTGGCCCAGACCAAACAGGGCCGAGGTATTTTAGGTGTTATTGATGGATATGCATCCAAGGGTGTGGAATCAGATGAAGATAAAGAAAAACGAACCAAGTTTTTACGTATGATCGGATATAAATTTTAACTGCTTCCAACAGTGCTTTTATACGTATCACCTGTGCATAAAACGAAGAGGATTAGGCTATGCAGCAAACGGATATTTTAATTATTGGCCAGGGGCCAGCAGGACTTTCTGCAGCCATCTACGCTGCGCGAGCAGGAATGCGGACCATTATCTTGGGTTGTCCACCCAAAGTTGCTGGGAACTACGATATCGACAATTATTTTGGATTTGTAGAAACCATCACTGGCAAAGACTTGATTGAGCGCGGCCAAGCTCAAGCTGAAAAATTTGGTGCACAATTATATTGTGATCGGGTTTTAAGTGTCCATCAATCTACAAAAAATACCTTTGTAGTCACCAGTGAAAATAATACTTTTGAAGCCCCAGCACTGATCTTGGCTACCGGTGTATCCAGAATCCGTCCAGGCATTGACAATCTGGAAGATTATGAAGGCAAAGGTGTCTCTTATTGCGTGAGTTGTGATGGCTTTTTTCTGCGTAACAAGCCGGTTATGGTTATAGGTGAAGGCAATTTTGCAGCCAATCAGGCTCTAGAACTTTTGCAATACACCCCAGATGTGACTATCTGTACGCAGGGAAAAGAACCGAATATGACTGAAGAATTTCAAGTCCGCTTACAAGAAAACAATATTTTTGTACTGCAAAGCAAAGTTGCCACCCTGTCTGGTGATAACGGGCTGGAAGCAGTGATTTTAGAAGACGGGCAAAGCATCGCTACCCAGGGCTTATTTATCGCCATGGGCCAGGCCTCATCCAGTGATTTTGCATATTCTCTGGGAGTGGCTCGTAATGGACAATTTATAGATACTGATCGTGACCAAAAGACCAATATTCCTGGAGTCTTTGCCGCAGGTGACTGTGTCGGCCGCTTTTTACAAATAAGTGTGGCTGTAGGTGAAGGGGCTTTGGCCGGTCGAGCAGCCATTAACCATGTTAAGGAGTATCATCGAAGTCTATCTTGACAAGGCAAAGGCCTAAGACATAACTACCCTCACTTGCTTGGCACGGGCCCATAGCTCAGTTGGAAGAGCCCCCGGCTCATAACCGGATGGTCCCAGGTTCAACCCCTGGTGGGCCCACCAAATATAAAAAAGCCCTCGTTTTCAGGGCTTTTTTACCATCTATAAACATGGCGTGATGCTTATATTGCCTGCTTCACAATTGGTTAGCATGTGCTCATCACCCCATTTTGCTTTCCACATACTCTCGCAAAGCCACTGCCTGGTTATACTCCTGCTCGTGACTAGCGTATAAAAACGTTACCATGCCTTGACTGGCAAATTCCATAATTGTGCTGATCACCTCCGGATGATCATCTAATTCGGCAAAATATCTTTTTTTAAATTCAGTCCATTTTTGAGGATCATGCCCGAACCATTTGCGAAGTTCAGTGCTTGGCCCAGCGTCCTTCAGCCATATCCCCAGCAGTTTTTCTTTTTTTAATCCTCTGGGCCATAAACGATCCACCAAAATCCGTGTCCCATCCTCTCCTGGAGGTTCATACACTCGTTTAATGGCAATGTGCATAATTCACCTTACAGGCAGGGGCAGAACTACTGCCCCTGGTTCAAGTTATACCTTCTTCAAAAAGCTGAACCAAATAGACCGGAGCAAAAACAACAATAACGCAAAGGCTCCTACTGCAAAAACAATATCAGGCAACATGCGCAGCCAGGTTACCAAACGAATAAATTCACCAGAGGCAATCTCAGGACTACGTGCAAACCACAGCCCCTCTTTAATAGCATAGTAAAATTGATAAAATCCTGCTGGAATCAAACTTAAAACCATCATACCAGCCAGGCCAATATTAAGTCCCCAGAAACTATACTTCAACAATCTGTCCGACCACGATGCTTTGGTCACAATATGGCGAACAGAAAAGAGCATCAGGGAAATGGCGAGCATACCATACACTCCAAAAAGTGCTCCATGAGAGTGAATGGGCGTGGTATCAATTCCCTGGGCATAATAAAGAACAATGGGGGGATTGATTAAAAATCCAAAAACACCAGCACCCACTAGGTTCCAAAAAGCCACAGCCACAAAGAAATAAATAGGCCACTTATAGGCATAGTTTTGTCCCCCCTGACCTACTATTTTTAAATTGTGTGCAGCTTCAAAGCCCAACAAGGACAACGGCACTACTTCTAAAGCGGAAAACACTGCTCCCAAAGAAATGATGATCGCTGGGGCACCTGTCCAGTAGAGATGATGAAAAGTACCAATAACCCCACTGCCAAGATATAAGAACACAATAAAATAGACACTGGTCAAAGCAAACTTTTTGCTGACTGCACCAATATGAGCCAGCAAAAAGGCCATAATTACTGTGGCAAAAACTTCAAAAAATCCCTCAACCCACAAATGCACTACCCACCAGCGCCAATATTCAGCATCCGCCAAATGACTCCCCTTCCCGTATAAAAGACCTGCCATATAAAAAAGTGGAATCGCAATAGAACTATATAAAAGCATATGGGTCAGGCCACCACTATCTGACTCCTGTTTCAAGGCTGGGGCAATAGCTCGCCACACCAAGATAAGCCAAATAATCATCCCTACGATAAGCAGCAATTGCCAGACACGACCCAGCTCAATAAACTCATATCCTTGGTGTCCAAACCAAAAACCGTCACCATCAAAAAAACCAAAAATTGACAGCCAGGTACCACCCAGAGTTCCCAAAACAACCACTACTAAAGCCCCAAACAAGGCCAGGCTCCAAAAAGCCTGTCCTTTTGGCTCCTTACCAACAAAAGGAGCAATAAAAAGACCTGCTGCCAAAAAACAGGTAGCTATAAAGAAAATAGCTAGTTGAATATGCCAAGTGCGTGCTGCAGCATAGGGCAAGATAGTATCAATGGGAAAACCAAAAAACAGATTGCCTTCCACAGTATAATGGGCAGTTACTGCGCCAAGGCCTAATTGCAAAGTAAATAGAGCAATGGCTGTTAAAAAATAAATAAGGGTTACTTTTTGACTTGGTGTTGGTGTTGGTTCAGGAAAGTCAAGCTTTAAACTTGGAGCATATTCATCCTGGCCAACATAGCGTTGATAGACAAAGACCGCTCCAGCAATACCGAAAATCAACAAAATGACACTGACGATGGACCAAATCAGAAAGTCCGGCAAAGGCTCATTGCCCACCAAAGGATCATAAGGCCAATTGGTTGTGTAGGTATGATCTGTGTCAAGACGATTAGTACCCGCTGCCCAAGATAACCAGGTAAAAAAAGCAGTGACGATCCGACCTTCTTCTGTATTTCTAACAATTCCAGGCTGCAAGCCCATCCGATCATTACCGTTTTGGAAAAGTTCCGTATAATAGCTGGTTAATACTGCCAAAGCCTCGGTCTGAAAAGTTGTTAAGGTTAAAATCTGATCCGAAGGATTATAACGATTTTCCTTTATCTCCCGGGTCACTAAAGCTTGAAGACGAGCTTGTTCAGCCGGATCAAGTGCTATAAAATCTTCATGGGAAAACAACCCTGCTGCTTCCAAACCCAGGCCATGGTGCCTGCCCGCTAAAAAAATTCCCATACGGTGCAATAAATCTGCTGACCAATCTGGAGCCAAATACGCTCCATGGCCCCAAATAGTACCAATATGCTGCCCACCGCGGCTATAAAAATAATTTTGCCCATCAATAATATCATCAGCAGTAAACAAAATACTGCCTGATTCATCCACAACTAACGATGGGATAGGTGGTTTTTCCTTGTGGATCACATACCCACCAAAAATCAGAACACCAAAAGCCAAAACTAAGAAGAAAAGATAAAATGCTCTAGATCTGGGACTGGTCATTGCGCTTTCCTCCTAGGAACCAACAAGATAAATGGCCCTGGCAAACTTGCAGGCATGAGCCCGAAACCGAAAAAAAAGGGGAGCCCGAAAGCTCCCCTGATGTCTTATTGACCGGCCATCATGGCGGCAATGTCTTCTTCTACTGTTCCAATAGGCTTAAGGCCGAATTTTTCTACCACAACCTTGGCCACATTGGGGGACAAAAAGCCGGGTAAAGTGGGACCAAGACGAATACCCTTTACTCCCAAAAATAGCAGGGCCAAAAGTACTGCCACTGCTTTTTGCTCGTACCAGGCAATATCATATGACACGGGCAGATCATTGATATCTTCCAACCCAAAGACTTCTTTAAGTTTTAGAGCAATAACCGCCAGTGAATAGGAATCATTGCACTGCCCAGCATCCAGTACGCGTGGAATACCGCCGATATCCCCTAGATTTAATTTATTATAACGATACTTGGCACATCCTGCTGTAAGGATAACTGTATCCTTGGGCAGATTTTCAGCAACTTCAGTGTAGTATTCACGAGATTTTTGGCGTCCATCACAGCCAGCCATAACCACAAAACGCTTAATGGCACCAGACTTGACCGCTTCAACCACTTTATCAGCCAAGGCAAATACCTGATGGTGCGCAAAGCCGCCCACAATAGAGCCTGTTTCCAGCTCTGTAGGTGGAGGACAAGCTTTGGCCTGGGCAATAAGAGCTGAAAAATCCTTGGCACCACCCTCTGGACGCTCAGGAATGTGCACCGCACCCTCGTATCCCACCACACCAGTGGTATAGAGCCGATCCAGGTAGGTATTTTCCTTGCGCAAAGGAACCAGGCAATTGGTGGTTAAAAGGATGGGACCATTAAAGGCCTCAAATTCCTTGTTTTGATGCCACCAGGAACTGCCATAGTTCCCCACAAAATGTGAATACTTTTTAAAAGCAGGATAATAGTTGGCTGGGAGCATTTCGCCATGAGTATAGACATCTACACCGGTGCCCTCAGTCTGCTTGAGCAACTCTTCCATATCTTTTAAGTCATGGCCACTGATGAGAATCCCGGGATTTTTACCCACACCAATATTCACCTCTGTGATTTCAGGATGCCCGTAGGTTGAGGTATTGGCTTCGTCCAACAAGGCCATGGTGGTTACAGCGACTTCCCCAGCTTTCAAGAGCAGGCCAACCATTTCATCTACAGAGAGATCTTTGGTTGTGGAGGCCAAAGCCTCAAGCATAAAATCATCTACTTCAGCCTTGTGAAAGCCAAGTACTGCAGCATGTTCTGCATAAGCAGCAATACCCTTAAGACCAATAATCAAAAATTCACGCAAGGAACGGACATCTTCATTTTCCGTAGCCAAAATCCCGACGTGCTTTGCTTTTCCTTCAAAATCGGAAACAGAGCCAGTCCAGGTAGCTGCTTCAGGCAGAGCCTCGTTAAAATCTTGACCATGTTTGGCCTTGTACGCTGCCAAGAACTTGTCTCGCAGGGCATCACGTCGAGCCAGTCCCTCTTCAACCATGGCTTCAAAACGAACGTCATCCCAATTGGCATTGGTAATGGTCGCAAAAAGACCCTGCAGGACAAAATTATCATTGGTACGATCGGGCTGCCCCATTTCCTTGAGGCGCTCACCGTACACGGCAATACCCCGCAGGACAAAAATTAAAAGATCTTGAAGATTAGAAGTCTCCTCGGGCTTGCCGCACATCCCTTTAACTGTACAGCCTGTATTTTTGGCTGTTTCCTGACATTGAAAACAAAACATGGTTTCCCTCCTGTTTACGTATTTATGATTGACACACTTATCTTAAACACCAAAGGACAACAAAAAATGAGAAGTCGTTACGATAACCACAGACAACTTTTTATACTAATCTCTTTATGACAAGAGACCAGTCTTGGGCATAACATCCGCAACACTTTGTCCGCTGCGCGTAACAATAGTACGAGCACATGGGATATCTTTTCCACTGTTAGCCAAGGCTGCGGCAACAATTTGCGATAATCCAGAGCAGCAAGGCACTTCCATTTCCAAAACAGTAATAGACTTAATCTGGGCCTGGGCAAAAATTTGGCTTAAACGTTGAATATACTCCTGGGCATTATCAAACTTGGGACAACCCATGAGTACCACTTTACCAACCAAATGAGAGGAATGAAAATCTGGAGCTGCGACCGCGCAGCAATCTCCAACAATAAGCAGATCAGCATCCTGTAAAAATGGAGCATGGGGCGGCACAAGACGAATCTGTACTGGCCAATGGCCCAAGTTGGAACCAGTTTGACTTTGAGGAGTATTAGCCTGAGCACAAGGACTCATCTGTATCACCTGAGCCGAAGGACATCCTCGAGGTTTGGTATTTTGTACTCCAGACTCAGGAACATCCGCATTGGCTCCCTGGTTTAATTGGCGCACATACTCCATGGCCGCCTCTTCATCAAAGGGATCGGCTTCACGTTGAACAATACGTAACGCTCCTTCTGGACAATGACCAATGCACGCACCAAGACCATCACAATACATATCTCGAACAATCTTGGCCTTGCCATTAACAATAGCCAAGGCCCCTTCAGCACAGCCTGGGATACAAAGACCGCAGCCTGTACATTTTTCTTCATCAATTTCGATTATTTCTCGGATCATCATTTCCTCCATAATGTCTGTGTCTGAATGTATAGAGGAAAACAGAAAAACTGACTTTGACGTATATCAAAAATACCCATAAGCTTTTATCACTGGCACTAGCTACTTGAGGATATAAACCAATTTCCCAGTGATGCAAATTTTTCAACATACAGTATCAGGTAAGAGCATGACTGTAAAAAAACAATTAACCCAAGATCGTCTGAATTTATGCATAATCTTGGGGTTGATCTTCGTCTTGGTTATCTTGTTTTCCATGAACCAAAAAGTACGTGGCCTGGCTCGGGAAATCGATTCGTTGTCTCAAGTTCATGCAGCCATAATGGCGCTTGATACTCGCCATGCTCATCTAGATAAAAGAGTTGCAGCCCTACAAACATTACCAGAGGAAACTAAAGCTATGGTCATTAAGAATCAGGTCCAGGCCATGGTCCATAGTACTGCATATATGGAGCAACAAGGCAATGGCCAACACCTGGAAGAATTTCGTATTATTCAGGGGTTATTGGAAAAAATTAACACAGAAATGCACAACTAATATCAGTAAATTATTTTTAGTTCTGGCCAACATATTCACGCGGGTTTTGTCCCAAAAGACAAAACACCTCATAAGAGATGGTTCCCCACCAAGCAGCAAGTTCATCCACTGTAATAGCCTGCGGCCCATCCCCACCCAACAAGTACACATCATCGCCTACCTCAGCGTCAGGCACATGGGTAAGGTCTATTGCTGTCAGCTGCATACAAACTCGTCCCAAAACAGGCACCCGCTGTCCCCGCAAGTACATCCAACCCTTGCTAGACAATCCTCGTGAATAATTGTCCGCATAACCCACCGCAACAATACCAATGCGCATCTCAGTCTTACTGACAAAGGTACGACCATAGCTCACGGATTGTCCCGAAGTCACAGTCCGTATTTGGATAAGCTTGGTCGTTACGCTCATAGCCTGGGCAAGTTTTGGCACTAGATCTTCCCAGGCAGAGCCGTAAAAGGGGTTACCTCCGTAGAGCCCAATACCAGGGCGCTGCAAATCATAATGATAATTTGGAAACCCAAAAACGGCTCCTGAATTGGCCAAGCTGGCTCGGATCGCAAGGCCACGCGCATTGAAAACTTGAAGAATACCCTCAAAACGCTGGGCCTGGTCTTGGACATAGGACTTTTGGTCTGGATCATCAGCTGTAGCTAAATGTGAACACACCAAAGATGCCCGAATAAACTCCAGACCATCCAAAACAGCAGCCACACCAGCTGCTTCGCCAGGGCTAAAACCTAATCGGCTCATACCAGTATCAAACTTAAGGGCAACGCGCATAGGGGCTCCTACCCGACGCGCCTCTTCCTCCAACAAAAGCAATTGCTCTGTACGACTGACAAAAACTATCAAGTCTTTTTCACAGGCCAATGGATAATCTTCTTCTTCAAGAGGCCCTAAAAGAGAAATAACTTCCAGGTTGGGCAACTCTTCTTTGAGCACGGCTGCCTCATACACCGTACCTGCTCCCATGGTGGTGGCTCCAGCTTGGGCTAACACAGGAGCAACTGCTTTTAAGCCATGGCCATAAGCATCTGACTTAACAATAGGGGCAGGATTTGCCGCATAGCCTTTGATCACATCATAGTTGTGCAGTAATGCCTGAAGATCAATACGGACACGAACCTGATTATACCAAATAGTCATAAAAAGCTCTCCATTCATCAGATACGCAAACGCACATAGTAGCCCTGTCCATCTCTGGCCACTAACAAAAGCACAGTATTGGCCATACGATAACGCTTGAAGGAGCGGGCAAAATCTTCCACAGAACTTTGCACATCCCCAGCGACTTTAACCAGAACATCCCCAGACTTAAGGCCAAGCTGTTGAGCTGGGCTACCCGTTCTTACCTGAGATACAACAACCTCATTCTGCGCATGAGTAACGGATATACCCCAACGCTTGGCAGCCATATCCAAGGCTTTGGTATCAGTAAAAGGCTCAAGACGTACTTGTACCGAGTTCTTGCCTGTTGCACCAAAAATATCCACATGTACATTTTGGCCAGCAGTAAAGTTTCTCAAGATACGCAAAAAATGGCTACGGTCCTCAACTCTGACCCCATTAACCGCCAAAATAACATCACCATTATGGAGACCACTTTCTTTGACTGCAGTTTCATGAATATCCACCACAATCATGCCTTTGATCTCCTCTAATCCCAGATAACGGGCAATACGCTCATCAACATCCTGCCCCTCAAGTCCCAACCAGACGGCCTGAACCCGCCCGCTACTGACCAGCTCTTCCATGACCCGTTTGGCTTTGTTAATGGGAATAGCAAAACCAATACCCTCAGCTTCAGCATAAATAGCTGTATTAATGCCAATAAGTTCCCCAGCCAAATTCATGAGTGCCCCGCCACTATTGCCTGGATTAATAGCGGCATCTGTCTGGATAAAGTCTGTAAACGTACCATGTTTGGCTTCCACGGTTCGTTCCAAAGCTGAAACAACACCTGTGGTTACTGTATTTCCAAATCCAAAGGGGTTGCCAATGGCAATAATGGTTTCACCGATCATGATGTCTGATGAGTCCCCCATTATGGCCTGGGGTAAATTTTGGGCACCCTTTAAGCGCAAAATAGCCAGATCAAAATCAGGATCAGAGCCAACGAGCTCTCCCTCAAATTGGCGACCATCCAGAAGACGAGCCCGAATTACAGAAGCACCTTCAATAACGTGAGCATTCGTTAAAACCAACCCTTTTGAGGCATCAATGACAACCCCTGAACCCAAGCTCCGCTGTTCAAATCGTCTGGTCAGATCTTTTCCTCCAAAAAAATGGCGAAAAAACTGATCCTCTCCCCACAAGGAGCCAAAAGGATTAACTTCCTGCTCAACGATTCTTGACGTATGGATATTAACTACAGCAGGAGCAGACTCCTGTACGGTCTTGACTACCGGAGTCATACGTATCTCACGTGAGGAAGCCAGAACAAGATGAGCGCTTAGCAGCGCCCAAAAAAATAGTAAAAAAGTGACCAAGCGTTTCATTGGTTATCCTGGTATCAACTCCAGCCAAAAACTATTGCCTACACTTTTGTGCTACTCATCTACATTAACACTAATGATTGTATGTGCTGGTATGGTTCTAACTTTAGAAATAAAGATCATTAAGAGTCCGGATTTGAGTACTGCTTTGATTGAGCTTGTATTGATATCCACGGGCAAAATAAATTGCCGTTCAAATTGTCCATAAGATCCTTCAAGAGCATGAAAAGACACAGAAGGACTAGCCACAGGAAATGCTCTTGTCCCGTAAACAATCAATTTTTTTCCATGGACTTCAATAGAAATATCTTCCTGATCTATCCCAGACAGCTCTACAAGAATAATGAATTGCTCTTCTTGTTCAATAACATCAGCTACAGGACGATAACGTACTACCTGACTTGAAGTGCGCGCAAAAGGAGATGAGCGAACAACGTCTTCTATCAGACGAAAAAGATCTTCTTGCATACTCTCCAATTCAATCCAAGGATCCCAAGAAAATAATTTAGCCATACCAAATCCCCAAAAAGCCTAAAACGTTACGCAAGATTATACCAATAACAATCCAATAACGGCAACACAACCCAAAATTACCAATAAAATAAGCCAGCTAGGCAGTCGTTCTCGTGTGGCAAAAACCGCCCCTCCCATTTGTGGTGCTTGTATTTCCTTGGTCTCGGATTTTTGTGCAGCAACCTCAGCCTCATCTTGCAATTGCTGGCCACGATTATGCTTTTTAACTTCCTCCATGGCCAATGCGTAAACAATACCACACTTGGGACACTCAAAAGGTGAAGAATAATGGTTGTCAGACCTTTGTCGATTATAGCCACA
Source organism: Desulfovibrionales bacterium (assembly GCA_012727715.1). GTDB lineage: Bacteria > Desulfobacterota > Desulfovibrionia > Desulfovibrionales > Desulfomicrobiaceae > Desulfomicrobium. Next base: position 32,069 of record JAAYGN010000012.1, on the reverse strand, counting down.
ACTAGGGCATGTCTCCAGACGAAGCTGCAAGTTCTTGGGTACTAGGAGGAGATGATCTTCAGACACATTGGCCTCACGACGTATTAACCCATGAGAGTTAATCAGATACGGTCACCTTTTGTAGTTGGAAGATGTCAATATCGCCTTTGATAACCTTGGCAATACCATCCTGATACAATGTACGCATACCCTGTTCTATAGCCAGGGTCGCAATTGCTTCTGCTGACTGTTTTTGAACAATAGCTTTGCGAATTTCTGGCGTGGCCACCAGTAACTCATGGATGCCTGTGCGTCCTCTATAGCCAGACTGCCCACACCTAGCGCAGCCCTTGGCTGTAAAAATTTTCACAGAGGAACGTTGAACCTGAAGTTCTGGAAAAAAATCTTGTCCATACTGCTTAATCAAGTGTTCCCAGACTTCATCACTGGGCGTGCTTTCCTGCTTACAACTGGAACACAGGGTTTTTACCAAACGCTGAGCCAGCACACCTTGCAACGCCTCGGAAAAATTAAGGGGTTCAATACCCATATCTAAAAGTCGTGTCACTGTTTCAGGGGCTGAGTTGGTATGCAAGGTGGAGAATACCATGTGCCCGGTCAAAGATGCTTCCACACCTATTTGTGCTGTTTGAAAGTCACGCATTTCGCCAACCAAAATCACATCCGGATCTGCTCGAAGAAAAGAACGCATAATTCGTGGAAAATCCAGACCAATGGCACTGTCAACTTGCACTTGTTGTAAGCCGGGCTGGGTAATTTCCACAGGATCTTCTACAGTCCAAATTTTTTTATCTGGTGTGTTGATTTTAGCTAGGATCGAATGCAGTGTTGTTGTTTTTCCTGAACCAGTTGGCCCCACAACTAAAAAAATCCCATGGGGTTTGATCATCAACCGCTCTATTTCTGCTTGGTTTTTCTTGGATAAATTTAATTTCTCAAAAGGAAGCGACTGACCAGAGGACAACATGCGTAATACAACAGACTCACCATTGACCGTGGGTAAGGTCGCAATACGCAGTTCAAGATCACGCCCTTTAAAACGCACCCGAGCTTTGCCATCCTGGGGCAACCGCCTTTCAGAAATATCCAAATTAGAAATAATCTTTATACGCGAAACAACAGGCTTAATGGTACTCTCAGGAAGAGATAAAACCTCTTCACAGGAGCCGTCAATACGCATTCTGACAAGTCCTGGTCGGCCAGTGCGAGATGGTTCAATATGGATGTCTGACGCCCCAATTTTATGGGCATGCATGATGATTTGATTAACAAAGCGTACAGCTAGCTGGCGACTTTCCTGGGAGATATCTTCTTCAGGGAGATGAGCAGACTCAAGCTCTTCATCAGCTTCTCCGGCGAGCCCTGCCAAGGCAGAGGCAAGATCACTATTACTGCGAGGATCTTCACCACTATCCCCCAAAAAATCTCCAGGATCTAAAGTCGCATCACCTGCCTTATTTTCTTCTAGCTTGCTACGTACTTTAGGCGGTAATTGGCTAAAATCGCCCAAAAAAGCTAAAATTTCTTCTTGAAGAGCAACACGAAACTCATAGCTTTTGGCATTGACTATACGACGTATTTCTTCATTTTTATCTATGTCATGAGGATTGGAGACCAACACAACAACATGATCACCATCAAAACGCCAGGGGAGCCAAATATTTTTGATTAAGTACTGGCGATTGATTCTTTTAAGCATTTTGTCTGATACAGGATTGTTGGCAAACTGCACAAAAGGCGTTTGGTAAAAAAGTTCTAACGAAGCACCAATATCTTTGACACTCAAATCATAATCGGCTTGGAGAAAATACGACGTGGATAAAGGGCGTTGAGAGGATTTTTCCTGAGCATCTTCCAATTGTTTTTGGGTAATAAGACCACGAAAGACCAGTTGCTCGTAAGGACCGCGAGGAAGATTATATTCCTCGACAAGTTTTTGCCCCATAATATTGACTAACAGCCGACAAAAAGCCTCATCCTCGCGGCTAAAATCACCTGAAACCTTGTTCACCAATTGCAAGACACCCATAAAGGAATTTTCATGCTGAATAGGCATGGAAATAAGATTTTTTGTTTTCACTCCAGTGAAATTATCATATTGAGTATCAAAACTTAAATCGACATGAATAGATTGCAATTCCTTTTCATTAAGACTTTTTAATACAAAAGGTAATTGTGTCAGCGCTGTATATCCTGCAATACTGGATGTAGAAAATGGAAGTCGAATTTCAAGAGGTTGGCCAGACACCTGTACTACAGAAAATAATTCTGTTTTTTTGGGATCTCGTTTGTAGAGTCGCACCTGTTCAATATTAAATATTGCTATAAGATCCTCTGTGCACTTGGTCCAAGCAGATTCAAATGAATATTTTTCCTGAAAAATATTTTTTATATTGACAAGTTGTAATTTAATCATGGAAACCTTGTGCTTAACTTACAGCAAAAATAAAAAGATATATTGTAACCTCTTGGTCTGAGCGAAATTTTCGGTCTCTATTCACTCAAGATAGGGAGAGACTATCTCATCCTTGGAGTTACCGGACATGGCATGAATTTTCATAACAAGTTCATTGCGCTGCTGTTTAAAGACGTAGCGCTCAGAATGACAACGAATTCGTGCCACAAGTTCGGTTTTGTCTGGCAGTTTAATCATATAGTCATTGGCACCAAGAGCAATAGCCTTCTTCTTAAGCTCTGGTTCTTCACGAGCGGAAAGCACGATCAAAGGAACATCGTGAAAGTCTTCGCTACTTTTAAAAAATTTGACCATAGTTAAACCATTGACACCAGGCATGACCAAATCAAGCATTATGGTTGTGGGCTGAGTACTGATGGCTTGTTCCAAAGCCTTGTCAGGCTCTTTACAATAATGAAAAGTTATGTCCTTTTCTGAAGCCAGCTTGATGCGCATGGCCTCCCCAATTAAAAACTCATCATCAATGAGCAATACAGAAAATGGGATGCGGGAAACATATTGACCAACAATAGAATCAATGTCTTGGACATACATAGTTATCCTTCCTGCTTTGTAACTTGCACTTTATTCATATAATCTTCCATTTCATCGAGAAGGGCCCCGAGCTCTGTATCATGTTTATGACGCCCAGCAGACTCGATTTGAAAACCCAGGTGCCCCAAATAATCAAACCCATACGTACTACCTAACCCTTTTTGACTATGCCCATGCCGACAAATAACATCATAATTTTTATCAACTAATGCCTGGCGCATTTCTGTAACATTCGTCTTCATTGTATCCAAAAATAAAGGCACAAGTTCAAAGAGTTCTGCGTCAACTTCCACCACAAATGATTTTCCTGGTGCTTCGGCTTCCTGGGTCTGAGTATCTACGGACAAAGGCTCAACAATTTCCTGCTCCACCAAATCTGGGCCGTCATAAACAATATCCACTCGTTCCAGATACTCACCAAGTTTCCTCAATAACTCAGAAACTTGTTCTACATCTTGGGCATCAGCTGCAATTTGCACTTTTTTGCCAACCACACTGATAAACTGAAAGCCATAGGTACTTCCAAAACCTTTATGGCTATGGCCAAAACGTCGAATTGTAGGGAAGTCTTTTTGTTCAAGGGCCTTGTGCATTAATTCCAAATCTTTTTGCATGGCATCCATTAAAAATGGTATTAATTCGGTCATTTCTGATGACACATGCACAACAAAACGCCCAGAACTATCGGGAGTCATACCAGTTTCTACTGCTTCAGCCAGAAACTCGCCAGCAGTCTGAATTTTGGGAGACTTCCCCGTGTCCATAAATATAGCCAAATGATTTGCCGCTTCAGTTATGACTGCGAGCTGACGTGCTCTGGCTGCTGCTTCTATAATTCTACCAGCCTGACTAATCTCATCAACAACATAGGTGCTCCCAAGACCTTTCAAACTATGACCACAGCGTTGGATAGTGACAAAATCTTTTGCTAATATGGCCTCAGCTATCTGCACTTGAAAATCCCTCACAGTGCGTAAGAAAAGAGGACGCAAATCCTCTAATTCGGGATCTATACGAATGGGAGAATCAATGTGTTCAGGCTCGGTCTTTTCCACAGGACTTGTTACTGCAGGCTGATCAAAGGATTCTCTTTGCCCTGCAAAAAGATCAATAATATTTAAAAGAGCTTGTTTTTTGACTGGCTTGGCTAAAAACTCAGTGCAACCAGCATCCATGGTTTTATGTCTGTGTTCCTGAAAGGCATGTGCGGTCAGGGCGATAATGGGAGTTTTGAATTCACGCTTTTCCTGCTCCCAAAGCCGAATTCTTCGAGTTGCTTCCAGACCATCCATGACCGGCATTTCCATATCCATAAGAACCAGATCAAAGAGCTCCTCGGTGAATTTATCCAAAGCAACTTTTCCATTTTCTGCATGGATAATTTGCACATTACTATCTCGTAAAAAAAGTTCCACAACACGTCTATTGGCTTCAACATCATCAACCAATAAAATTTTCCACGCCTTTCCTGCAAAATCAGCTAAATGACGACGCTGAACAGTGGAAAGAATTTCTGCAATTTGTACCTGTAATTGCCCCTGGAGTTCTTGACGCAAAATATAAGTAACAGGTCCAAAATCTTGGGCTTCAGGGAGGTCAGCCAATTCTTGTGTGGAATTAACCACCAAAACCATGGGGGCCAGATCAAGGCCCTGGCCAATAAGGAGTTGAGCGATGTCAATAGCAGCCTCACCATCCACCATGGCTTCAATAAGAATAATATCAAAGGGATTGTCCGTTGTGTTGGCCAACACATCAATGGCTATCGCTGCAGAATCCTTAACCACAGGAGCAATGCCCCAACTACGTACCTGATTGGACATACTCTCAGGCAAAGCAGAGTTGCCTTCAATGATCAAAATTTTGGTGTCCGGTTGAAGGTGGGCTCGAGACTCAATCTTAGGAGTTTGAAAATCTGGAACCAGGGGAAGTTTAAAGTAAAAAACAGTTCCCTCATTGATTTCACTTTCAACCCAGAGATCGCCTCCCATCAGTTCCACAAGTTTTTTGGAAATGGCCAGCCCAAGACCAGTGCCACCAAACTCCCGAGTTGTTGAAGAATCTGCCTGGGCAAAACTTTCGAAGATTGTTGCCAACTTGACCCTAGGTATCCCTACCCCTGTATCAGCAACCTTAAACAAGCAACACGGGGAACCATCATCAAGTACATCCTCAGTTACCGACAAACTTACTTTACCGTAATTGGTAAACTTAATGGCATTACCCACCAAGTTAATAATGATCTGACGTAATCGGGTTGGATCTCCAATATATCGCGTCAATAACCCGGGAGCAACTGATTGCTCAAGAATAAGCCCCTTCTCTTCTGCACGATAAATAAAAAGTTTGGTCACATCCTCCACAAGATCCCGCAAAACAAAGGGGATTGACTCCAGTTTGATTTGTCCAACTTCAATCTTGGAAAAATCAAGGATATCATTGATTATGCCTAAAAGCAGCTCACCAGCCGAGCTAAAGGTTTCAACATATTCTTGTTGATTTGGACTAAGCTCTGATTCCTGGAGCATTTCAGCCATACCCAAAATTGCATTCATGGGAGTTCGGATTTCATGGCTCATTCTAGCTAAAAACTCACTTTTTGAACGGGTAGCCTTGTCTGCCTCTTCCTTGGCCACTCGCAAGTCCTCAGCATGCTGTCTGAGCATCTCACTCGCTTTCTTCCGGTCAGAAATATCCTCCAAAACAAAAATGACCCCCTTATCCAAATCCAAAGGGTCAATAGCCTTGGCTGATACCTGGCTCCAAAACACCGCTCCATCCTTTTTTCGAAACTGAAACTCTAATTGCGCAATTTCAGCTTCATGAAGACGACTATAAAATTTTTCAATAAAAAGATCGAAATCTCGAGTGGAAACATGAAATTTTTCTGGCGGAATCTGAGGAATCTCCTCCATGTCATAACCAAAAATAGCTGCAAACCTGCTATTTGCCCTGACTACATGGTGGTCTGAGGAAAGAACAGCAATACCCACCAAAGAGTTGTCAAAAATGGCCTGCAACTCATTGTAGGCGTTATTTAAATCCTCTGTGCGAGCTTCAACTTTTTTCTCAAGAGTTTTATACAATTCTTTCAGGTTACGGCTCATGTTATTAAAACCATGAGCCAGAACGCCTATCTCATCTTTACGTCGATCCAAGTTGGTAGTGACAAATTCTCCCTTGGACAGACTTTCGGTTAAAATAGAGAGGTTCACAACAGGCAAGATGAGTAGGTGATTTAAATAGACATAAAGAAATATGGCAATAAGTCCGAGCACCGCAGCAAAACCAGCAATAAGTTGGATAGTGGTTTGCTGTGCCTTGCGTTGGGCCTGATCAACAAACATCCCCAGCTTGACGTACCCGACAATATTGCCATCAAAAAATACTTCCTTGGTAACAACCACAACCTCATTAGGACCATAAGCCCCTGCAAGGTCATCGCGCGTTAAGCCTGGCTGCACTTCATTTTGCAAAAAAGATTTTCCAAGAGAATCTGTTATTTGACAGTAGGCCACAAGGGAAGAGTACTCGGCCTTAGCAGCCAACTCCTCAAGAACATAGTAACTTTTTCTTTGAATAGAGGTGACACTGGCTTCTGCAACCATTTCTGCTTGTTGCAGGCCCTGACGTTGGATATCATTTTTTAGTAAATCAAGTTGAGTCAGATAAATAAAATATCCCAGAGCAAAAAAACAAACTACCAGGATGATTTGAATCCCAAGATGGATTTTGAGCTGGAGTAGATTAAAAAGTCTTTTCTTTCTTTCCATATCCCACTCGTAAACATTGCCTAATGGCAAAGAAAAAAGGTTGATAACATCTAAAAATTCAAGGCATTGCCAAAACTGCGGTTACAGCATTCAGCAACTCCTCACGCTTAATTGGTTTGCTCAAACATTGCTTGGCTCCCATAAGGCGTGCCCACTTGAGGTAATCTGTGGCCCCCCCCCTTCCTCCTGCCGACATAGCAATGATGCGTACTTTATTATTGTCTTTGCGTAGCTCTCGAATAATCTGAATGCCTTCTTTGTCCGGCATGATCAAATCAGTGATAACCAAGTCAAAGTGTTGACTCCGATATATATGCAAGCCCTCCTCACCATCATAGGCCTGACTCACATTGTACCCAGCTGAAGTCAATATTTTTGCTAGAGCCAGACACATAAGTTTATCGTCATCAATAACCAAAATATTTTGCATAGTTTTTTCCGTCCTCTACCCGCTCCACCAATGAAGCTACTTCATCCACACTTCTACCCGGCGATTCTTCTCCCGGCCTGCTCGCGTATCATTGGGTTCTTCGGGATCTTCTTCCCCTGCTGCAAGAACCAAAACATGGTCCAAACCCTGCGCCTGCAAAACACTGGCAACCTTTTGTGCTCGAACTCGTGAAATAGATAAGTTTCCGGAATAATCACCTGCTGTATCAGAAAATCCAACAACTATGGGCTGCTTGCCCTGATTTTCCTGTTGTTTAAAAAAAGCAACTACCTTGCGAATATTGTCCGAAGACTCTTGATCCAACTCTACACTACCCAATTTAAATCGAAATACTGTAGATAGATGCACAGCCCCTTCAATTCCCTCTTGGTATTCTTGATACACCTTACGACGTAAGGACTCAGGAACTTTTTCTTCATCAGGCTGGATTAACACAGGAAGAACTTCTGAAGCATTATACTCTACTCTTGACTCAGAACGCACAAATACTTGCCCATCATTTAGTTTATCCACCTCTTCTATTACTTGATATTTTTCTTTTGTTTCATCAGAATCTGTAGAATTTTGTAATGGTACAATAGGCTCTTCAACTATTGTAAAGTCAGTCTCTGAAGTAAGATCAGTATCACGATCTTCTCCTGTGGCATTATCACTTATTTCTTCACCAAGGTCTTGATCAAAAGTACTGTTTTGTACAAGTGTAATGGACTGTTCTGTATTTTTGTCTGACATTACACTAGGTTCATCTTTATTTAAAGCAGTTTCATCATCACTATCTTTGCTGACAAACCCAAACTTCTCAACCAATTTTTGACCCAAAGCAGACTGGGAGAACCGGATAAAATCTTGAGCATATTGGCTGGACGGCTTAGGGTTGAGATAGAGATACAAGAGCCTAAACCCTAGATAACGTCGCTGGCGTATATTTTCAGATGATGGCAAAAATACTTCTGACTCATTGGTTTGTTGAATAGATACTTCTCGACATTGATTGGCCAAGGCTACACTACTAAAACCTATGGCCAAAGAATCCTGGGCAATATAGCCAGATAAACTTTCATGGCTATCGACAATATTAGCGGTTGTTACAAGTTCAGCACCATCCATAAAAACATCTTGAAAAAAAAGTCTGGTGCCAAAATCACTGGCTAGGGCAAAAACATGAATCGGAGTATCAGGGCCACCAACTTGATTCCAATTGTCAATCTGCCCACTAAATATTTTTTTAACCTCGTCCTTGGTCAAAGTTTTTACAGCATTGCTGGCTGAAACTATAACTGCCACTGCATCCATACCAATGATAAATTTTTCCTTCGCACCCTCCCAAGGACTATGCAAAAACTTATCCCTGTGACCCCAAAAAGGGTAACTGGCCATGGCAATGTCACAATCATTGGCCATAAAGGCAGCTAAACCAGCTGAAGTTCCCTGTCCCTTAATGCGGATGGTCTGAATTTCTTTGGATGCATAAAAAATACCCTGTACAATAGATTCGTCAGCCGTGCTGCCAGCCTGCTTGCGCACCTCGTCTGCTCCAATACTTTCAAGATAGGCAGTGGCCAGCTCCGGAATCAAACGATGAGCCATGGTACTTGATCCATCCAGGGACAAAATGGTGCGCTCACTATATTCAATAGGTGTATATTGCCCCTCAATAACAACATCTGTTTTATCCTGACGCAAAATTACAGGACTGGGAGAAACCCATCCTGGAATATTTTTGAATTCAATAAGATAAAAATGACGCTCTGAAATATCACCGGGATTTTGCCATTGACTGACGAGACGCCATTGGCCTCCTTCAGCCGCAGCTTGAGCAGGCAAAATTACAATCTGAGAATCGAGACGTGAAGAGCCGAAATGGAGTATATCCGGTCGCAAAGCAATAAAAATAAAAATACCAATGGCTATGGAAAACACAACAAGAGTTATAAAGGAAGTTCTTCTTTTAAGATGTGACCTGTCTGTTCCTGCCATCTATTGCTCCTATAATTATTCTATTGATTTACAATATAATTTCTAAAATCTTTATCTAGAACAATACCATCTATAAAACTAGCCCCTATTTTATCATCACGAATAGATTCTATTTTTATTTCCTTACATACTTCTGTATTTTCATTATTATCTAAAACAAATCTTATAGCTAAAACATTATGCTTAGAAATATTTTCTTTCGTAGTAAATCCAATGCCAGATAAGGACATATCGGTTACCTGTGCGTCACCTAAATAATCATTAAATTTTAATGTTTTATACAATGTAGCTGACAAGTCTGTTTTTTTTCTAAAATACTTTCTTAAATTAAAAGACACAGTAAAATCATTTTTACATCTAGTGCATGTAGCCTTGATATTCCAATGAGTAACATTTTTTATCTTACTAATATCGATACTCTTTTCTAATTTGCAATGAGGGCAAGAAAAAGAAACAACAGTTCTATTATGTACAAAAATTTCAACATCAGATTTTTTATTTGTATTCATAATTTTAACCTATAGTACATAATGATAATAAATCTAAAATTATATAAACAATATAGAAAATTTATTTAAAAAATGACAAATTACTATACGCTATTGAAAGAAACATCCCATAGTGTAAATTATAAAACATAAATTAATAGCCCCCTTCTTTCCAAAGCAAGCATTTACTGTCTTCAAATTTTACTCAGTCCAGTTCAAATTTTTGATACCTTTGCCTATACTTGTAATTTATTTATGTATCAAGAGAAATGGGCCTTATAAAGATACTTATTTCCATTGGGGTAGAGCACAATACATCAAGCTCTTCAAAACCCCACAAGCAGCTAGTAGTAAGTAAAGAGCTGCCTGGGTTTATTTACTACATAGCTACATGCCTGTCACTTCCCATGAAAAGACGCAATCATTGACTATGCGCACCAGTCCCTTTTTCCAAGACGTATCAATCCCCCCAAAAAAATACAAATATTAACCTCAAACACAAGGGGGGAAAATTCTGACAACAAGGGATAGTATGCACATATAAGATTTATATACAAGTAAAGGCCCTTTGTGTACGGAGTTATTTCTGAAGTATCCTTCAGAGTCTGGACTTAAAGAATATAGGTGGCTCAAGATTTGTTGAGATGAACACCACAACCACAAAAATAATCCAGAAAAGGTCTTTGTATTCTTTTGAGTAGTTTTATTGGGCAAAGATATAATGATAGTTTTGACAAACCGTAGCAAAACTGAACGTAAAATCCTGGGCAGAATATAAAAAGGGGAGGCTATAGCCTCCCCTTGATTTTTTGGTAGCGAGGGAGGGAATTGAACCCCCGACTCTGCGGATATGAGCCGCATGCTCTAACCATCTGAGCTACCTCGCCATAATAAGACATGCCTTGGCATTGGCCAAAGGCGAAGTCAGCTATTATCCATGGGCACCCAAAATGGCAAGTTCTTTTTTAGGTTAATGGGCCAAGCAGGCAATTGGTCTGCCACGCATGACAAAACTTAAAACACTGTCACGTGACTACACCCCATCATACAAAACAATCCTTAAGCACAGCTTCATTGAGCATAGACCGAAATTCCGGCAAACAATCACGTGTGGAAAGCACGGTAAAAAAATTTTCTTTTATGCTCGGTGCCATGACCACTGCATCCAGCCATTCTTGTCGTGAAAAAGGATTCGCCCGCACAGCTTCCCAAAACCCAGTAGCCTGAAAAACTCGGTCCACTGTATCAGCCTGCTGACCTTGCAAACGGCAAGTAATATACGTGGCCATGCCTACCTGAAGCCCATGTAATCTGGGTGTGGTGCTTATTTCATCAAGGGCGTGAGAAATAAGATGTTCACTCCCACTCGCTGGCCGGGACGAACCGCAAATCTCCATGGCAATACCATTAAGCATAAGTGCTGTTGCCAATTGGATTATCCCTTGGTGCGTAAACACAGGATTAGCTAAAAACTGATACACAGTAGCGTCTGAAAGCAAGGCTGCCAAATCTTCCACCAGCTCTCCTTTATGATGGAAAGCCAACTTCCAATCATGGACAGCAGAAAACTTGGATACCAGATCTCCGACCCCAGACAGCCACAAAATCCGGGGAGCCTGCAAACAGACATCAACGTCAATAATCACGCCATGAGGCAAGGCAGCAGCCAAAGAGCGCCGTCGTCCCTTGATGGTCAAACTGGCCATGGGGCTACAAAATCCATCATTACTCAAGGAAGTTGGGACAGCAAAGTAGGGTTTTCTGGCTAAAAAGGCGAGGTATTTGGCCACATCCAGGGCTTTTCCGCCCCCAAGTCCGACAATGGCCTGAACCTTGCCCGAAAGACTGGCAAAAAATTCTGCCACTGCCTCAAAATCATTGGTATTGACTTCAATCCAGGTAACGACCTGAATATGTTTCAACGCTAAACTCTTTTGCGCAACGTCAAGAACTTCTTTCGGCAGTCCGGCACTGACCACCATGGTCACCTGCTCATACTGATTACGTTGTAAATAGATCCCCAAACGTTGTAAGGCCTTACTCTTAATCCGTACCAGACCAGGGACAGCAATGCGGGGTGAAAAATTCATACTTACTCCAGTTCCACGATAGTACGGGCAACTTCAGACCAATGTGTAAAAATCCGGGCTTGTTCTCCTCGTTCATCCAAGGCCTGTTTAATATCGGCTTTGGCAAAACGTAAATGGGGTGGCACCAACATGGCAGCATCCACATCTGTCCAGCCATCACCAGCATAAGCGACCTGATGCGCATTTTGCAGATAATAGTGCACAATAGCTGCCTTATGCACTCCGGTTTCCTGACTGCGAAATTGCAAATCTTCTGGCATGGTCATGGTCAGACCTGTTCCTGAAGAGTACGTACCTGGGTTGGCATGTACTTCCACATCTCCTTGTGGCCCAATAGTTAATCCAGCTCCAGTCAAAAGCCGGTCAATATACCACTGGCATCCGGCAGAAGCCACAACCACTTTCCACCCAGCTTTACGCAAACAAACAATATCTTTGGCCAGAGATGGATCAAGATGCATGTCCAGGATCAACTCCTCCAGAACCTTCTGTGGTGCTCGCAATTGGCTAAAAATATTCTGTAACGCTTTAAAATGACTTATACGGCCACGACGATATTCTTGCCAAAATTCAAGGGCTTGTGCAGGCAATAATCGTTCTGCCACCAGCTTGTAAAAATCGTTTTCGGTCATGGTCCCATCAAAATCGCTGATGAGTACAGAATGTTGCATAATTGTCCTCACTTATAGAACCGTATGTATGTTTTTAAAAAGACCTGTCAGCCCACTTCTTTGCCTGCACACAATTGCCTGACACGAAATAAAAACGTGAGCTACCCAGTCGCCCGTCAAGGGGATGTTGTTAAGTGGCTTGGAGTAATTCTGACGGTATGTCTGAAATAAAAACGGCGCTGGAGTATGAGCACTCCTATCATCTTCTGTTTACATAACAGCCACACGATCTTACAAAGTAGAACTATAGACTAAAAAAGGTCTTTGTATTGAATGACAGCCTCAATCTCTTCAGGCTTAAACTCCAGCACTTCCACCCCATCAGGGAAAAGCAGTTCCGGACGGAGCATCACCATACCCAAAGCAGGATTTGCACCAGGATCCACCACCACAGACAATGTTTCTCGCCAGTCCTTTTCTTTCAGCAAACGCACTGGAATTGCCAGTCTGGCGCGGATAAAGTTGGGATCAACCACATAGGTGTAGGAATCATGCTTAATGCTTTCCACATTCATTTTGACCCAAAGTTCTTGGGTCAAAAGCCCAAAATACAGTTCATATGCTATTGTTGCTTTATCACTACTTACGTCCTTGGGAATAAGTATATGCACCTGACCAGACACATTAAGTTTATCATTTTCCGCAATAATTACTTTTTCTGTTTGCAGCTGATCGATATTTTGAAGCTTACTGGCCAGGCCTGTAAGCATGATCTTGTTTGGAGTCAGTCGCATCTCTTTAAACATGGTGTCTGGAGCTGGTAAGCCCTGCCAATCCAGATGCACAGGAACTTCCTTGGTCATGGCTGCATCCGCTACAAGCTCCAGGCTGGACGGACGGATCTCGACAATTTCCACAGCAGAAATGATTGTCATGCGTTCTGTGGTCAAAGGAATAACATTAGCTCCGGTTTGAATTTTTCCCAGGTCCAGCTTGTACGCTAACCGACTGGTATTTAAAGAACGCACCTGATTACTGGTGCCCCGAATGCGCACCTGAATCTTGTTGACCAGGCCAGAAGTAATTTCTATGCGGGGCGGTAAATTGACGAATTCCAAAGGGATTTCCAGCCAAGTTTCCACTTTTTCCTGGCCCGAAACAACGTACCAGCAAAGCAGGGCCATAATCAGTGCCAGAATACGATATTTCCAATTATTCCACATTACTTCCTCAATGCTGCACCAAGAACTTTCTTCAAGCGCACTTCATTTAAACCACTGGTGATTCTGCCACCTACGGCCAAAGAAATACTGCCTCGCTCCTCCGACACGACCAAAGCCACAGCATCACTTTCTTCCGTTACTCCCAGGGCTGCTCGATGTCTGGTTCCCAAGGATGCCTCATGTTTAAAACCTGTGGCCAGAGGCAAAATACAAGCAGCTCGATCAATCTTGGAATCTCTGATAATAACCGCACCATCATGCAAAGAAGTATCAGGATGAAAAATGGTCAACAACAAATCTTTACTAAACTTGGCTTGTAGTTCAATACCACCAGAAATAATATCACTTATGGGAATATTACGCTCAATAACAATAAGTGCACCAGTTTTATTTTTGGCCATCTGCAGAAGAGCTATAATGAGTTCATCAAGCACAGAAGACTGTACCAGTTCTTTTTTGAATATAGTAGTAGCACCCATGACAGCCAAAGCTTTACGAATATCCCGACGAAAAAGAATGATAACCACCAAAAAAATGGAACCCAAAAAGTTTCCAAGAAGCCAGCTCAACGTATATAGACCAAACTCTCCCGCAGCAAAATACACAATAACTACCAAAAGAAGCCCGTAAATAACTGATACAGCCCTGGAGCCTTTGATGAGCAAAATAATACGAAAAAAAATATAACCAACCAGGAGAACATCAAGAATATCCCGCCAGGTGATCTGCAAATGACCTATGGTAAAACTCAGCACAAAGTACCTCCTCCTTGTCCTAAACTATGAGCTACCCGTAAGGCATCGCAACACTCCTGTACTTCATGAACCCGATGAATGCGTACCCCTTTTTGATAGAGCAAGGCAGTTGCCGCCAAAGTAGCAGCATTGCGTTCGCGTCCTTCGCGCCCCAAAAAATCTCTCCATAACGACTTGTTCGACAAACCAAGATAAAGGGGGCAACCCAAGTCAAAAAAGAAGTCCACATGACGTAAAATCTCCAGATTATGCTCAAGCAATTTACCAAAACCAATACCTGGGTCCAGGACAACTTTTGCCTTGTCCAATCCCTTGTGCTGCAAAAATTGTAAATGATCAGCGAAAAAATGATGAATTTCCTCTATAACATCCTCATAGTGCGGTGCGAGTTGCATGGTCTTGGGATCACCTTGCCTATGCATAAGCACATACCCTGGCTGATACTTGATCAAAACATCAAGTAAAGCCGGGTCGGCCTTCAAGGCTGACACATCATTGATGATTCTGGCTCCAGCCTCCAAGCAAGACTTGGCTACCTTGGCTTTGGTAGTGTCAATGGAAATAATGGTCTCAGGCCGAAGACGAATGATCTCTTGTACCACAGGTAAAACCCGCTCCAATTCTTCTTTTTCATTAACAGAAGGGGCGAAGGGCCGGGTACTTTCCCCGCCAAGATCAAGAATATCAGCTCCCTGATCCAACAGAGCCAGAGCCCGAGAGACAGCCAAAGAAAAACAGGAGGCAACACCTCCATCATAAAAGGAATCAGGGGTACAATTCACAATACCCACAACAAAAAAGGGGGCCGGACCCAAGGTCCTCCCCCCTCCAATATCCCAGGAGACAAAGCTCTCTTTGTCCCGGTGCATACCCTTAGTCCTCATCCTGCCGATGGTCATCACCTTCATCCAGAGTAAATCCCCCATCCTGGGCCTCTGCATCGGAGGGTGTTACATCCTGAGGCTTCGCAGTTGTTGGTTTTTGACCATTACTGGCCGGAGGCAAAGGTTCACCAGCAATAATTTTGGTTACATCATCTCCGGTCAAGGTTTCCCGATCAATAAGAGCCAAGGACAAAGAATGCAAAAGCTCAATATTGTCCTCAAGAATAGTCTTGGCTCTATTGTATGCTTCGGTCAAAATACGCTTGACCTCCAAGTCAATCAACTTGGCTGTTTCATCACTGTAGTTTTTAATATGGGCCATATCACGACCCAAGAATACCTCATCATCTTTTTTACCCAAGGCCATGGGACCAAACTCTTCACTCATCCCCCATTCACAAACCATACGACGAGCCATGCCTGTAGCTCGCTCAATATCATTTCCTGCACCAGTAGTAATGGAGTGAAAAACAATTTCTTCAGCAGCCCGCCCCCCAAAAAGCACGGCCAAATTATTTTCTAAATATGTTTTGGAATAGGTATGGCGATCATCCACTGGCAGTTGCATGGTCACACCCAAAGCACGACCACGAGGAATAATGGACACCTTGTGAATGGGATCAGTACCAGGCAAAAATTTCGCGACCAAAGTATGTCCAGCCTCATGATAGGCCGTAGTCTTTTTTTCCTCATCACTTAAAATCATGGAGCGTCGCTCCTTGCCCATCAAGACCTTGTCCTTGGCCTCTTCAAAATCATGCATGGTCACAACATCTTGGCTCAACTTGGCGGCATGCAGTGCAGCTTCATTGACCAGGTTTTCCAAATCAGCCCCTGAAAAACCCGGTGTACCCCGCGCCAAAATTTCCAGGTCTACTTCGGGGGACAGGGGAGTTTTTCGAGAATGGACTTCTAAAATTCGCTGACGGCCTCGTAAATCCGGATTGGGTACAACCACCTGACGATCAAAACGTCCTGGACGCAACAATGCAGGATCCAAAACATCCGGACGGTTGGTAGCGGCAATGAGAATGACCCCTTCATTGGACTCAAACCCATCCATTTCCACAAGCATGGCGTTCAGGGTCTGTTCGCGCTCGTCATGTCCGCCACCTAAACCGGCTCCACGCTGACGACCCACAGCATCAATTTCATCAATGAATATCAAACAAGGAGCATTCTTCTTACCCTGGACAAAAAGATCCCGTACTCGGGCCGCACCCACACCTACAAACATTTCCACAAAATCAGAACCTGAAATAGAGAAAAAAGGAACTCCGGCCTCACCAGCTACAGCCCTGGCCAATAAGGTTTTACCCGTACCGGGTGACCCAACCAATAGTACTCCTTTGGGGATACGACCACCCAGACGAGTAAATTTCTTAGGATTACTTAAAAAATCCACTATCTCTTGCAACTCTTCCTTGGCTTCATCCACTCCAGCCACATCAGCAAAAGTAACCTTGGTTTCTTCCTGAGTAACCATTTTGGCCCTGGAGCGTCCAAAAGACATGGCCTTGCCGCCCCCGCTTTGCATTTGGCGCATGAAAAAAATCCACACCCCGATGAGCAACAACATGGGAAACCAGGATATAAGCACGGTCATATACCAGGGTGCTTCTTCCTGGGGTTCGGCCTTTACCTGAACATTGTTTTGAACCAACGTGTCAACCAGAGTGGGATCATTGGGCGCATAGGTGGAAAAACGCTGCTCGTTGATCAAAACTCCTGTAATGCGTGAACCCTGAATTTTAACACTGGCCACCTCATTATGACGTACTTTGGTCAAAAACTCTGTATAATTAAGATCATTGGACGTTGCTGGACCCTGATTGAACATATTAAAAAGCACAATCATGATCATACAAATTGCTGCCCAAAGCACCAAATTTTTAGATATACTATTCAAAGAAAAAACCTCCGTAAACCAAGATGCATATCAACACTTGCCCTTGGCTATCTTTACTAGGGACGTCAAGAGTCAAAGCATTACGTACCAGTTATTTTTCATACCCAAGGCCTAACCATTGGCCTTAAATTCCACGCCGTTGTTTCTTGAACCAGACAAGCATGGTGAGTGTACAGGGCATTTTCTCACAAACAATGACGTGTTAAAACTTTGCTTAAAGAAACAACCCCTGATTGTTAAGGTCTGTTTGTAAAATGACAAGATAAATTTACAAAGAAAAATATTTTTCTGTTTTAAGGAACAGCTTGATCATTATTTACAGCGCTGTTAAAGACCATTTCTCCTTACGGAGGCGTATCGTCACCGGTGTGGCGCCCGGTCTTCAAAACCGGTGGAAGGTCGAGAGGTCTTCGGTAGGTTCGACTCCTATACGCCTCCGCCACCCTGTCATTTTTTCCATTTTTTAATGCATATCTGCCCATGGCTTGGGTACCACGGCCCAGAGAGCCGTTCGCCCCACTGCAAGGATGCCAAAATCTTTCTCCAGACCCAAAACTTTGGCTGGATTTATAGTTATTAGTGCCAACAAGTCTGGCAAGGTTAAGGACTTGGGTAAAAGTTGCTGCACAACTGCAAGTTCCGCCCAAAGATTAAGGCTTTCGTTGGAGCCCAGAGAGTCTGTCCCCAAACAAAGAGGGATATTCGCTTGATACATAGCCAAAGCCTGGGGCTCACCCACCCCAATCCAGGTATTGCTACGAGGACATAGACAAACACTTGCTCCACTATCAGCTAAAAAACCTAGATCGGTTTCACTGACCTGGACACAATGGACAGCTAAAGTTTTTGGATCAAGTAAGCCCAGACTCTGGGCAAAAGACACAACACTTGTGCCTGGAGCAACAAAAGATTTGGGTAAAATTTTTCGAAAACGTAAAAAATCAGCGAATTCTCCTTTCCCATCTATAAAAAGCTCATTTTCCCCTGGCACCTCGGCTAAATGTAAAGAAAAAGGACGATTTGTGCTGTGGCACCAAGCCTTGATCTGCCGGGCATACTCAGGATCTATGGAATAGAGGGCATGCACAGCCAAGCTGGACTTGTCCGGCAAAACTTTTTGTGTCAGATTCCCCTTACACTGGCCAGACAACTCATAAAAAAAGAATCCGGTTAAGCCGCTATCCCCAAGTATTGCTCGGATTTGCTCTCCATGGCCTCCTACTATATCTGTAAGCACAGCTAGCCCCTTGGTACGCATGGCTTCCACATTTTGAAACAAGAAAAATTCATTGAAAGGCTGATGACGCAAAGAAAAAATCCGGTCTGCCCAAGCCTTAAAGCCCAGTCCCTTGGGGATTTGTCCTTGCAGATGAGACATGCCCAAATGGGTGTGTGCATTGATGAGCCCAGGACATAAAGTGACCCTTCCCAAATCATAAACCGGTCCTGTTCCGCGTAAAACTGCAAAACGATCCAAGGCCACAATACGATCATTTTGAACCAAAATCCCGGCCTCATATATCTCCGGCTCATGAGGATCCATGGTCAAAACACGCCAAGCTTTGTATAATCCGTCATGCATAGAAAAATTCTCAAGGAAAAAATAAAGGAAGCATTAGCCCTAAGCTATATCGTAAAAGTTCATACAATTCAGGAGAAAAACTCACTTCTGGTAGCCCCGACTGCCCGTAAAATCATGGTTGAACATCAAGATTTGAAAAGTGCCAAAATTCACGTAACTTGACAAATGCCCTCTCCAGTCCCAATTCATTGATCATTGCCAGCACAATTCAAGGAGTACTCATGGATCCCATTAATTTTAATTTTCTTTGTTCTGAGCCAGCCATGCCCAATGGTCGTAGTGTAGGAATTATTGGAGCAGGGCCATCGGGTCTCGCTGCTACTGGATACCTGTCTTGTCTGGGCTACCAGATTGAAGTATATGATAAGCTTCCCAAACCCGGTGGCTTAATGCTTTTTGGCATCCCTGGCTACCGAATTCCTAAGCTACGCATCGACTTGGGTACGCGTCAATTGGAGCGCATGGCCGGAGTTACTTTTCACACCCACACGAAAATCTGCTGTAGTGGTCCTTTACACGATGAAGAAGGGGATCATTTTTGCCGTGAAATCCTGGGTTTTGGAGACATGATTAAAAAACATGATGCTATCATGATTTGCACAGGCTCCTGGCGTTCTCGACGGCTGGAAATCCCTGGAGAAAATCTGCCTGGTGTTTTTTCTGGCCTGGAATTTCTTTTTCCCATTCGAGCTGTCAAATACAATGCACCTAATGTCAAACTCCCTGATATTGCTGGAAAAAAAGTGGCTGTCATTGGTGCTGGTCATTCCGCAGTAGATGCAGCTCATAATGCCATCCATTTGGGTGCTGCCAAAGTCCTGCATCTCTACCGCCGCACCATTAAGGAGTGTCCTTGCGGAACTTTTGAGATTGAACAATTACAGGCCATGGGTGTGGAATGGGTAGAAAAGGCAACACCACTGCGTATCTTGGGCGAAGAACAAGTTGAGGGCATGGAAGTCTCTTTTTCGACACCAGATGGCCCCCAAACCAAAATTCTTGATGTAGATGTTATAGTGGCAGCCATTGGAGAAACAGCCACCCCTCCTTTTGCCAAAGAACTTGGTCTGGAAAATGTACGTAAAGGCGAGGTACGCTGGCTACACATGACTGACATTGAAAATGTCTTTGTAGCCGGTGACGCTTTGACCGGTCCAAGCAAAATTGGCAAAGCCATTTATAGTGGTCTTCGTGCTGCTCGCTCCTTGGCCAACTGGCTTGATCTTAAAGCACAAAACCGTCTGGATGCCTATGACTATAACGATCTGGTGGCCAATGAAGAAGGATTTCGGAGACAATCATGAGTGACCAAAAAACATTATATATTGATTACAGCCTGTGCATTGGTTGTGAAACTTGTGAGTATGTATGTCGTTTTGCCAATGACACCTCACGCATTCACATGTCACGCACAGTAGATGGCGTCATGGTTCCCCTTTATTGCCGCCATTGTGAAAATCCCAAATGCGCCAATGCCTGTACACGGGGAGCCTTAAAACGAGATAAAGATGGAGCAATGATTTTGCAACCCATGCTCTGTCGAGGCTGTCAAACCAGAAATTGTATTTTAGCCTGCCCCTATAGTGCTATGTTTGAAACAGGTAAAGGAGTTATGGTGGCCAAGTGTGACTTGTGTGCTCAACGTCGACAAGTGGGCATGGGTCCGGCTTGCGTGGAGATGTGCCCATGTGGGGCTATAAAATATGTTGATCGTGATGAAATTCCAAAACTTGAAACTGAAAAGTCCAGACAAGCCTACGAAAAGGTAATGGAACATCTCAAATTTCCAGGTAAATAACGAATTACGGCTGCCTTTTGCAATCACTCCATGGGTACAACCACTCGAAATACAACAAGATAAATGAGGGTCCCAAAAAATAAGATATCTTTAATACATGCATCCCTATGAGCACCCCATCAACCAAAGGCTCACATCCTTCCTTTTCACCAGCCCGGCTGGGTATTCCTGAACGTCTCGCACCTGTGGCAGCAGACTGTATTGCAATTTTAAGCAAGCAAGGGATACAGGGAAAGGCTTTGCGCCGATTATTTCGACGTCTCACGGACCACCCAGAAAAATTTTCTGATCACGAGGTTCTAGGGACATTGGCGACCATGCTCGCCCATCACTCTCAGCAGGCAAAACATCACTCCTCCCATACCCCCAAGAAAGCCATCGCCCCCTGGCACTATTGGGGTGATGATTTGGACCCTAAGGCTATTCAACAAATGGAAGATGGCTGTAGCTTGCCCATTGCCGTGCAAGGGGCGCTCATGCCCGATGCTCATGTGGGTTATGGTCTGCCCATTGGCGGTGTTTTGGCTGTGAAAAATGCGGTTATCCCCTATGGAGTGGGCATGGATATTGCCTGCCGCGTAAAAATCAGTGTTTTTTCTGCAAGCCCTGATCTGATTACCACTCATGCTCAAACCTTGATTCATGCCTTGGAGCATGACACTCGTTTTGGGGTTGGCGCGAGGTTCACCCAGCCCAAGGACCATCCGGTCATGCACGAAGACTGGTCATTTTCACCCGTGACCAAGGGCATGCATGAGACTGCCCGGGCCCAACTGGGAACCAGCGGGTCTGGCAACCATTTTGTGGAGTGGGGAATTTTAAAGATACCAGACCCCATAAAAGGACTAGACAAGGGTAAATATCTGGCCCTCCTTTCCCATAGTGGGAGTAGAGGCACCGGGGGTGAAGTGGCCAAATATTATTCAGGGTTGGCCAGACGAGCTCACCCCGAACTCCCGCGCAACCTAGCTCATCTGGCCTGGCTTGATCTGCACACGCAGGAAGGACAGGAATATTGGGCGGCCATGGAACTTATGGGTCGTTATAGTCAGGCCAATCATATATTGATCCACGAAGCCATTGCTGGACATCTGAAATTGACTCCTGTGTGGAGTGTAGAAAATCACCATAATTTTGCCTGGAAGGAAGTTCATAATGGACAAGAAGTGATTGTCCATCGAAAAGGAGCGACACCAGCCGGAGTTGGGGTGCTGGGGGTTATTCCGGGCACTATGATAGACCCGGCCTATGTGGTTGAAGGATTGGGCAATCCTTTAAGCCTGTGCTCTGCTGCTCACGGTGCCGGGCGCCGTATGAGCAGACAACAAGCAAAAAAACGTTTCCGCCGCAAGGATCTTGATGACGTCTTGCGCCGCCACAAAGTCACTCTCCTGGCAGCTGGTGTAGATGAAGCACCCATGGCGTACAAGGATATCAATGCTGTCATGGCTGCCCAGTCGGAGTTGGTACGTACTTGCGGACACTTTCAGCCCCGCATTGTAAAGATGGCTTCTTAAGCCGCCATTAATGGGTGATCCACATGGTTGCAAAATCGAGGTGACGCAACAAAGACATGCTCACTGAACCCCAAAACTGGCGCGACTTGGCTTCTCCACGACCAGTTCTACCCGTGGCAATAACTCCGTAACCACCACCACGCGCCAAAGTAATAATCACTTCACTGACATTTTTCCCTTCCACAACCAGCTCTTTAATCCGTTCGGAAGGAATAGCATTCTCCTTAAGCACGTGCCGTGTTTTGGCCATGGCTTCCGAACCATTGTCACATCCACCCGAGGTATCAATATATGCAATGGTAATGCTGTGTTCAGGCTCGTCCTTAAGCATAAAACCAACATGATCGGCAGTCCGCAGGCTCGCCGGAGAACCATCAGTACAAAGCAAAACCGAAGGCTCGGGCTTTTCTTGTTGGCGACAAATCCATAGTGGTGTTTCCAAACGCGTAGTTATAATTTGCTTACTCACACTTTTGTCTAGCAGTTCCTCCAGGCGTGAAAGTCCACGCCGTCCCAGGGCAATGGCATCATACATGCCCGCCAGGCCTTCTTGGATAATATCATTGGCAGTACCAAGTTGCTGAAACAAAATCTTGCTATCAAAATTATCTTGGGGAAAATTTTTACCCATCAATATTTCCGTAGCCCTGGACAAAGCATGCTGAGCTACTTCTTTTGCGGCTACTTCTCTTTTATTTAACGTTACATAGTCTTTGGCAATTTCTGCTCCAGACAAACCAACCTTGGGATTGGGGGCCACATAGAAAAGCGTCGCCTTCAATGTGCTGGTGTGTCTGAAAAATCCACAAGTAAAACGTACTGCCTGGAGGGCGCTGGCATCATCACTAATGGTCAGTAAAATGTGTCTATCCGTCATCTTTTTCTCACAAAATAAGGTTGGACATATACTTCATACTAAAGAAAATTCTATACTTGTGCAATGTAATCTCAATCCATTTTATGAACCTGCGGCTCAAAATTGTGTACAGCCTCAGGGCCATAAGGCAGATCAGCCTGCAAGGCAGCCCATCCTTGTTGAGCCAATAAAAGCTCCAGCATTTTTGCAACCCCATCTTGGGTACAAGGATCAACAACCCAGTCTGCTCCACGTTTTGCAATCATGCTGCCATTGGCTACTGCGGC
Source organism: Desulfovibrionales bacterium (assembly GCA_012727715.1). Taxonomy (GTDB): domain Bacteria; phylum Desulfobacterota; class Desulfovibrionia; order Desulfovibrionales; family Desulfomicrobiaceae; genus Desulfomicrobium. The sequence goes on along the minus strand of JAAYGN010000012.1, from coordinate 8,858 downwards.
ACATGCGCCACACAAAGAAAACATGGTGGCGTCATTTTCTGCGTCACCCAAAGCAAAGGAATGTAAGACTGGCCAGTCTGCCTGGTCCATAACCAACCTGGCAGTCTCTCCCTTGTTACCGCTCCAGGGCAAAAATTCCAAAAAATATCGGTCACTGCGACAAATATCCACATCAAGGGACTTGGCCAAAGCCCGCAAGGTTTGTTCTTGCTCCAGATCCTGATCATCAGCCACGCACAAAATTTTAAGGGCCGGACCAGGCAAAGATTGGTGCACAGGCCGAATTTCTCCATAACGCTCAAACAACTCTCCCAACTCCTGGGGCCAAATCCTGCCAGCTTCAATACCCTCGACCCGATACACCGCCACGGGCAGTTCCAAAGCTTCCAAACGAGACTGTAAGGCGTCTTCCTTACCATCCAAATGGGCGAAAATTTGAACTGCTCCTTTATGTAACCAACAGGTACCATTGGCCGCAATTTGTGGTACTTCAAGGCCCAAATCCATGATTAGCGGCCTGATACTAAGGGGATGTTTGCCTGTAGCCAAGGTCAAACGCCCGCCAGCAGCCACGTAGGATTTGATGGCTTTTCTATTGCGTGCAGACAACGTATCCCCAGGACGGATCAAGGTATTATCAATATCACAAAAAATCCAGGGTAAAGGGTGAGCATGGCTCGTGTCGGCCAGAAAGGCCCAAAACCAGGTTCGTACCTCGTCAACCATGGCTCTGGCTCGTTTTTCCTTGGCCACATTACCCGGATTGCGACTGATAATATCATGAAGCCGTTGCCCAAAGGAAACCCGCCCCCCCACACCAGCGGCCCGCCAATCGGCAATAGTCGTCATGCGCACCAGGCTCTGTGCTTGAGGCAAAGCAGGACGTACAGCATATTCATGGGCAAGATCTAGCTTAGTCAAAGCTTTGTTCTCGGCTTGAGAATGCCGTAAAACCCCTTCCACCACCCAAGGGTGCTCCTGGTGTTGTTCTAAAAAAATTGCTCCATCTAAGGGGTGAAAAGAAAATTTGTGCAGGGCCGGGGCATAGCCAATATCGTGCAGTAATGCAGCCCGCAAAAGAAGACTATGTTCATGGGCTGGCAAATGAAAGCAATGTCCCAAATCCTTGGCAAAGGCTGAAGCATCCTGCATATGAGCCAGACGCAAGGGTATATCCGCAAACAAGGCAGGCAAATCATAGGGCATGGAACCCAAATCATCCTTGGCAAAGCTACTCAACATATCCTTTACTCTGGCCTAAAAAGTCTTGAGGCAAAAATACACCAAATCACTATATCAAAGTCCGCTTATCCAGCACCCGACCGCCGTATTGCTGATCAATGGACCTCGGCTCCACCAAACGCACCTCAAAAGTCACTCCCAAAGCTGTCTGTAAACGCAGGCGCACATTTTCCAAAATACGCTGGGACTCCTTGATGGAATCTGTACAAAAGGACTCTGGGGCCTCAAGACATAAGGTGGCTCTATCCATCTGCCCCACCCGGTCCAAAACAATCTGATAATGGGGGTCCATAAGTCCAGTACTGATGATCACCTCGTTAATCTGGGAAGGAAAAACATTAACTCCACGAATAATGAGCATATCATCACTGCGTCCGGGAATGCGTGACATACGCCGCAAGGTCCGCCCACAAGCACACTCGGAGTCCATGAGCGTGGTAAGATCACCAGTACGAAAACGAATCAAGGGAAAAGCCTCCTTGGTCAAAGTCGTAAGCACCAATTCTCCTTTGTGTCCCACCGGAAGAACCTGGCCTGTGAGCGGATCGATAATTTCAGCCAGAAAATGATCTTCATTGATGTGCAGCCCGTCTCGTTGCAAACATTCCCCAGCAACACTGGTAATTTCACTTAATCCGTAATTGTCTGTCGCCAAAATACCAAGTCGTGCTTCAATTTCCTGGCGCATTTCTTCGGTCCAGGGCTCTGAACCAAAAAGACCAAAGCGTAAACTCAGGGCTGTTTTGTTGATGCCCAGCTCATCCAGGGTATCAGCGAGATGCAGAGCATAGCTAGGTGAACAGGTAAGGGCAGTGCTACGATAATCCTGCATGATCAAAATTTGTCGCTGGGCGTCACTGCTGGAGCTGGGAATAACCGAAGCACCCAGCAACTCCGCTCCAGAATGAATGCCAAAAGCACTGGTATATAACCCATAATTAAAGGCAATTTGTACTGCATCATCCTTGGTAACTCCGCCAGCGACCAAAATTCGAGCTGCCAGATGGGACCAACGATGAATGTCACCAACAGTATAGCCCACCACTCCTGGTTTACCTGGAGTACTGGTCGATCCTTGCATCCGCACCACATCACGCAAGGGCACGGCAAAAAGGCCATAGGGATAATGCTCACGCAGATCATCTTTAGTGGTAAAAGGAATTTTCCTGACATCCTCCAAGGACTGAAGATCATAGGGGTCAAGCCCCAGGTCGGAAAAACGCGTACGATACAAGGGGACATTACGTGTTACCCGATTTAAGGTTGCTTGAAGACGCTCCAGCTGTAAAAGTTCCAATTCCCCCCGATCCATGCATTCAAGCTCAGCCTGCCAGTACATGTCGCCTCCCTTGGCCTGACGGTTTCATCACCAGCCCTTTGTCCAAAAAAACAGTTCTAGTTTTCATCCAGTTCCCGTCCCAAATAGGCTCGTTGTACGTCATGGTTGGCAAGAAGTTCTCCTGCTGTACCCTGGATCAAAATTCGACCGTTTTCCAGCACATAACCACGATCAGCAACTTTTAAGGCTGAACGCGCATTTTGTTCTACCAAAAGTACTGTCAGGCCCAACTCGTCTCGCAAGTTTAAAATATGCCGAAAAATATCCTTGACCACCAACGGAGCAAGACCCATCCCTGGCTCATCCAAAAGGAGAAGTTTGGGCCTGGCCATGAGGGCTCTGGCAATGGCCAACATCTGCTGTTCACCCCCAGACAAGGTTCCTGCGTGTTGATGACGACGTTCACGCAAGACCGGAAACATGGCGTACATGGTCTCCACATCTTGAAGCATATCACTTCGTTTGCGAAAATAAGGCCGAGTATACGCACCCAGGTGTAAATTATCTTCCACGGACAAAGGACTAAAGACCAAACGGCCCTCGGGCACATGGGAAAGTCCGGCTCGCACAATCGCTTCAGGGCTTTGCCTGGTAATTTCCACATCCTGATACAAGATACTGCCTTGGCTCGGGCGGATCAAACCAGAGATGGTACACAACATGGTGGTTTTTCCGGCTCCATTACCACCGATCAAGGCAACAATCTCCCCCTGACGCACATGCAAGGTCACGCGACGCACGGCATGAATATGACCGTAAAAGACATCAATATTTTTTAGTGCAAGAAGGGTAGATTTCATGTCATTTTATTACAGAGTTTATTGTAACTATGAGTTAGTCGTCTGTACCCAAATAGGCCGCAATTACCCGAGGGTCTTTTTGCACTTGAACGGGTGTACCATGGCTTATGGTCTGGCCAAAACTTAAAACCATGATGGCATCACTAATACCCATGACCAAGTCCATATCATGTTCAACCAGGATGACTGATAAGTCATAACTATCCCGAATACGCATAATAAGTTCGGCCAAAAATTTTGTTTCAGCTATGTTAAGTCCAGCCGCTGGTTCATCCAAAAGCAATAGTCTGGGTTTTGCCGCCAAAGCCCGAGCCAATTCCAGCAAACGTTGCTGCCCAAAAGCCAAATCCTTGGCCAGGGAAGATGCAGCAGTACTCATCCCCACAAAATCCAGGGCTGCCAGAGCTTGGTCATGAACAAGATTTTCCAGACGCCGAGAAGACGGAGTACGTAAAACATTATGCCACAGAGGCAGGGTAAAGCGACCATGACAGCCCACAGCCACGTTTTCCAAAACCGTCATGTTGGAAAAAATTTCCAAATTCTGAAATGTTCGCAACATGCCCAACGCTGCACGCTCATGGGCCTTGGTCTGAGAAATATCTTGATTGTTAAAAAAAAGCGTCCCCTGATCTTGAGTAACCATGCCCGAAATAACATTTAAGAACGTGGTTTTTCCAGCACCATTGGGACCAATAATGGAGGTAATAGCCCCTTGTTGAGCTGCAAAACTCACTTCACTTAAAGCCTGCACTCCGCCAAAACGTACCCCAATATGCTCGCAGGAAAAAATGGGGTTACCCACGGCTACATCCTAGAGCCAGTTTGGTTTTGACCCAAGCCCAAAGTCGTGCACTGCCTCCAGCCAGACCGTCTGGCAAAAATATCATGCATACAACAAGGATCAACCCAAAAAGGATAATTTCAATGTCTTCAAAAGCACGTAATAATTCAGGCAAAATGGTAATAAAAAATGCTCCAATAATCGCTCCAGGAACGCTGACCATGCCTCCCAAAACAACCATAACCATCAGTTCCACGGAAAACATAAACCCAAAGGATGCTGGAGCAATAAAGGTCAAGTAATGGGCATAAAGCACACCCGCCAGACCGGCAAAGCCAGCAGATAAAACAAAAACAAAAAGCTTGTGACGAGCGACATCAATACCCATGGCCTGGGCTGCCTGGTCTGAAGTATGTAGAGCACGCAAAGCCCGGCCCATGCGGGAGTGCAAAACATTAAAACACAGCCAGACCAGAAGACAAAGCAAGATCGCCACCACACGAAAGATATCCACATCGCGGTGCAGCTCAAAGCCAGCCAAAGACAAACGGGGAATCCCCACAAATCCCGATGGGCCGCCGGTAATGTCCACAGTTTCTGTAAACAAAATGGATAAAATGATCCCAAAACCCAAGGTGGCCATGGCCAGATAATGCCCCTTGAGTTTTAAGGACGGCATGCCCACCAAAATACTGACTACCACGGTCAACACCACTCCTGCCAGCATGGATAGTTCCACCGGCAACCCCCAGGTGGTACTCAAATAGGCACTGGTATAGGCGGCCAGACCATAAAAACCAGCGTGTCCCAAAGAAATTTGCCCGGCGTGACCAACAAGAAGACAGAGCCCCACAGCAATCATGGCATGCAAACATCCCAAAATCATTATTGTCAGATAATAATTGTTGGGTAATATGGTTGGAGTGAGCATCAGGACTATAAAAAGTCCTGCCAACCAGAACATATCTTTACGATAGGACACACTCACACCCGCTTGGAGTCTTTTTGACCAAATAAACCCGAAGGCTTGGCAAACAAAAGGATCAATAAAATAACAAAAGCCAAAGCGTCTTTATAGGCTGAAGAGATAAACCCAGCCCCCAAAGATTCCAGTATGCCAAGAACTATCCCACCGGCTGCAGCGCCAAAGGGATTGCCCAACCCACCCAAAATGCAAGCCGCAAATCCCTTCAGGCCCAAAAGTACACCTACATCATAGGAGGTCATGGTAATGGGTGCTAAAATAACACCACCCACAGCACCCACAAAGGCAGAAATCATAAAAGACAAAAGAACCATGCGCTCAACCCCAATACCTACCAGGGATGCGGCTTTAACATCAAAGGAACAGGCCAACATGGCTTTACCATGCAGGGTTTTGGAAAAGAAAAACTTAAAACCTACGAGTAAAAAAGCACTGACTCCCAGGACCCACAGGGCCTGAGGCATGATGGCAGCACCTAAAAACATAATAGGAGTATCCCCGGAAAAAGACTGAAGCACATGGGTATCCTTGCCCCAAAAAAACATAACCAGCCCGCGTATGAGGATGGATACACCTATGGTGATAATGACCAAGTTGATGGCTGGACTCTGGCGTACCGGTCGAATGGCCAAACGCTCCACCAAAGCCCCAATCACAGTAGTGCCCAGTACTGCCAAGACCACGGCAACGGGTTCTGTTAGGCCCAAGGCGGTCATGAAGTACACACTCATCATTCCGCCAAGCATGACAAATTCGCCTTGGGCAAAATTGATTACTCCAGTGCTATTTAAAATAATGGTAAAACCCAAAGCGGTCATGCCATAAATACTACCAAGAGTTAGTCCGGTAATAAGGTATTGCAGCAAACTGGAAAAATCTATGACCGTCAAAAAACTCATAACACCTCAACCTGTGCCCTCATTACAGTCAGATTAGGGGACAACTTTCCAGGTACCATTTTCAATGATGACCATGATAAAAGCATCCTCATCCAGGCCATTGTGGTTGTCTGGGCTATAGCTGTATATGCCCGATGTACCAGGCAGAGCACTTATTTTTTCCAAATTATCACGAATATCTTCTGGATTGGCGGAGCCACCTTTGGTCACAGCCTCATGGACGAGCAGAAATGCATCGTGGGCATACCCGCCAAAAGAAGAAATGGGCGCATTAAATTTTTGACTATAATTTGCGACATAGTCCGTAATGACTGTTTTTTGGGGATGGTCATCTGGAACCTGATCCACAGCTGTCAAACGCCCGGCAGGCAGAACCAAACCTTCAGCTGCTTCTCCGGCCAATTCAATAAATTTGTCCGAAGCCACGCCATGGCTCATGTACAAGGGGATGGTCAAACCCAGTTGCATGCGGTTACGCGCCACTACTGCTGGTCCAGGATTAGTACCCCAACAGATAATAGCTTCTGGTGATACGCCCTTAATTTTGGTCAATTGCGAGGTCATATCGGTATCTTTGGGGCTATACACCTCGTCGGCCACCAAATCAAAGCCTTGGGCTTTGGCCAGCTCTTTTAACACTGCTCGGCCAGCCTGACCATAGCCATCAGATACAGTTAAAATAGCCAACTTTGTATAGCCCTTGACCTTGGCGTCCTGCAAAATTTTTAGTGCTGCGTGACGATCGAGTTGAGGAGTATTAAAAATCCAGGGATTCACAGGAAAAACAATTTTTTCCGCTGCTGCACAGGAAATAAGTGGAACCTGGGCCGAAGAAAAAAAGCGGGTAATGGCCAAGGTGTTACCAGAAATACTGGGACCAATGACCACGGCTACCTGGTCCTGATCCAGAAGTTTTCTGGCAGCCATAACACATTTATTTACATCGGACTCGTCATCATAAATAATAAGTTCCACCTGACGCCCATCCATACCACCCTTGGCATTGGTCAGGTCTTGAAGTTGGAGCAAAGTGTTTTTTTGGGGCTCACCTAAAAATGATGCTGCGCCGGTGACAGACACCACAGCCCCAATTTTAATGGTTTCAGCCCAGGCTGTGGCGCAAAAAAATAAAAGCACAATAACCAAAAACAGGCTTTTTCCTCTATTCATAATACCTCCTAAAATGGATAGTATGAAAACTACACTGAAAAATTGGTTAAAAAATAAAGGCTGTGGCTACAAGGATGAATTTTATCTATCAAGAACAGCGATTCAAGGCTCCACGATATAGTAGCCGTGCTGAAGTATTGCTTGCGCTGCACACAATTTTTTCCGTTTACTTTTAAAAAACCTTGGCTTATAAAAAAGAAACCATGTCCAACAAGCCATCTTTTTTTCTACGCCTTATTCAGGCCATTGCCCATGAAATTTGGGCTGTTCTTTTCTTTCTTTCGGCCTTGGCCCTGATTTTTATGGCTCATCACTATTGGCAAGATCTTCTGGACGGCTACCAGGTTGCTCATAACTTTTGCCTCAAAATCGTCCACCTCATCCGATCCTAACAGAGTTTCAAATATCCAAAGCCTCGGGGATCCGCTCGGGCAACAAAAAAGGAAGTTGCACTACCCGATATGTGGTAGCTATGGCTTCTTCTTCCACCAAAACCTCGCTAGGAGCCAACGGTTCAGCTTGCTGAGCTGATGGTCCGGGAAAATATTGCTGTTGGGTTTCCTGACCAAGGTGTAATCCGGGCAAAGGACGGACTTTTTGAATCAAAGCTGTGATTTTTCCGGTCCTGAAGGGATGAGCCGGGCAAGGATCGTGCCCACCGATGCCCTGATCAGCTGTGCACCCTTGGGCAGCCTCAGCACTACCCGCACACTGAATACAAAAAGTGTGCAGCGCAGCTAGCACCTGGACATCTTCGGCCTGGTCCAAAAGCCGCCATCCATGCAAGGAACACTCCGTCTGGGTGCACGCCTGAACCATGGGCCAACTTTTTCCCTGGCACCATAGGCAAACTTTACGCACTACCCTCAGTAATCCTTTCTTGGCAGCCACATCCTTTCTCCTTCAGCACACAACATGAAAATAGATAGTAACGCTGAATCCCATGGGGAGCAATGCTAGAAATTGCTATGAACCAAGGAAAAACTCAAGAGCAAAAATAGTAAAATTTATCTTGACACGCTATTGTGAAAGTGAATAAAAAGTTAAGAATTATGAACAAGGTAACCTCCAATCACAGCAATTTGTACTTTTTTTGGTACTTTTATTTTTGCAGAGCCTGTGGTCTGGAGGGACTGCTTTAGCCATTTTTTTTGACCAAAGCATAGTAACCCAAGGGCCGCAGGCATACGCCAGCGGCCCTTTTTTCTTTTTGGCCGCTGGACAAGTCCGGTCCGTAAACGGAGGACATCATGAACATGGGCAAAAGTATTCGATTGGAAAGAATCTTTAACCGCAACACAGGACGCACTGTCATTGTACCCCTGGACCATGGTACGACCGTTGGCCCCATTAAAGGCCTGGTGGACATGCGAGAAACAGTAAACCAGGTCGCCGAAGGCGGGGCCAACGCTGTGCTCATGCATAAGGGACTATCTCGTTGTGGGCATCGTGGACATGGTCGCGATGTGGGTTTGATTATTCATCTTTCGGCCAGCACAACTCTTTCTCCTTTTCCCAACGCTAAAATTTTGGTCAGCACAGTGGAAGACGGCATCAAACTTGGTGCAGATGCTGTATCTGTACACCTGAATCTGGGTGACGAGTCCGAGCGGGATATGCTTCGCGATCTGGGGCAAGT
>JAAYGN010000011.1 GCA_012727715.1 Desulfovibrionales bacterium | reverse complement strand
GAAGGAGTGATAATTTGACCATCAACACGGTTATTGGTGATAACCTTGGTAAACCCATTGTTGACCCGTTTTACCTCCCGGGAAATTTGCCCCATGTTCATTTCCGGGACAATGACCGCCCGGCACTGACGAGCCAGAGCCTGGACCGTTGTCTTGGGAAAAGGAAAAAGGGTTTTAAGCTTGAGCAGGCCAGCCTTAATACCCTGCTCCCTAGCCATGCTCACTGCCAGTTCAGCTGACCTGGCGACACAGCCATAGGCAATGACCAACACTTCAGCGTCAGCGCACTCCACTTCATCCACAAGCTGAATATCATAAAAAAACTGATCAATTTTTCGAAACTGGCGATACATAAGTGCCTTGACTTCCTCGGGCTTGGACGTGGGGAAGCCATTTTGATCATGGGTCAATCCGGTTACATGAAATCTGTAGCCAGTACCCAAGGGAGCCAAAGAAGGCACCCCGCGCATGGTATCTTCATAAGTAACATACCATTCTGGAGGCATGGCTGGAGTAACTCGAGCGAGAATTTCCAAATCTTCCGCATGGGGGATGGTAATTTTTTCACGCGTATGGGCGGTAATCTCATCCAAAAGCAAAATAACTGGAGTGCGATATTTTTCTGCAAAATTAAAAGCAACCACAGTCATTTCCAAGCATTCCTGCACATTGGATGCAGAAAGAACGATAATGGGATGATCTCCATGCCGGCCCCAACGTGCTTGCTGCACATCACCCTGGGCCGGACTTGTGGGCAACCCTGTACTTGGTCCACCACGCATGACATTGACCAGAACCAAAGGCACTTCAGTCATACAGGCATAGCCCAAGTTTTCTTGCATCAAAGAAAACCCTGGCCCTGACGTTGCGGTCATGCTTTTACGACCAGCCAAGGAAGCACCGATGATTGCCCCCATACTGGCAATTTCGTCTTCCATCTGGATGTACACACCATCTTTAATCCGGGGCAAACGAGCAGACATGACCTCCGCTATTTCTGTGGACGGAGTTATGGGATAGCCGGCAAAAAAAGAACACCCCGCTAGAAGAGCACCCTCTACCACTGCCTCATTACCCAAGGCAAAAATTTCCTGTTGCTTACGTTTTTTTCTGGCCATTATTGTTTTCCAGGTTAGGTGTTCCAACTGCTTGTTCAGGACTAGGGACAGGTTCTGTGGTCGAGGTTTTGTCTTCGGACTTTTCACTTGGAAGCTGAGCTTTTGTGCGTTGTCTTTTTTGGGGAGTCACTGAAATAGCAAAATCAGGACAATGCAGTTCACAAAAGCCACAACTTATACATTCCGATTCCCGGACCACATGAGCTTTGCCATCAGCGCCTAATTGAAGGACTTGAGCAGGGCAAAAGGCAACACAAATTCCACAACCCTTGCACCAGGCTGGATAGATTGTAACCTTTACGAGACCTTTTTTCTTGGACATACTCACTCGACTTTTACGGATTGATGTTTTGTCAAAACTTGAGAACAATTGAAGAAGAAAACAAAGGGACAGGACTTTAAGTTTATCAAATCATTGCCCCGTCTCAAGCCAGATAAAAAGCACATTCGACATTGCACAACCATGCAAATATGTTAGAAAACTTCCAATATTTAACCCTTTATAGTTCTAACCCAAGAACGTAGGAATAGCAACTAATGACCCAGAAAAAATCCTTCATCACCGACTTGGTAGCCAATCAAAATATATCCGATTATTTTGCCTTGGCCCAAGCTCAACGCAGAGAAGCTAAAAATGGGCCCTATTGGCAATTAACCCTGGCCGATCGAACAGGAACCATGGAAGCACGCATCTGGTATCCGCAAAGTTTACATTATGAAAATCTTAAGGCCGAGCAATTTGTTCATATCACCGGCCAAGTGGCCTTGTTTAAAGATCAGATACAAATGAACATAGCCGAGCTTAGGGTTATTGATAATGCTGATCATGGACTTTGTCTTACGGATTTTCTTCCCAGTTCTAGTATTCCTCCTCAAGAATTATATACTGAGCTACAGAACTTCCTTAATACTGAACTGACTTATACGCCCTGGAAAAACCTGTGTCACAATATTTTTGCAGATGAAAATATGCGTACTGCCCTGATCAACGCTCCTGGCGCCAAATCCATCCACCATGCCTATGCTGGTGGACTCGTTGAGCATACTCTGGCCATCATGAAAATCTGCAAGGTTTTGGCTGAACTGTATCCTCAAGTGGACAAAGAAATTTTACTTGTCGCTGCCCTATGCCATGATTTGGGCAAGGCCTTTGAACTGTCCCAAGGTATTAGTCGAGAATATACCGACGAAGGCCGCTTGTTGGGGCACATCCTGATCGGCTTGGAAAAACTGGAGCCTTTTCTCCATCAAACCCCAGACCTTCCTCACGAGCTGATTTTGCATCTCAAACATATCATCATCTCTCACCATGGAGAATTGGAATTTGGCTCCCCACGACGCCCCAAAACCGTTGAAGCCTTTATTTTACATTTTGCGGACAACCTTGATGCCAAAATAAACACGGTGCAAAATGCCGTATCCGAACAGCCAGAACAAGAACGCCAATTCGGACAATGGAGCGAGTTTCACCGTGTTTTAGGACGCTATCTTTATCAACCCATGCGAACTCCAAAACAAAAATCACAAAAACAAAAGAGAAATCAAAAAAGGAGTGATCAACAATGGGCTGAGGCATCAGAGCCTCTGGACCAACCCAGTGATGAGCCCAAGAAATCAAAAACAGACAAGACAAAAATTCCGGTGCTCCCTGGTTTTTAAGCTTTTTAACCCCACTACGTAAGGACCAAAACATGTTTATCACTTTTGAAGGAATGGAAGGATGTGGCAAATCGACCCAAGTAAACAAACTCGTGGAACATTTTATCCGTCTAGGCCATGATGTACTGCAAACTCTAGAACCCGGCGGAAGCAAGCTTGGTCAAGACCTGCGCCGCATTCTTCTTGATCCAAAAAATTCAGACCTGGCTTCCACCAGCGAACTCTTTCTCTATCTCGCTGATCGTGCCCAACATTTGGCCACCACGATTCGCCCAGCTTTGGAAAATGGCCGTCTGATCATTTGTGATCGTTTTGCTGATTCCACCATTGTGTACCAGGGCTATGGTCGTGGGCTGGATATCAAGGTGTTGCATCAATTCAACGAAGTTGCTGTTCAGGGACATTGGCCAGACCTGACCATTCTTTTGGACGTTGACCCCAGAGTTGGACTGGGACGGGCCCTAAATCGCAACAAACGTCAACAAGTTGCAGATACCCAAGGACGCTTTGAGGCAGAACATTTGGCCTTCCATACTCGTGTGCGAGATGGCTACCTGTCTTGGGCAGCCTTGAACCGCAAAAGGTTTGCCGTTATTGATGGGAGTCAGGATCCAGACACGGTTTTTAGTAATATTTTGTGTGTCCTGGAGGAGCGAGGCTTTGTCTAAGTTACCAGTAACCGGACTGGTCCTGACGTTAAACGGCCAAAAATATCTCAAAGACTGTCTCCAGTCCCTTGATTTTTGCGACCAGCTTTTGGTTATCGACTCTCAAAGCACAGACCAAACCAGAGAAATTGCTCAAGCATGTGGAGCACGCGTGATCATTAATGCCTGGAATGGCCCGGCCGCACAATTTGATTTCGCTTTCCAGCATGTTACTACTGCCTGGGTGGTTTCTTTAGATCAAGATGAAATTCTTTCCGACCAATTGCGCCACAACATTATTGCTGCCTTAACCAATCCAGGACAATATGCAGGTTTCTTGTGTCCTCGAACTTCATTTTATTTTGACCGGTTTTTACGCCATAGTGGATGGTATCCTGATCTTTTGCCTCGTGTTTTTGCTCTTGCCCAAACAACGGTCCACGTTTCCGGGCCACACTATGGATTTACAGTTGTGGGAAAAACTCAAAAGCTCAAGGGAGATATTATTCACTACCCCTATGAAAACTTGCAGCAGCACATAGAAAAAATCAATTACTATACACAAATAGCTGCAAATGAGATGTCTGCTCAAGGTAAACGAGCAGGAGTCTGCACAGCTTTGGGCCATGGACTTGCTCGATTTATAAAGATTTTTATTTTAAGGCGTGGTTTTTTAGATGGTCGTGCCGGGCTAGTTTTGGCTATCAATTCATTTTTCTATGCCTTTCACAAGTATATCCGGGTAGCCGAGTATCATTCACAAAAAAAACTTAAAGAACAAGACTATAGGCTGCCTCATCAACAATAATTGTGGCCTGGGGATGCAAGTAAAGAAATGATGCTGGAATCTGCGTTGAAACTTTATCACTGGCCAATAAATTTTTAATGGCTTGTGCCTTGCCCACTCCATTAGCCAAAAGTACAATTTTTCTGGCTTGGAGAATACTGCCCACTCCCATGGAAATAGCCTGCCTGGGAACTTCATCTGGAGAAGAAAAAAACCTGGAGTTCGCTGCAATGGTTTCCTTGGTCAGGGTAACAATATTGGTATGTACACTTAATGCCTCATCTGGTTCTATAAAGGCAATGTGTCCATTGGGCCCAATACCCAGCAATTGAAAATCTATACCTCCGGCCTGCTCAATAGACTGGTCATAATACCGACAGCACATATTCAGGTCTTTTATTTTTCCATCAGGGATATGGGTATTTTCCTTTTTAATATTGATATGATCAAAAAACTCAACACGCATATAATAGCTATAGCTATTGGGATGCGACGTATCAAGGCCAGCATATTCGTCAAGATTAAAGGTTGTGATGCGAGAAAAATCCAAATGCTCTTCACGATACATACGGATAAGCTCTTTGTATGTTCCAATGGGAGTACTTCCTGTAGCAAGACCCAAAACAGCACAAGGATTTTTCTTCATTTCCTGGGCGATTAAATGGCTCGCCTGTTGGCTCATGGCATCATAGTCTTTGACCACTAATATTTGCATAAAAATATATCCCCAAGCATTATGGTTTTCTAAATTATAGTCTTGTATCCAAAATAGAGGTCACCCAAGGATTTGCTGTCTGGTATAATTGGTGAACTGTGGGGGATCCAAACTTCAATCTAAATTATAGTATCTCCATATTCTCAAAACAGAAACCATAAACAAAAAGGAATCGCACTCACTGGTTGTAGCTAGAAGCAGAACTTTTTTCTGGGTATCGGTTCATAGAAAACTACTCCTGTTCTATTGGCTTTTCGATCATATGTTCTTTGGTTGTAGCACTTTTCATGGTGAAGTTCGCAATACCTGAAACCAGATACCCCAAAACCACAATCACTCCAATGGCCACAAGTAGCTTTAGAGTTTGACGCGGTTGTTTCCACAATAAGAAAACTCCAACAAGTACCAGGGCCGCCAATATAGGCAGATGATCAGTCAACCAGGCCACGATTGCTAACATAAAGGCATGCATAAATCCCTTCCTGTTTTAACAGAGTACCCAGAAGCGAGATTAAAAACAGATACTCTTGATCTTGTACTTTTCACAAGTAAAAAAATATGCTGGGTGAACAAAGGTATCACTCACTTTGAGAGAAAAGAAAGATCAATTAGACAGAGCCAACTTTTGTTTTTTTAACTGAATTTCCAGACAGGAAAGAGCTGCTGGGGTGACACCTGAAATACGTCCAGCTTGCCCCAAAGTTCGAGGTTGAATTTGTGTTAATTTCTCTACCACTTCTCGGGATAACCCTGGAATATCAGTATAGTTCATATTCTCTGGCAGAGAAATTCTTTCCACTTTATTGTATCGTGCAACCAATTCTTCTTGACGCTGCAAGTATCCCTCATATTTGGTTTGAATCTCTGCCCCTTCCAAAGTATCTTGCTCAAAATTTTCAAGTTCTGGCCAAAGAGGAATCAAGTCCGTAATGCTTAGTGCTGGCTGTCTTAATAATTCTGCAAGGGTAATGGCTTTTTGACCCAAGGTGCCCCCCATGGCTCTAACCGTATCTTTGGTCGCAGCATCAGGACAAATACGAAGAGTTGCCAGGCCACTTAAAATATTTTGTATTGCCCCTTGTTTTTTTTGAAAACCTTGCCAGCGGCTATCCTCAATTAAGCCCAACCTACGGCCCATGGGCGTCAACCGTTGGTCTGCATTATCTTCACGCAAAAGAAGCCGGTACTCGGCACGGGACGTAAACATACGGTACGGCTCCATAGTCCCCTTGGTCACCAGATCATCCACAAGTACTGCAATATAGGCTTGATCACGGGTTAAAACCCACTCCGGTTCCCTGCGTAGGCCCAAAACAGCATTTATGGCTGCCCACAACCCTTGCCCGGCTGCCTCTTCATATCCTGAGGTTCCATTAACCTGACCTGCCAAATATAAACCTCGTACGGCTTTGGTTTCCAAAGTGGGACGAAGCTGTGTCGGCTGTACAAAGTCATATTCAATGGCATAGCCAGGACGAACAATCTGGGCATTGGCCAGACCTGGAATTGAAGCAATTAATTCCTTTTGGGTATCTATGGGCAAACTGGTGGGCAGGCCATTGGGATAAACCTCAGGACTGTCCACGCCTTCAGGCTCTACAAAAACCTGATGGCGGTCTCTTTCCGGGAAACGAGCCACCTTGTCTTCAATGGATGGACAATAACGAGCCCCAGCTCCTTTGACGATACCTGTATAAATGGGAGAGCGCTCAAGACCTGAACGAATAATGTCATGTGTTCGTTCATTGGTATAAGTGATATGGCACGGCAATTGAGGAAGACGGATTGGGATATGATCAAAACTAAAAGGACGAGGGGGATTATCACCATGTTGTTCTTCCATAGCCTTAAAGTCCACAGAAGCCTTAAGCAGCCTGGGGACTGTACCGGTCATCAAACGACCCAAGGTTAGCCCCAGCTGTGACAGACTGGCAGAAAGTCCTGTGCTCGCCGGATCTCCAAAACGACCACCACCAAAACTGTGAAGCCCAATATGCATTCGACCTTGCAGAAAAGTACCTGTTGTCACCACAATGGTGTGACAGGCTATGGTCTCACCCAAGCTGGTGATGACTCCTGCCACACCACCATTTTTTACCACCACGCTAAAAGCCATTTCTTGACGCACAAAAAGATTGGGACAAGCAAAGATATCCCTTTGCACTACTCGCATATATTCCAAGCGATCCACCTGAGCCCTGGTAGAACGCACTGCCGGACCTTTGCGAGTATTTAAAATACGAAACTGGATTCCCGCTTGGTCTGTCCATTTTCCCATCATACCACCAAGCGCATCAATTTCTTTAACCATATGTCCTTTGGCCAATCCACCCACAGCAGGATTGCAGGAAAGATGGCCAATACGATCAACATTAATGGTCAACAGAAGAGTTTGAGCTCCCATACGTGCTGCGGCCATGGCTGCTTCACAACCAGCATGGCCTGCCCCAACAACAATAACATCAAAGATTTCAGGAAAAGCCAAAGAGCTCATACCTTCTCCAACAAATCATCAAAGAGCAGACGGGCAAAGACACGGGCATCAGCAAGGGTATTGGTGATGGAGGAATGTTCATTGGGCTGATGTGCGGTATGCAACAGGGTTGCCCAGCACGCTGCAGGGAGGTTCCGCTTCCTAAAAGATGCCGCAACGGTTCCCCCGCCAATACCAATGTAACGGGCAGAAACTCCCCGTTCCACCTCAAGAGCCTTGGTCAGGCGAGTAACAATGGGTGCACTCGGAGCTGTTGGAGCAGCAGCCTGCTCCTTAACCACAACGGACATGGAAATATGTACACTGCGTTGTTGTTCAATATCAGCACACAGAGCAAGAATTGTCTGCTCAATGCTATCCAAAGCATAGCAAGGCAAAATGCGACAATCCAGATAAAACACATCCCGACCAGGCATGGTGTTAATATTGGGTACATTGGCCTCTTTTTTCGTAGGCACAAATGTGGATATTGGAGGTGAAAAAAGAGGATCGTGAGCGTCAAAGGTGTTCTTTAATTTTTCCAATTCCAAAATCAATGCTGAAGCAGCGGTGAGAGAATTTATACCCTGTTCTGGTGTAGAAGCATGGCATTGTTGGCCTTGAACTAAAAACTTAAGCCACAACACACTTTTTTCTGCAATCTCAATGGATGCCCCATCTTCTGTACCAAAATCCGGGATAAGAATAAGATCTTCAGATTGAAAAATATGGGCATGTTCACGCATGACATACTCTATTCCCCATGCATTACCTGTTTCTTCATCTGCAACTAAAAGAATACCCAGGGACAAATCAGTTGTAACTCCTGCCTCTTCCAAAGCCTCAAGCACAAGAAGTGCTGAGACCATACCTTGATGATTATCTTCCACACCGCGACCGTAGAGGAAATCTCCATCCACATGTAAGGTAAAAGGATCCGTGTTCCAGAGTCCCAAGTCTCCTGTAGGGACAACATCAGTGTGGGCAATAAGCCATAATGTTTGTTTTTTTTGGCCTGGCCTGCGAATCACAAGGCTGGGCCTAAACCCACATGGAACTCGATCATCTGGAGCTTTGATTACCTCACACGTTATATCAGAAAACCGATCCAAATAGCTCACTAACCACGCAACCTTATCCTGTTCCCCTGCACCACCATTGGTGGGTCCCAAAGCTGGAATAGCTACAAGATTTTTTTGTAGGTCAATGATCATTTTTGTGCTGGTATCAAGAATATTTAAAATACGATGTGGCATAGCGGTCTTCCTTAAAAGACAGAAGGAATGGACGGCAGTTCGAAGTAAAAAGGCAGGGTGTACCCTGCCTTAATGACGAAAGCTTATGGTAAGCCTAACGACCCTTGGAGGCACGTTTTGAAGCTTTAATGGGGTTGACCTTACCCTTATTCGTGGCTGCAACCTTTACATGTGTGGAAAAGTTACACACACCCAATCTCCACTTGGAGGCTGGCTGGGGATAGGTACCACAATATTTTCCACCTTCAAATTCTTTGATACGTCCACAACCTTCACATTGTTCTACAATCTGACTCATAATAATACCATTGATTTGCACACCAGCATCTGTAGTAGTGGCGTTGCTAAAATCTACTGCCATGGGGCTCCTCCATTCATAAATTTCAAAGTATTGCAAAGATGAAGACCTAAAGATCTTCATCTTATTCCAAAAATATTACCAAGCTTGGCTCAACAACAGCCCCAACAGGCATTATTGATTTTTATACTATAAAAAAAGGCAGGCTCGGTTTAACCATATTTTTTTTCAGATATGCACAACTAAAAGTGGTGAGTGAACACTGAAAATAGGAAGTCTTTTGTCAGATGCATGGAAAAGTCAAGATATTTTTACCCAACACCCAAATTACGCCACAACAAAACTACGACCTAATAATCCTGATTGTATCATATATTCAAAATAAATTATGACTTTTTGGCTAAAAAATCCACATCAACGCCAGATACATCTGAATCAGAATCCTTGGTATCAGCAGTTCCAAAATCCAATAATATCTCGCCTTCTCCAAAAAATAATTGGCCTGTTTTATTAGAAGGAGAAGATGCTGTGGATTCATCAGTCAAAGGGGCCAACATTTCTTCCAGCTCTGGAATAAAAAGATCCTCACGTTTTGCTTGAACAGGTCGAGCGGGCTCTGGTTCTACCTCAAGCTCATCAAAAGATGCACCAAAATCTAACTCAACAAGAGTATCCTCATCTTCCTCACCAAAAGTATTGTCCACAAAAAATTCGTTGTCCTTGGCCTGTAGCTTTAAGTCAAGCACAGGATCCTCTTTTGTATATTGAGAGGAAAAATCCAAATCAGGTAAAGAAGCAACCGCTATTTCTGGAAAAGCATGTGCGGCACTGGTTGGTTCAGAAGTATTGGGAAAAGGAACTTCTGGGCCTTGGGGTAAATCAAGTACAATGGGCTCATCCTTATCAGCTAGGTCAACAGATTGATGGAACTGATCTTGAGGACGAGGAGCTGTTGGCATTGTAATTTCTAGCTCAGAAGGTTCAGGCATATTAATTTCGGGTACTGCCTGGACTTTAGACGTAGTTCCTAGCCACTGATGGCCACTCGAACTTATCCAATTTAAATGTAACAACTTCCGGTCCTCTTCCCAGTTTGATCCACATTTGGGACAGGATTTAACATGGTCATAAGAATTGTATTTGCACTTTTTACAATACATGATCTACCCTGTAGGATATAACAAAGTTAATAAGATACAATTACGATGACATATACCCTAAATACAAGTCAACAACTGAAGTATAAGAATCAAAGATAGAAAGAGAAATATACAACACAAAAAATTATACCATATAAAAAAGGGCGGCTAAAAACTGCCGCCCCAAAAAAGATTATTTAATTTTTTAAACCTGTTGTTTAGGCAGACAGCCTGATGAGATTTTTATTTGTGAACTATACACCGCGTCAATACAGTATTTCATACAAATTGTCTTGGAAGTTGCCTAGTTACGCGCCTAAACCAAGATATTATTGAGAATTTCCTGTATATACCGCTCCACTTTTGCTATAAATCTCTTATATAGTGGACAGCCAACACGCCTAAATCTGGAAAATTGTCTTCAAAGTTTTCTTGCAAACACACTCCAGGATTCATGTTGATTGCACAGGTTTCCAAAGAACTTGACCTAACCACGAACCGTATACGGATTGGGTTCTTGGCTTTATTAATAGGCGTATCCATGATCATGTCAAGAAAAAAAACTAATTATCTTTATTTCGTATTCGGTCATGGAGAATGCGGGTCCCGGCGGCAAAAATACCACAGAGTATCCCCATAAAAAAAGCTTTGACTGGCTCATAGCCAAACCAACTGGCAATCATGCCTATGGAGCCGCCAACAATAATCCCACGCATCACAGCATGGCTTGGTGAATTTTCTTGTGCTCGATTACTCATATCAGCTCCTAAAAATTGTCAGACTTTTTTTGTGCAACCTATTCCAGCCCCAAACGCTTGAGTTTGCCCCGTAATGTTTTACGATCAATACCTAAAATTTTGGCGGCCTGGGTCTTGTTATCCCTGCTTTGAGCCAGAACATGCCGAATATGTTCTGCTTCAACTTCTGCCAAAGTTTTATTACCAAAAGAATTCCTGTTTAGAGAAAAACGCATGGCCTCCGGTAAATCAGTAACATCTATACTTGGTCCATCACCAATAACCACGAGACGCTGGATAAGATTCTCCAGCTCTCGGACATTGCCGGGCCAACTATATTGGTACAAAGAGTTGAGGGCCTCATCAGTCAAACACGGTGCAGGACGGCCTGCATCCTGAGAAAACTTTTTTAAAAAGTGATTGACCATAGCCAAAATATCCTGTCCACGTGCAGCCAAAGGTGGCAGATGAATTTCAATGACATGGATACGATAAAAAAGATCTTCACGAAACAGTCCTTGCTTGACCAATTGCTGCAAATCTTGATGAGTAGCAGCAATAATCCGGGTATCCACAGTACGAATGCGCGAAGAGCCCACCATGCAAAATTCCTTGCTTTGCATGACCCTGAGTAACTTGGCCTGCAAATTGGGACTGGCATCTCCAATTTCATCCAAAAAAATGGTCCCGCCATTGGCAATTTCAAAAAAACCAGCTCGGCTTTCCTTGGCCCCGGAAAATGCGCCTTTAACATGACCAAAAAGTTCACTCTCAAGCAAAGTATCTGGAATAGCAGTGCAATTAACTGGTACAAAAGCTGAAGCTCGTCGATCACTTCCATAATGTACAGCTCTGGCCACCAACTCCTTGCCAGTACCAGATTCTCCGGAAATAAAAACGTTGGCACTGGTCTGGGACGCCTTGTCAATCAAATCATAGACCGCCAACATCTCCGGGCAGTCACCAAGCAGACCATATTCATTTAAATGCTGATGATCAGCATGAGCCGAACGCCGATGAGTCTGTTTATCCAATATTCGCGAGACCACGCCCAGTAATTCCTCGCCAGTAAAGGGCTTGGCCAAATACTCTCCAGCACCATCGCGAATGGCTTCCACAGCACCAGCAATGGTTGGATAGCCTGTAACCATCATGATTTCTGTATCGCGCAGGTTTTCTCGGACATACTTGATAAGATCCAGCCCGCTTGATTTAGGCATTTTGTAGTCAGTTATGACCAAATCAACGTGAGTAGTATCTAAAAAACTGGCAGCCTCCTCTACACTGGCACAGGTATGGACCACGTGTCCGGCTCGGGTCAGATGGCGAGAAATAACCTCTAAGGTTGCAGGACTGTCATCCACAGCCAATATAATTGCGCCTCCGTTATCCATGGTCAATTTTCCTTATCCAACACTATTGTATTCTACTTCTGCGCCAGGCACTTGATCTGCGCAAGAAAAAGTTATTTCAAAACGAGTCCCCTGGCCTGGTGTGCTTTCCACATCAATAATCCCTGCGTGAGTAGAGACAATCCCATGCACAACAGCTAAGCCCAAACCAGTACCCTGATCCAAGGGTTTGGTAGTAAAAAAAGGATTAAAAATTTGTTTAAGTACTTCCGCCTCCATTCCCTTCCCTGTATCTGCAATAATAAGATACACATCATTGTGAAAACTTTGGGTCTGGATAGTCAAGACCCCCTGGGCAGACATAGCCTGGATTGCATTGACCACCAAATTGACCACCACCTGCTTGAGATGTTGAGGATCGGCCCAAATTTCCGGAAGGTTGGGATCAAGGTCCAAGGTTAAGGCAATATTACTGCGGGTCGTATTCAACTCGATAAAATGTAATGTATCTTGCACAACACAATTTAAATTCACCAATGATTTTTGCAAAGGTATCTGGCGACCAAAAATCATCAACTTCTTGATCACTTCCCTGCTATATAAAGCAGACTTAACAATATTATCCAAATCCCTGTATACTGTTTCTGGCAAGGCAGGCATTTGCCCAGCCAGTTGGGCAAAACCCAAAATATTGGCCAATGGCTCATTTAACTCATGAGCTATGCCTGCGGCAAACTGCCCAATCTTGGCCAGACGATCAGCGTGTCTAAGTTGTCGTTCTAGGTTACGTTGGGTGCTTAAGGCCTCACGTTTGGCAATAACCCAGCCAATATGCTTGGCAAGGGTGCTCAGCAAGGCCTGCTCGGTGGATAAAAAATGGCGTGAACTGTCTTTATCATCACTTTCAAGACTCACCCGCAAACGGCCTCGCTGGACTTTATGCACCAGCACATCCTGGACCATATGACAGGAAGCATCCAGAGAAAATTTGCCACTCAAAAAAACTACTCCATCCAAGGTTAAACGCACCCCAGTATGCTCGGGATATTGAAAGGCTGGAGGAATAGTGTTCAAAATTTCAGATAAAACTTCTTCTAAAGTTCCATCTACATTGGAGACAATGCGACTCATGGCATGCAAACAGGTCAGTTCTTTATTCAAGGCGATCAGCCGGGCATGCTCAAATAAAAAATCATGTGTATATTCTGGGGCAGCTACCCTATGGCTGCCCACACAAACGACATAGGCAGGCTGGCCACTGACATCCGGCACACCCCTCATGCGCCAATCCACTGCAAGTCTGCACGTATCAGCAGTCAATATTTCATTATGAACCGACATAGTGGTTAAAGAAGCAAGCACTTGGGTAAAAACAGCCTTACTTGAGGAAGAACTCGCAGGGTGAACACATGCCTCAAACCAATCTTGGCCTATAATTTCAGGTAACAAATGCCCCGACAGCCTTTGAAATCGATCATTGCCCTGCACAATCCTGCCTTGGGCATCCAAAATAATAACCATGTCATGACTTAATTCCAGCCACACATCGCACTGTTCCCAAAGATCCATCTTTCCCCCAACTATAAACAAGCTACCAAAGCTTATGCGTGCGGTCCAAAAGAAAAACGCAGCTCCCGAAGAAACTGCGTTTTGTGAAATGACCGACCATTAAAAGTTAATGGCCACTAATTTTTAAACCCCAGCCTTCAAAAACAAATAAAATGGCAAAACCATACCACATGGTATAGATGACATAAAATACCAAAGAAAAGGTGACAATTCCTACCTTATTCTTGATCTCTTCGGGCACTACATTGTAATAATTATAAGCAGCTTCCACCACTTTGGCATTAATATTAAAAGCAACCTTTGCTTGTGCAAAAGCCTCCTGCTTCTTCAATTCCCGATCAAAACCACTTAAGATACTATACCAATCATATAAAGCCTGACGATCATCCTTACCTTCGTAACCAGGATACTTGGCCTTTAAAGCAGACCCATTATTGTGATACATCACGTCTGCATCATCCAGGCAGGCATTTAAAATCGCCACATAGTCACCTTGAATGGTTAATGCTTTTCCACTCACCTCTGCTGTGGCCCCAGCAGCGCTAATCAAAGTTGCACTGTCAGCAGCCTGGCTCTCGCTACCCATATTTATGGTCACATCAACCTGGTAATTAGCCACTTCTTGGGCTTCTTGCTTCAAATTGTCCACATAATGCGCCGAGCCCTTGGAAATGGAATTGTACAGATTATCCAAGTAGGCCATGGCATTATGCCCATCAAAAATAGGCTGAAACATGGTAAAAAGTACGATGAAAAAAACTACAAGCAGCACCAGGCCCCCGGTGAATTCTTTTTTATTGTGCACCATAACTTTAGGCCTCCCCTTTCAGCTTCTTAATATTTCCGAAAAATGCCCCAAAGACCCACAGACCAAAGAGGGCAATAACGATAAAAAACAAATACATGCCCACGGTATCCATGAGTGAAGCTGTCCCGGCCATGGAAGCAGGCAAGATTTCCATGCTCACCAATTTTTTGGGCAGGGCAAAGAATCGGTTCACAAACCCAGCCATGACGGAAATAGCAAAAAAGCCACGGATGGTAATGCCCGGTACAACCTTGGTCACCAGAGCACCAATTTGGATACCGATAAGGGAACCAAGAAGCATACCCATGGCCAAGGTGTAGAAAATAAATCCATAAATAGCATACTGGGTGATGGCACCATAACCCGCAGTAAAGACGATCTGAAAAATATCAGTACCCACTGTGGTCAGAGAAGAAACACCCAAAATGTAAACAAAAATGGGAAAAGTTAAAAATCCACCGCCAACGCCCATAATACCAGCAGCCATACCCACTAGGATACCGGACAAAACTAAGAACAACCAGGAGATCTTGCGGCCACCGGGAATAAGTCCCTGATCAAAAGAGACCATGGGCGGCAGATTCACAGACTGTAATTTTTGAGCAATACCAGTCATTGCGCTGCCTTCTCTGCCATCTTCAGCACCCAGAGACTTGCTGGCTTTCTTGGCACTAAAATAATCATACATGCCATAAAACCCTAAAAATCCGAGCATAATGGTGTACACTGTGGTAATAAAGGCATCGCTTAATATAGGGTTGATATTGTAAAGCATGCGGTTGATACCGGCACCAACAGTGGTGCCAATAATGGCGCCGATCAGAAAAACAAAGGCCAAGGGCGCACACACATTACCCATTTTTCTATGTAACACAGACCCCATAATGGCCTTGGCAAAAATATGGAACAAGTCGGTCCCAACAGCCAAAATACCTTTAACACCAGCACTCATCAAAGCTGGGGCAATGATGAATCCGCCACCAGCACCGATACAGCCGGAAATAAGTCCAGCACCCATACCAATAAAAATAGAAACCAGAAAAATAAATGTACTGTAATATGATGGACTATAGGCTTCCTTGCCACCAATTGAGCTTGGAAGAGCCTGGGAAATCTCATCTGCAAAAGCCAACCCACCGAGGATACAGGGAATAAGCAATAAGGCCAAAAGCCACATTCTCTTCCTGCTCCCCATGATTACCTTGGCATTTTCCACTTCCCAACGGGCGAAGGATCGTGATCCCTCGACCATAAACGCACCCCATTGTTTAAAGAACTTCATACGCCCTACCGCCTCCCTTGTAATCATTCTTTTCAAATTGAGACTGCATGAATCTGCCACCTAAGCAGATCATACCAGCCTACTTTCCTCTTTACGACTACACAACATTCAACTTCTACCAATTTTTAAATGTTAAACTAAGACCTAGCCCAAAGCTATCCCTCTTCAAGGTAAAAAGACAACTGCTTCACAGCCTACGACTTACAATTTCTCGTACTTGCGCATCCACAATTTTTTCTTCATGACGTCGTTTCTTGTCCACAGCTTCCCTGACTTTCTCCACCAGGACTTCAATACTACAAGGCTTCATTAAGTAGTCAGCAGCACCTAAGCGCATGCCATCAATAGCTGACTCCATAGTACCGTGACCTGTCAGCATAATGACCTCCACCAAAGGATACTGTTGCTTAATAACTCGCAACATTTCCATCCCACTACGATCAGGCATTTTCACATCAAGAATAACCACCTCTATTTCACCATGAATCGCAAGCTTTTGCATGGCTTCATCACCACTGCCTGCATGAAACACCTCCATATTGCGTACAGTCAGGCGTTTCTTCATGACGTCGATGAACTGCGCATCATCATCGACAAGTAAAATATTGGCTGCAATCACTCTATCCTCCTTGAACATAAACCAAACGATAAAAACGCAATCATCGCCTGATCCATATTTATAAGGCAAGACCTATGCCAGAAACGTGACTCTTCTCAGGTTCTCTTGCACCAAGACAAAGAGTATTCTGTCGATATATTATATTGATTTTATTTAATATTTATTTTTAGATGGCGCAGTGCGCAGGCAAGAAGAAAGGAGAAAGAAAAGAGAGTTTACTAAAAAAACGGGGCGCTTTACCCCACCGGGGCATTTTGTCCCATATTTATTTTCTTTACACAACCCATTGAAATCACAAGGAGCACTGTCTATTTACCTCAAAATTGGGGCATTTTATCCCATACACAAGCTTTTAACAAATAGCGTAAATTATCCGATCCACAATCACGACTAAAATTTTTCAGACTTACCTAAAAACTTCATGCGTATTTTTCTTGATATGTAGGCTCGTTGACATATATTTACCTTTGATGATTAAAATCAGCATGACATAAGGCGCAAAGCATAAAGCTCTTCCTCACCCGGACCTCTGCCAAAATCAGCTGTTAAACAAATAATAACCGCACATTTTTCCTTTGGAGAAAAAGTGACCACTGAAATTTTAATTTGGATTATCTTGGCTGTAGCCATGGTCACTACGGTAGTGACTATCTTTTTTTTCATTTTGTTGCGGGCAGAATACTTACGTATCCATCAGGAAATTCGAATACAACTCCGCGACGGACGTGAAGAATCCCGTGAAGCAGGCCGAAGTTTACGGGAAGAAGTTGCCTTGGGCCTCAAAGCAAGCTCCCAGACTCTGTCAAAAAATCTGGTTCTCATTGCCCGCAGCCATCAAAAATTATTAGAAAAGATGGTTGTTCAATTACAAGACTTCTCTACCGCTCATCAGGCCAGCTTGGAACAAATCCGCACCACCTTGGATGCCCGAGTTAAAGAGCTCCAAGCCAGTAACGAACAAAAACTTGAGCAAATGCGCCAGGTAGTTGATGAACAATTACATGCGACTTTAGAACGACGCCTTGGTGAATCCTTTCAATTAGTAAGTCAACGCCTGGAGGCCGTACACCAGGGCTTGGGAGAAATGCAAAACTTGGCCACTGGAGTAGGTGACCTAAAACGTGTGCTCAATAATGTGAAAGCTCGAGGTACTTGGGCGGAAATTCAGCTCGAAGCATTATTGGATCAGGTGCTAACCTCTAAACAATATGAAAAAAATGTCTGTGTTCGGCCAGGTTCACTACAACGAGTGGAGTTTGCAGTACGCTTGCCAGGGCCCAAAGACCAGCCCCATAGCCAAGTGTGGCTACCCATTGATTCCAAATTCCCCCAAGAAGATTACCTTCGCTTACAAGACGCAGCTGAAAAAGCAGATATGCAGGCTGTGCAGACGGCATCAAATGCCCTGGCTCGAACCATCCGTGAAGCAGCCAGGGACATTCATGAAAAATACATAAATCCACCCGAGACCACTGATTTTGCGATCATGTTTTTGGCCACAGAAGGGCTGTACGCAGAAATCTTACGTCAATCGGCCTTGATCGAAGAACTCCAGCAAAAATACCGAATCATTGTGGCTGGGCCAACGACCTTAGTGGCTATTTTAAATAGCCTGCGCCTGGGCTTTCAAACCCTGGCCATTGAAGAACGCGCCTCTGAAGTGTGGCGGACCTTACGGGCTGTTAAAACAGAATTTCAAAAATTTGGAGACACTTTGGACAAAGTAAAACAACAACTTCACACCGCCAGCCAAACTATCGAACAAACCGGAGTACGCAGTCGAGCTCTGGAACGAAAACTTAAGGATGTGGAGCAATTACCTGAGGTGGAGTCAGCAACAGAAATTATTTTTACAGACGAAAAGGCCAAAGAAAGCCATAAAAAAAGGGGCTTCAGCTTACCAACTGAAACCCCTAATTTGTAAATGGCGGGGCCGAAGGGACTCGAACCCTCGGCCTCCGGCGTGACAGGCCGGCGTTATAACCAACTTAACTACGACCCCGCAATGTGATGGTGGGCGGTACAGGGATCGAACCTGTGACCCTCGGCTTGTAAGGCCGATGCTCTCCCAGCTGAGCTAACCGCCCTGTCCGTCCAACAAGAGATAATATATAGAGATTTTTTAATTTTTCGTCAAGAACAATTTCTCTATTATAGCATCTCGAACCCACAGCAGTAAAATAAAACCTTGCCCATGAGTCCCAAATAAAAAGCATCACTCATGTTATTAAAAAGGTAAAAAAGATCCCTGACAAGACATTTGGTTGGCTCTAGCCACCCAGGTATGCCTCAATGATGCGCTTATCATTAATAAGCTCCTCACCCGTACCCTGGAGTACTATGGAGCCTGTTTCCAAAACATAGGCGTAGTGGGCAATTTTAAGGGCTGCAAAGGCATTTTGCTCCACCAGCACCACGGTTTTACCCTGTTCTTCATTGATCAAACCAATGATCTTAAAGACATCATTCACCAAAAGAGGGGCCAATCCCAAAGAAGGCTCATCAAGCATAATGACGTCAGGAGCACTCATAAGTGCTCGAGCTACAGCCAGCATTTGCTGTTCACCACCAGACAGGGTTCCACCTTTTTGATTTTTACGTTCCCTTAAGCGAGGGAAAAGATCAAAAACCCACTCCTTGTCCCGTTCAATACCGTCCTTGTCCGAGCGACTATAGGCACCCAAATACAAATTTTCCTCCACAGACAAATGAGGAAAAATCCTCCGCCCCTCAGGGGACATGACAATCCCACTTTTCACCACCTCCACCGGGTCCATGGCAGTGATATCCTGACCTTTATAGGTAATGGTGCCCTTTTTATTTTTAATCAGCCCGGAAATAGCCCGCAAGGTACTACTCTTACCCGCACCATTGGCCCCAATAAGGGTCACAATCTGGCCCCGGGCTGCTTCCAGGGAAATACCCTTTAAGGCATGAATTCCCCCATAGTAAACATGCAAATCGCTAACTTCAAGCATGGCGAACGTACTCCTCACCCAGATAAGCTTCAATAACCTTGGGATTAGACTGAATGGCTTCAGGGCAACCCTCGGCAATAGTCAGTCCATAGTCCAGTACCCACATATGCTCACACACGCCCATGACCACTTTCATATCGTGCTCAATTAAAAGAATGGTCAGGTCAAAACGGGTGCGGATGGTACGAATAAAGTCCATAAGCTCAAGTGATTCTTGGGGATTCATACCGGCAGCAGGTTCATCCAGGAGTAAAAAGCTGGGTTGGGTCGCCAAGGCCCTGGCTATTTCCAAACGGCGTTGGGCTCCATAAGGCAAGCTTTTGGCTTTTTCCTGGGCAATATTCGCTAAGCCCACCACATCCAAAAGCTCCATGGCCTGATCCCGCAGTTGATTTTCTTCTCGTCGCGAGGCTGGGGTCATCAGCACTGACTGAATCCATCCTGTTTTTTGACGCACAAAAGCACCAATCAAAACATTTTCCAGAGCTGTTTCATGGCCAAAAAGACGAATATTTTGAAAAGTACGCGCAATTCCCGCCCGACAGACACAATGGGGAGATTTACCCGTCAGTTCTTGCCCCTGAAAAAATACTTGGCCTTGAGTGGGACGATAAAAACCGGTTATCATATTAAAGCATGTGGTTTTACCTGCGCCATTAGGACCGATGAGACCGGTAATGCTCCCCTTGGGAATGCTGGCTGAAAAATCTGTAACCGCAGCCAAGCCACCAAAACGCATGGTTAATCCAGTGGTTTCCAAAATGATACTCATGCCTTGCCTCGCTTCATAAAACGGGCAATTCCCGCCCAGGTAATTTCACGCATACCCATGATACCTTCCCGGCGAAAAAGAATCACAAGAATAAGGAGCAAAGAAAAAACAACCATGCGCATACCGGGAATACCGGCCATGGTCCAAGAACCTATGGTTATGGGATTTTCCACAAAGCGCAGCCACTCCAACATCACTGTAATGCCAATGCCCGCAAGAATAGACCCGGTCACAGAACCCAATCCGCCAGTAACCACAATCATCAAGATATTAAAGGTTTGGATAAAAATAAACATTTTGGGATCTATGGTGTTAACAAGACTGGCCAGTAAAGCTCCGCCGACCCCCGCACAAAAAGCACCAAAGCTAAAGGATAAAAGCTTCATTTTGAAGATATTAATACCCATGGCTTTGGCTGCGGTTTCATCATCCCGAATGGCCTTAAAGACATTGCCAGTATTACTATTTAAGATCCGAACAATCAGAAAAAGTGTGAGGACGCACCAGCCATAGGTCCACCAGAGATTGGCATGATCTGGAATGCCCTTAAAGCCCAGAGCACCATTGGTTACCCTGGGGATATTGTTGGCAACAATACGAATAATTTCTGCAAATCCCAAGGTGGCAATACCCAAATAGTCATCCCCTAAACGTAACAAAGGGATACCGATCAAAACCCCAAACAAAGCAGCCGTAAGTCCACCCAAGACCACAGCCACAATAAAGGGAGCATGGGAGTTTTGCACCCAAAAATAGGCTTCCTGAAGGATAAACTGGGTTTCCTTT
This sequence comes from Desulfovibrionales bacterium, assembly GCA_012727715.1. Classification (GTDB taxonomy): domain Bacteria; phylum Desulfobacterota; class Desulfovibrionia; order Desulfovibrionales; family Desulfomicrobiaceae; genus Desulfomicrobium. The sequence goes on along the minus strand of JAAYGN010000011.1, from coordinate 13,580 downwards.
TGGGCTGGGGTCATAATCAAAATGGAGCACACATAAGCACCAATGGCCATAAATCCAGCATGCCCCAGGCTAAACATACCTGTAAATCCGTAGATAAGATTCAAAGACAAGGCTAAAATAATATTAATGGCAATAAGATTTAAGACCCTGATTTTATAGCCATCCAAGGTTCCATCAGCCCACCATAAAAACAAACCCAGACAAAGAATAAGAAGAAGGTTTAACCAGGTTGTATTTTTCATCAGACCTTATCCTCCATCTTGACACCCAACAGCCCTGTGGGTTTGACCAACAAAATGGCAATAAGCAGGATAAAGGCAAAGGCATCACGATAACCCGCCAGGTCTGGAAAAAAAGCTACGGTCATAATCTCAATAAAACCAAGAGTCAGCCCACCGATAACCGCCCCTTGAATGGAGCCAATGCCCCCAAAGACAGCAGCAATAAAGGCCTTAAATCCAGGAATAGTCCCCATAATAGGCTGAAGTTGTGGATATCTCAGTGCCCACATGATACCACTGGCAGCAGCCAGAGCGGAACCAATGCCAAAGGTTAGAGCAATGACCTGGTTCACGGATACGCCCATAAGATAACTTGTTTCAATATCCTTGCTAATGGCGCGCATACCCAGACCAGCCTTGGTATGATATACAACATACACCAACCCGAGCATAAGCAATAAAGACAGCACCGGCACAAACAAGGTCAAGGGCAAAACACGCACTCCGTGGAAAATGATCGGGTTTTCCAACCATTCAGGACGATAGACTTCGCGAGGGATAGCTTGAAAAAAAACAATGGCCACGTTCTGCAGAAAAAAGGAAACACCAATGGCACTGATCAGGGCAGAAATGCGGGGAGCGTCACGCAAAGGGCGATAGGCAATGCGATCCACCATAATCCCCATTCCGGCAACCAGAATAATAGATGCGACTATGGCCAAAGGCCAGGGCAGATGAAAAAGAGTAATGCCCCAAAAAACCAGGTAGGCTCCGAGCATGAAAATTTCACTATGAGCGAAATTGATCAGGCGCAAAATTCCGTAAACCATGGTGTAGCCAATGGCGATAAGCGCATACAAACTGCCCAAGGTCAGGCTGTTTAAGAAATGCTGAATAAAAGTGGCCAGATTCATACCAAGTTCCTTAATGTAAGAAGGCGGCAGGCTTTGGTTCCTGCCGCCAATACCCCTACAGGGCTTTTTTCAACTTAGAGTTCAGGAGTAATGCTATTGACGTAGGTTTTCTTGCCATCCTGGATCATAACCAGACCAACAGGCTTTTCAGCATCATGGGTCTCATTAATGGTCGTTGTTCCAGTTACACCGACAAAACCTTCGGTGGCAGCCAAAGCATCAGTGATGGCCTGGGGCTCGGCAGACTGAGCACGCTGAATGGCATCCATAATAATCATGTAGGAATCATAGCCCAAAGCAGCGTTCACATTGGGGTCCTTTTCAGGATGGAGCTTGCTCCACTCTTCGGTGAACTTCGCTGCCACAGGATTCATGTCTGGCATGGATGGATCATAGGGAAAGGTGGTATGCATAAAACCTTCCACAGCAGCGCCGCCAATGGTAGTGATTTCGGGGTTATCCATGGCATCACCACCCATGATCTTGAAATTGGCGCCCAATTCCTTGGCTTGCTTCATAATAATGGCACCTTCAGCAAAGTAGGAAGGAATAAACATAACATCAGGTTCTTTGGAAATAATTTCCTGTAATTGGGCTGTAAAATCCTGATCACCAGACTGGTAGTTGAGGGTTGCCACAACTTCACCACCCAGCTTGGTAAAAGACTTTTTAAAAAAGCTGGCCAGACCCACAGAATAATCATTGGCCACGTCAATGAGCAGGGCCGCTTTTTTCATGTCCAAGTCTTTGAAGGCATAAGTGGCTGCCCCAGCACCCTGAAAAGGATCAATAAAACAGACACGAAAGATGTACTTTTTGCCCTGAGTAACCAAAGGGCTGGTACAACTGGTGCCCATCATGGGAATACCGGCCTTTTCAGCTACTTCACCGCCAGCCATGGCCAAAGAGGAACCATAGGTACCAATGATGGCATGTACTTTTTCCTTTTCTATCAGTCGGTTGACAGCATTGGCGGATTCAACCTTGTCTGATTTGTTATCCACGACAAACAATTCAACCTTTTTACCCAAAATTTCGCCCATTTCCTTATGGGCCATCTGCACACCTTCCAATTCTAGCTGGCCACCAAAAGCATTCTGGCCAGTCAAAGGTAAAAACACACCAATACGAACAGTGTCATCAGCAGCAATGGACATACTCGCAAAACCGCAGACCATGGCCAAAACCATGCACAGGACTACAAGCCTTTTCATCAAAAACTCCTTACCTGAATGTTAAATTCCATACACCTGTAAAGGACACCCTTTGCCATGAGGCTTCTCAGGCCGATCCCGAAAACCTCGTAAAATTTGGGAAAGATATGTGGCTCTCCACCACAAGCCATTTTATCCCTAACATCGCCATATAGCACCTAAAATAAAGGCAAGTACAACTTGCCCAACAGTACAAAAAATTGCCCCAATATCTAGAAATCTCCAATATGGCTTTCAGCATTGGCCATGAAAATATGCATTAGCACAAATGCCAGACCACCAAAAAAGTTGGACTGAAAGCAGATCGAAAAAAATACTTGAAAGAGATAACGGACAACCTAAGGCGGGAGTAAGGGATATGAAGATCCACAAAGAGCCAAGAAATATTATATTGTAAACACAGTTTGGAAGTGTATCCTTACCCGCCATCGAAATATCTGCGTTTAATAATATTGCTCAAAATCCTTTATTACTGACTCGTAGCATCTCGCTTGGACAACAACCTCATTCTTATCTATCGACAAGCGGCTATGACAAATAGGCTCTCGTTGTCAATGACAGCCTGATCAGGGGAAAAGAAAACGCTTAGAATACCAATGTCCAACGGGTACTCTAAGCGTTATGCTCAATGTCCTTTTCCAAAAAAAAAGTGGCTGAGGCTCTGATCTATTGTTCTAGCGGACCTTCTAAAATATCAATACCTTGGGGTGGAGTGAAAGAAAATTCATCACTCCTCATGGCTACGTTTTGCTCAATACCCGTTAACTCCAGATCATTTTCATTACCAAAGAAATCCAGGAGCTTGATACGTTCAATCATATACTGTTCAGGGTGCACCCAAATTTCCCCCTCCACCAATGAGGGTTCAGGTTCCTTGGGCATCAACTTCAGATGAATCAAAGCATTATCCAGGCCCAGATCCTCAATAATGAAATCCTCCTTAAGATTGGCTTCTCCAGACAAAAAACGTATCATGGTTTTGGAATCAAGCACCTCTGTCACAGAATAGCGATAGGCTGTTTCTTCTTCTGGAAAATAATCCCACACCATATCCTGGCCAATAATAAGAATCTCCGGTTCAGGACTGGTGGTTTCCCAACGAATAAAATGTGGTTTGGCAAAGGCAATACTGCCTAATCTTTCCTGGACTTCCTTGCTCGAAGCATTGGTTAATTTTTGCAGAAAAAATGCCCGAAAAGAATCTAAGGTGTCATACCGCTCTTGAATTTTACCTGTGAGATCTGCGGCTAAAACACTCCAGGCACTACTGGCAACAAAAAGAACAGCAAACATGAGTCGCAACATGCAACCTCCCGATCTGATATTGATTATTTTAAAAAATGCTCATAAAAAATATCTTTTTTAGCCTCATGGCTCCAAATAACAGCAGTGCCTGTGCAGTTGACCCAGGCTATAGTCCACCACAAACGTCCTACATCTGAACAAAATCAGAGTAACAGGTCAATTATCCCTGTAACTTTATAAGGTTATTAATTAATGCCCTCTACACCTAATACCTTGCCCGCAGGTTTTACCCCGGCTCTTCCGGCTCTGATTCTGCTCACCACCATATTTTTTGCCAACTTTCTGGCCCGAACAATTTTTGGTCCCCTGCTTCTGCCCATTAGCCAGACCATGGGTCAAGGGTTAGCCAACAGTGCAAAAATCTATGTATTTCTCTTTTCTGGCTATAGCGTATCTGTTTTATGTACTGGATTTGTCTCCCAATACCTGGGACACAAAAATACCATTGTTTTATCGGTATCCCTCATTGGCCTGGCCCTGCTCGGGCTTTCTTGGACTCATTCCTTTCCCGCACTTCTGGCCTGGGTGATTTGTATTGGAGTTGGAGCGGGACTGTACATGCCCTCTGGAGTAGTCACCATCACCGAAACCCTAAGCTCTGCTTATTGGGGACGAGCCTTTGCTGTTCATGAATTGGGCCCCAATTTATCCTTTATTTTGGCACCATTTATCGTAGAACTTTTTCTATCAACCATCGGCTACTCATTACTTTTTCGTGTCATTGCTCTTTGTTGCTTGGGGCTGGCCGGTGTGTATTACCACTTTGGCCCAACAACAAAACGTCCAGGCGTACCCCCAATGTTAGGCAATATCCGCGCCATTATTTCCAAACCAGCCTTTTGGATTATGGCCACACTTTTTGTACTGGCAGTGGGTATTGAGATCGGTGTTTACAATCTGGTGCCTGCTTTTTTAACCTCAGAAAGAGGAGTCAGCAGAGAAGATGCCAATATCATTCTGGGCTGCTCACGACTCCTGGCTCTTTTCTGCCTACCAGCCACAGGCTGGGTCATTGACCGCATTGGCTATCGTCAAACCTTATACCTCTGTTTAGCTGGCACGGCCATAACTACCAGTCTGGCAGGCATTGGCCCCTTGTGGTGGACCATAGCCATGCTTGGATTACAGCCTGTATTTGTGGTTTGTTTCTTTCCTGTGGGCTTTGCAGTCTTGTCCCTTGTTTGCCCTCAAAACACCAGCGACTTGTCTGTATCCCTGACCATTACCTGTTCATCAGTATTGGGAGCCGGTCTGTTGCCCTTTAGCATGGCCTGGGCTGGTGAACGCATTGGATTATCCCTGTGCTTTATACTTTTGGGAGTCTTCATTCTTAGCGTCAGTGCTTTAGCCATAAAAAACTTACATATCCCGCAAAACAGTTAAAAATCAATATGCTGCATCCTGGCACGGCTAAAAAACGCTGATAAAACCAAAACAAGTCATTGTGAACAGTGAAGCAATAATGACAGAATGGATCAGCTTTTTCCTAGCGATATCTCGTCCAAAGCAAAGGATTTTCATATTTAAGGCCCAGGGCATATTTTTCATTGGCCATGGGCACACACCACGCCACTTGGGCCCAAACATCCTTGCTTAAACCTGCCATGGTCTGGGGCAAACGCAAAAGAATACGTTGCCCCTTCTCCAAAGGCTCCGCATGAACAAGGCACAGACCACCCCGGCTAAAATTGACCATAATCCCAACCCTGTCACCTTCTTGCAGGGATCTGGTCCATAGAATGTGAACTTCTTGCGCATACCGCTGCCATTGCCGACGATTATGCCCGGACATAGACACTCCGAAATTTGCTGACATTCAAAAAGCGTATCTGAAAGAAAATGCCTCGGCCCTTACGCCTGTAAATCCCTCACTCCGTACAAATGTTTAAGCTCCTCTTCATCCATGGTGAAACTATGTTCTGCAGCAGGAAAAGCTCCGGAACGTACCTCTTGGCAGTACCTGGCCAGCCCCTCATGTCCTTGGGCACCCAAGGTTGCAAAACGCTTAACAAATTTGGGTGTAAAACGATCAAAAAGCCCCACAGCATCATGAAAAACCAACACCTGTCCATCGCAGTGGTTACCAGCACCAATGCCAATGGTGGGAATGGACAGACGCTCGCTCACCAACTTGGCCAAGGGTGCCGGAATACATTCCAAAACCAACATAAAAGCCCCAGCTTCTTCCAAAGCCAAAGCATCATCCAACAACTTTTTAGCTGTTTCAGCGTTTCGTCCCTGAACCTTGTACCCGCCCAGGGCCGTAGCCGATTGCGGGGTTAAGCCCACATGACCACAAACAGGAATACCTGCTCGAACCAAGGCATACACCTGTTCTGCGATTTCTACTCCACCTTCGACCTTAACCCCTTCACAGCCTCCATCTTGTACGAGCTGGGCGGCATTTTCCAAGGCTTGGGCAGTGGAAATTTGATAGGTCAAAAAAGGCATATCGGTTAAGAGAAAAGTCTCCGGGGCTCCACGCCGGGCTGCGCGACTATGGTGAATCATGTCCGCCATGGTCACGGGCACAGTAGAATCATAGCCCAATACAACCATGCCCAAAGAATCCCCCACCAAAATAATGTCCACTCCTGCTTCCTGACTCAAACGAGCTGAAGGATAATCATAGGCGGTCATCATGACGATTTTTTCACCCGCTGCTTTCAACGCCTGAAAATCGGTCAGACTTTTCATGATGTTCTCCTGTCTTTGATCTGGTTATCTTCTCCCACCAAGACCACCGTGGGCTTGTGTTGGGCTATTTCTTCAGGAGCAAGCTGGGTATAGGAGGCAATAATTACCCGCTGGCCGGGACTTCCCTTGTGCGCAGCTGCTCCATTCAGGCAAATTTCACCAAGCTTACCAAAAATTACATAGGTGGAAAATCGTTCACCATTATCAACATTATAGATGTCCACCCGCTCATGAACATACAATCCAGCTGCCTCAATTAAATGCGGACAAATGGCCACAGAACCTTCATAGTCCACCTCAGTACCGGTAATGGTCGCCCGGTGTAACTTTGCCTGTAAAAAAGTACGCAAACCCATTTATGACTCCAGGGGGAGATATATATTATCAATCAGGCGAGCCTTGCCCAAACGCATGGCCACAGCAATGAGAACCGAGTCTACAATCTGGTCCACAGGAGAAATGAGATCAGGGTCCACAAACTCCAAATAATCCAATTGCCCCATGGGAATTTGCTGGGCATAAAAATCAAGAATTTGTTTTTGCACTGAAGATACCTGACGCATGCCCGAATGTACCAAATCAGCCCCCAGCTGTAACCCCTGAAATATCTTGGGAGCCATCTCACGCTCTTTTGGTGCTAAATACACATTACGGGAACTCATGGCCAGGCCATCAGCCTCGCGCACAATGGGCCGGCCTTCGATGCGCACGGGCATATTTAAATCGCGAGTCATGGTTTTAATGATGGCCAGCTGTTGCCAATCCTTTTCTCCAAAAACAGCAAAGGACGGCTGGGTAAGCTGAAAAAGCTTGCTGACCACTGTGGCTACCCCACGAAAATGTGTAGGACGGGAACCTCCACACAAATATTTGGCCAAGGTCGGAACTTCTACCCAAGTGGCATGATGGGCAGCATACATGGCTTCAGGTACAGGACAAAAAAGAACATCTACTCCACATTCTTGAGCCAGCCGCGCATCCCTCTTTATGTCTGAGGGATAGCCCTGCAAATCCTCACCAGGAGCAAATTGTGTAGGATTAACAAAAATAGAGACCACCAGGCGGTCACAATGTTCTCTGGCCCAACGCACCAGAGACAAATGCCCTTCATGCCAATAGCCCATGGTCGGGACCAATCCTACCTTCAACCCCTGACTGCGCCACAGCAAAGCTTGGTCCTGCATGGTAGAAGGAGCAGTAATCTGCTGCATAGCAATCATTGTTCACCTCGTCCCTGTACTTTCATATCAAAATATGCACAGCCACAATCACAAATGACCTGATCTCCAGTATGCCGACCATCGGAATCATCAATGACATCATAGAGCATCCCGGTCTCATGATCATACTCGCATTCCATGCCAATAACATCAATCATACTATATAAGCCACATTGACGACACACAAAATCTCGAAGTTCACCAAAATTAACGTGCATTTCTCCTCCGTCATCTCACCTCATCCAGCCTCACCTATGACTCATAGTGGATGCGTAACTCCTCCAAATCAGTCCAGCGCATAAGCAAAGTATCCAATTGGCTCTCCAGAGCTTCCAGGCGAGCAGCCTCAGCTGCCACCAACGTATGATCCCTGGTATAAAAATCAGGATTATTCAGGCACTCATGTACAGTAGCCAATTCCTTTTCCACTGCCTCAATCTGCCCGGGCAAGGCTTCAAGCTCTCGGACTTCATTAAAGGTCATTTTTTTGGCTTTAGCCTTGGGTGGACGAACTTTTTTAGGTAGGCTGGACGTAATTTCTTTTGGTGCAGGACGCTGGGCCAGCCAGTCATCATACCCTCCAGCATATTCCACAACCTGCCCCTGACCTTCAAAAACCAGGCACGAGGTAACGGTATTATTTAAAAACTCACGATCATGACTGACGACCAAGACTGTGCCGGAAAATTCACCAACCAATTCCTCAAGAAGCTCCAAAGTTTCCTGATCCAGATCATTGGTCGGTTCATCTAATACCAAAACATTACAGGATCGAGCAAAGAGTCGAGCCAAAAGTAAACGGTTGCGCTCGCCACCTGAAAGCAGATGAACAGGAATTTGTGCCCGCTCGGGTGTAAACAAAAAATCCTTGAGATAGCCCAACACATGGCGACGGCGATCTCCAATATCTAAAAAATCTGCACCATGCCCCACCAAATCACGAGCAGTGGAATCAGGGTCCAGGGCTGAACGCATCTGATCAAAATAGGCAACTTCCACATTGGTACCAAGGCGCACTTCCCCACTCACAGGAACAAGATCACCCAAAAGAAGATGCACCAAAGTGGTTTTGCCCACCCCATTGGGGCCAACAATGCCCACCTTGTCTCCACGCATGATATTGGTAGAAAAATGCGTGATAATGGGAGTGTCATTCCAGGCATAGGAAATATCTTTAACCTCTAAAACCAAACGTCCACTCGTCTGTCCTGACTGTACCTCTGCCGATACATTACCCACTCGTTCCCGACGTTGCCTGCGTTCCTGACGCATGGCCTGTAACGCCCGTACCCGGCCTTCATTGCGAGTCCGGCGAGCCTTGATGCCTTGACGAATCCAGATTTCCTCTTCTTTGAGCTTTTGATCAAAACGCCGCCAGGCGGCCTCTTCAGCTGCCAACACTTCATCCTTGCGTTGGAGAAAGGTGTCGTAGTCACAGGCCCAGTCCACCAACTGTCCTCGATCCAATTCCAGAATACGGTTGGCTACATGGCGTAAAAACATGCGATCATGGGTCACAAAGAAAAGAGTTTTTACCTCTTTCAGGAGAAATTCCTCCAGCCACTGAATGGTTTGGATATCAAGATGATTGGTGGGTTCATCCAAAAAAAGCACATCGGCCTGACTAACCAGGGCTCGGGCCAAGAGGGCTTTACGCTGTGAGCCGCCAGAAAGCTGCTCAAACAACGCCTCTGGGTCCAAGGTTAGATGGGTCAAAATGGTTTCAATCTTGTTATGGACAGCCCACAAAGCCTGATCGTGACCAGATAGATGCTCATAAAAATCCACAGAAAGGAATGCTCCAACCTCTCCTGCCCCAGCGGCAACCACATCATAAACACGGCCTTGCAAGTCCCTGGGTACTTCCTGCGGCAATATGGCCACAGACAAGCCCTTGGCCATCTGTAATTCACCGCTATCAGCCCGAATCTCTCTGGCCAAAACTCGCATAAAGGTGGACTTGCCCTCACCGTTACGACCGAGTAAACAAATACGTTCTCCGGCATGAATTTGCAGGCTGACATCATCCAGAAGCAAAGGACCAGAAAAAGAAAGAAAAAGACTGTGGGCGCTGATAAGTGACATGGATTTGGACGCTGGCTATTGGCTGTAAAAGTCAAATTACTAGGGAGAATCCATGGCCTTGTCCAGAAAGAAATCTTGAAAAAAGCACCTGGCCCTGCCCTCATTGCTTAATCCAGGTTTGATTGTTTTCATTGGTAGTTGACTATTTATTGTTGGATTTTTCAGGAGTACCGCAATGGATTTTGAACCCACCATGTTCCATACTTTCCTTAAGAGCTGCGCCAGCTTTAAAGACCACCAGGCCTTTATCTACCACATTGGGGAAGATGAAATGCGGGTCACCTATGATAAATTCTTTGAGGATGTCTTACTTCTGACCAAAGCTTTCAAGGCCCACAAAGTAAAACGCGGTGACAAAGTTTTTCTTCTTTCAGACAATCGTTATGCCTGGATAGTAACGGATATGGCTCTGCAAGCCCTGGGAGCAGTCAGCGTGCCCAGAGGCTGCGATACCCCGGGCACAGAGTTTGAATACATTGTCAATCATTCTGAAAGTAAATTTTTTATTCTTGAGACAGAAAACATCTACCATGACCACGAAGCCCTGATCAAAAAGCTCAAGCCCAAGGCTGTGTTCATTATTGGCGGAGCAGAAAAACACTCCTGGTTTGACAAGACCTTTACCTATGCAGAACTCTTGGAAAAACGAACTATTGAACCCCGGGATATTGAATGGTTCCATGGCCTGTCCAATGAGCTCACTGCTGATGATCTGCTGACCATCATTTACACCTCAGGCACCACAGGAACTCCCAAAGGGGTCATGCTCACCCATGGTAATATCATGCATAATGTGCGGACATTGCCACCTTTAATCCTCCTGGGGCCTGATGACTTATGGGTATCCATCCTCCCGACCTGGCATATTTTTGAACGCACCGCAGAATACATCAGTATCGCCAAAGGCAGCTCCCTTGTTTATTCTTCCATTCGTACCTTTGCCAGTGATCTGGAAACCTACAAACCCACTTTGGTGGCTACCGTACCACGTATTTGGGAAGCCCTGTACTCCAAAATCAATAGTGCGCTAAAAAAACAAAATCCCAGAAAAGCCAAAATTTTTAACTTCCTGGTCAAGGTCTCGGTTACCTTTCGCCACAATGCCCGGCTGATACGCAATCAATTGCCAGTTTTTGAGCATAAATCTGCCTGCACACGCATGGCTCAAAAAATTCCGGCCTTTTTTGTTTGTCTGGTCCTTTATCCTTTGTACGCTCTGGCTCAAAAAAAATTTAAGGCTGTTCAAGAAAAATTTGGCGGACGCCTTAAGGCCGCCATTAGTGGCGGCGGTAGCCTGCCTCCATATCTGGATGAATGGATTGATGCCATTGGTATCCGCATTATCAATGCCTACGGTATGACCGAATGCTCACCAGGCATTGCTGGTCGGGGTCTTAATTGTGACATTTTTAGCACCATTGGCCCAGCTGTAGGTGAAACGGACTTACGTATTGCCAATGAATTGGATCAGGAACTCCCCCGAGGCATTGAAGGAGAAATTCAGGTCCGTGGTGCCCAGGTGACCAAAGGATATTATAAAAATGAAGAAGCCAATGCCCAGGCCTTTACGGCTGATGGTTTTTTACGCACTGGTGATTTGGGGCGGCTGACTCTCACAGGAGAGCTGATCATCACTGGCCGCAGCAAGGAAATCATTGTCCTGGCCAGTGGGGAAAATATCGATCCCACCAATATTGAAGCCACCTTGTCCATGTTTCCTTTTGTCCAGGACGCTGTCTTGGTTGGTCAGGATAAAAAGGGCCTGGGAGCCCTTATTGTGCCGGATCTGGAAAAATTGAAGGAATTCGTGCAGGAAAAATACAATCAGGTGTTGGGAGAAACCGAAGATGCCTTAAAAGATAAACAGCTCTTGGATCGCCTGCGAGCTGAGATGAATAAGCTCCTGCATCCTAAAAAAGGCTTTAAGCCCTATGAAAAACTGCAAAATATCCATTTCTTGAACAAGGAATTCACCCTGGGCGATGAGCTGACCAACTCCTTTAAGAAAAAACGGCATGTTATTGAAAAAAAATATCGAGATATAATTAACAGACTACTCAAGTAAAACGCCGTTCTTTTTTCTTTTCAAGGGCAAGGGTCAGATCAAATCGCGACTACCTCAAATAATTTATCGCGGATTTTTGCATCCACTCCTTATTATAGTCAGCAGGCATCCTTAGCCTTATCCTTTAGCCAGTTGATTGCCGTTTGTTCGTCTTGCTCGATAGCAATTTCCACGACTCTTTTGGCGCATTCAAGCAGGTATTTGGATTTCTTGCGCAAGCTGAATGATTCAATAACTTTTGGGGCTGTCCTAGATAACTAGTTTGTTTTATCTTTAACTAGCTGTTTTAACATTAATAATTGTTCTTTTGGGTTACTGTGATTAAATCGCCATTCACATTCCTTTAAAAAGAGATGAAAATGCTCTTTGGGGACACCGTTAAACTTACGAAGATGGCGTTTCGCTTGGTTCCAAAAGTTTTCTATACCATTAATGTGATTAAATTTGTCCGCAAATAATTCACTGTGGTTGATGCGATAATGCTTGAATTCGCTTACATCTAGAGCATTGTAACCACGAAATGAGTCTGTGTAGACAATACTGTCGGGGCATACTTTTTCCCGTATAAGAGGCAACAATGTTTCACTTTTGGCATTTGAAATTATCACTGTGTAGACCTTGCCATTGCGTTTCAGTAAGCCAAATACGGGAATTTTGCCTGCTGCGCCTCGTCCTCTTTTACCCTTGCGAGTTCCGCCAAAGTAAGACTCATCTGCTTCTACTTCACCAGAAAACATTTCTAAATGTTCGCTGTTGTCATAGATTAATTGCCTCAAACGAAGGAAATAATAACTGGCTGTCGTTTTGTTAACCCTGACTAACGCTGAAGCAGTGCGGGCAGTTGCGCCAGCCACAAATAGTTCGATGAGCCTATTTTGTTTGTATGAGCTTAAACGACTTTTCCTCATGGAAGCATCCTAGAATATTTTGCTTATCTAGGACAGCCCCTTGTTTTATTCTGTCATTTGTATGCAAGATGTACTTTGTTTAGAAAGCTCTTCTGATAACTGCTCAAAATTTAAGGGATGGGTACAACGCACAGTGGCTGATTCAATTTAGTTTCAGTTTACTTGCCTTGCTTGCTTTTTTTCACCAATAAACTAATCTTTTCCTTGTGCGCTGATTTGGCCGAATTGCAGGGCGCACCACCACAAGTCTGTGGGCCATCTTTAACTGCTAAAGAGGAGAAGAAAATGTCTCACCTTGCCTTGAAGTTCTATGCTGATGATCCAGTAGCCCATCCGTCAAACATTACCACCAACATCAATCTCATTGACTACATTGCCAGCAGTGCTCGTCTGGCTGGCTATGATACTCTTAAGCCCCTGGCCAGGGATTTTGGGTTTCAAAACTTCAACAAAGTCATGAGTGCCTTGCAGGAATTTTTTGTTACCAGTAAAATTCATGACGCCTATCTGCAAAAGCTGGTGCAGCTCCTGGACCTGGACCCTCAAAAAATTGAAGAAATTATCAACGCGCATCAAGACGCTCTCTTCAAAGATCAAAGACTTTTGATCCAGCATTTTAACGCCTTATACGCTCAAGCTGATTTGATTATGGCTCAGGAACGCTTTCGAAACCTTGTTTTTCATGGAATGGGTATTGAAAGTGCCTGGGTTGGACGGCAGCGGCCCTTAACCCTGGGAGAATTGTTTTTTCACTGGAAAAATAATCGCCTGGTTACTGAGTCTGTTTGCTGTGGCTTGGTCTATATTTTTCATGCAGCAGGCTCTCCTTTATCTGGAGCAAATTCTGTGACTGGATATTGTGACTCATGCAGGCAAAAAATCAGCACCAGTCTTCCGTCCTTTTCTGCAATTCTCCATCCTTTGCTGAACAATCCACCACTCTGGCCTTAT
>JAAYGN010000010.1 GCA_012727715.1 Desulfovibrionales bacterium | reverse complement strand
TCTTGCTGACCAAAAAAAGGACTGATAAAATGAAGGCCCAGGACTTTGTGCCCCAAGCTTTGCATTAACTTGGCAGCCAAAATACTGTCCAGTCCACCAGAAAAAAGGGCTAAAGCATCATAATTCATGGAGGCTGCTACTAACCAAGGCTGGCCTTAGAGGCAAGGAAAACAAACACGCAGGTACTACTGAACAAAGGCAAAAAATGCCTTAAAAAACATAGGCCACAATCCCCACTCAGAAAACACGAGCAATTACGCTTGTTCAGCTTCGGCAATTTGTGCCTCAAGGGCTGCAATTTGTGCTTCAAGGGCGTTTATCTTGCTAAGCACTGTTGAATCAGCCCCATTTTTTGCCTGGCTGGCAAGACTGGTCAACTGACTTTTCAGAGCCTCTATCTGTTTTTTTAAATTTTCAACAACATCAGAAGAACTAGACCCGCCACGTGCAGATGCACCCCCAGTACCGGAAGTTTTTTCCCCAACAGCCAAGCCAGAAGAATCTTCAGAGTTATCAGTGGTACTCTGATCAGTACGTACACCTGTATCAGACGAGCCCAGAACTCTAGAGTATTTACCTAATTTTTCACGTAAAATCTCCCTGGCTTCCTGGGAAATCTCGACCGTATCTCCTGAACTACTCCTGGAGTTTGTCGTTTTTTTAGTGTTTGAGTTTGTGCTCGTGTCCCATGCTCTGTCTACAGCAGAAAAATCTGCAATACCAACACCATATACACTCATATCTGCTCCTTTGTATATTCCACTGAAATTCCCCCAACCTTCGTGCTTTTAAAGAGAAATTTCTTCCGCCACCACAGAAATTAGCAAAATTCATACCTTCCCCAGGTATCCTCCTCCACCTAAATCTGGGAGGTTCCCAAATTGATAATCAGACAGAACTAAACAAATTGTCATTTGTGGCTGCTTTTGGTAATATCTTTGTTTGTTATCCAACCCCAACCCTTATGGAGTAACCCCATGGCCAAAGCAAAAAATACATCTCCTGAAGACGCCCGCCGTGAGGCATTGGAAACTGCCCTGGCTACCATTGAGCGCCGCTATGGTCAGGGCTCGGTCATGCGCTTATCAGACGATAGTCATCAGGTAGTTCCAGTTATTCCCACTGGATCTATTGGGCTGGACCTGGCCCTTGGGGTAGGTGGTATCCCTCGTGGCCGGGTAACAGAAATTTATGGCCCGGAATCCTCGGGTAAAACGACTCAGGCCCTGCATATTATTGCTGAAGCCCAAAAACAGGGAGGTGTAGCTGCTTTTATTGATGCAGAACACGCCCTGGATGTCAATTACGCCCGCAGACTGGGTGTTAAAACCGACGAGCTTCTCATTTCCCAGCCCGATTATGGCGAGCAAGCCCTTGAAATCGCGGATATGCTGGTGCGCTCCGGAGCAGTGGATGTGGTCGTGGTGGACTCTGTGGCCGCCCTTATTCCCCAAGCTGAGCTGGAAGGCAGCATGGGTGAAACACAAGTAGGCGGTCAGGCGCGCCTCATGTCCCATGCCATGCGCAAACTCACGGGTACTATTCACAGATCACGTACCGCGATCATTTTTATCAACCAATTACGCATGAAAATCGGTATGACCGGATATGGTAGTCCAGAAACCACCACAGGCGGCAATGCCCTAAAATTCTATGCTTCTGTTCGCCTGGACCTGCGTCGAATTCAGACTCTCAAAGATAAAGAAGAGTCCTATGGTAATCGTGTTCGGGTCAAGGTGGTCAAAAACAAGATGGCTCCGCCCTTTCGCGAGGCTGAATACGATGTCCTTTTTGGAACCGGCATTTCTCGGGCAGGAGAATTGTTGGATATAGGTGTAGATCAAGGCATTGTGGACAAAAGTGGGTCCTGGTATTCTTATGGAGCTGAACGCCTGGGCCAGGGCAAGGAAAATGTGCGTGCATTTTTACAAGATAATGACGACCTGCGCACCCAAATTGAACAAGCCTTACTGGAACACTTGGGTATGCTCAATCCAAACCAGGATGTAGAGACACCCACTGAGTCATAAACCTGATTTTGCCCCCAACCATGTTACTTTTTTTGATCAAAAGAGAGGTATTTTGTGATCAGCGCTGCTGAAATTCGCACTCAATTTCTGCAATACTTCCAGGCCCATGGTCATAGCATTGAGCCCAGCTCATCCCTGGTGCCTCAAGATGACCCGACCCTGCTTTTTACCAACGCGGGCATGGTGCAATTCAAGAAAATATTTCAAGGGCAAGAACGACGTGATTACCTGCGCGCAGCAACGTCTCAAAAGTGCTTACGTGTTGGTGGCAAGCACAATGATCTTGAAAATGTTGGCCGTACTGCCCGGCATCATACCTTTTTTGAAATGCTCGGAAATTTTTCCTTTGGGGATTATTTTAAAGAAAAAGCCATTGAGCTGGCCTGGAACTTTATCACTCAGGAATTGGGTCTGGACAAGGACCGTCTCTATATCTCTATTTTTCGAGAAGATGACGAAGCAGGAGACCTGTGGCAAAAAATAGCCGGAGTACCTGCAAATCGTATCTACCGCCTGGATGAAGCCGACAACTTCTGGGCCATGGGTGACACTGGCCCCTGCGGCCCTTGTTCTGAAATCTATGTGGACCAGGGCGCGGACATGTCTTGTGGTCCGGATTGCGGCATTGGACGCTGTGATTGCGACCGTTTCCTGGAAATATGGAACTTGGTCTTTATGCAATTTAATCGTGCCCAAGACGGCACCATGACCCCCTTGCCCAAACCAAGTATTGATACAGGCATGGGTCTTGAGCGCATCACTGCCGTGTGCCAGGGCAAACGATCCAATTTTGATACAGACCTATTTCAAGGTCTCATCCAAGCCATGGCCCAAAAAGCCGGGGTATCTTATGGCGACAATTACGATACAGACACAGCCCTACGCGTTATTGCCGACCATAGCCGAGCCATAGCCTTTTTACTGGCTGACGGCATGCTCCCATCCAATGAAGGGCGAGGGTATGTGCTCCGTCGCTTAATTCGCCGTGCCTACCGCTTTGGTAAATTGTTGGGTTTTAACCAACCCTTTCTCTATTCCACTGCCGACCAGGTTGTCCGTGAAATGGGACACGCTTTTCCCGAACTTACAGCCAGTCGGGAGTTTATGCTCCGGGTCGTTCGTCAGGAAGAAGAACGCTTTGGAGAAACCCTGGATAAAGGCCTGCAAATTTTGGAAAGTGAAATGACCAGCCTTGAAGCGCAAGGTCAAAAAAGCATCTCCGGAACCACAGCCTTCAAACTCTATGATACGTATGGATTTCCTTTGGATATCGTGAATGATATTGCCCAAAAACAAAATTTTATCGTAGATGAAGCCGGGTTTCAGCAATGCATGGCTGTGCAAAAAAAGAAATCCAAAGAAGCCTGGGCCGGATCTGGTGACAAGGGACTGGCCAATGAGTTTGCCAATCTTTTAAGCCAGGGCCTTGAATCGGAATTTGTCGGCTATGATTGTATGCAGACCACCAGTCGCATTCTCGCCCTTCTTGATGATCAGGGACAAAGTGTGACTAGTCTTGATGCTGGCACCGGATTTATGGTCACCCTGAAAACACCTTTTTATGGTGAATCTGGTGGACAAATGGGCGACACAGGTCGGGTCCAAGCTCCTACGGGCACAGCACAAATTCTGGACACCCTAAAGCCTGCTCCCAATTTGATTGTGCATAAAATAGAAATTTCCAGTGGAGAAATCCTGGCTGATCAGGAAGTAACACTTTTGGTGGAAGAGGGAGAACGCATGGCCACGGCTCGCAACCACACCGCCACCCACCTTTTGCACGCTGCCTTACGACGTATTTTGGGTAGTCATGTTAAGCAGGCTGGATCATTGGTTGGTCCGTCCAGATTACGTTTTGACTTTACTCATATTTCCGGTCTTGCTCCTGAAGAACTGCGCCAGGTCGAAGATGAGGTCAATAGAGCCATTTTGGCCAATGCCCCGGTTATAGCTCAGGTTATGGACTACGATCAGGCCATTCAGGATAAACAGGCTGTCGCCCTTTTTGGTGAAAAATATGATGCTCAGGTGCGGGTCATAGAAATGCCTGGAGAATCTGTGGAGTTGTGCGGGGGTACCCACCTGTCGGCTACTGGTCAGGCCGGATCTTTTGCTATTGTCTCCGAAGGAGGGATTGCTGCTGGTGTGCGCCGCATTGAAGCCTTAACCGGTTGGGATGCACTGCATTATTGGCAAAGCAATCGGGAGGAAATCCGCGAAACAGCACAGCTGCTCAAAGCCATCCCTGGTGAAGTAGGTAAAAAAGTACGTGCTCTCCAAGAACAAAACAGGACTTTAAGCAAAGAATTGTCTGCTATACAGACCAAAATGATGTCTGCCAGCGGCAAAGATCTGGCCACAGGAGTAAAAAACATCAACGGCCTACAGGTGTTGACCTGTAAAGTTGATTCTCCGGATATCAATGCCTTGCGCAACCTTATGGATGATTTGCGTTCCAAAATTTCCAGCGGCATTATTGCTTTGGCGGCAAACATTGAGCACAAGGCCATGCTCCTCGTCTCGGTGAGCAAAGACCTCCATGACCGCTATACAGCCCCGGCCCTGATTAAGGAAATATGTATTGAAATTAAAGGTGGCGGCGGCGGACGTCCGGACCTGGCTCAGGCTGGCGGATCAGATCCAGCGGGGATTGAACGGGCACTAGCCAAACTGGAAGCATATTTACAGCAATAAAAAAACAGGGGCTCGCTAGCCCCTTAAAAAAATATAAATACAACGAATTTCTAGACGTGGGTGCTGATCATGGGCGCAACAGAGCGACTGCGCCCCTGCTCCAGGGCATAGGCTGATGCTCCCAAACGCTGCATGGTTGCGTTATAAGCATAAGTGCCTTTGGGCTGAAATGGCGTAACATGCTGAATCAGAAACTGGAGTTCTATTTCTCGAGCAAAATCCTGTAGAATGACAGGGGCAGGTTCATTGGCAACAGAAACACTTTGTGCACTCAAGCTGATGCCGAGCTTGCCCAGCTGCACTCCAATAGTTTGGGTGGAGACCTGAGCATTCATGGCCTGCCTGGAAAAACCCGGCTCTTGGCCTAAACTCAAGTCATCAGTAGAGTATATATCCATGGGATGAATATTCATACACAATCCTGCCATGATAGATAACTCACCATAAGTTCAGTCATATGCTTTGGCAAGCCTCAAATATTTCTATGCTGATACTTAAGTTTGGTTGTCAGCCAGATATTCTCCTGCTTGTCAGACGATACTTCTCTGGCTAGTATTTTTTTAGTTCAAAGCAAAACTCACCTCAACACTAACTATTTTGTGTACATGGTTTTGGATGCACACCAAGCAAAACTTGTTTAGGATATATATGGCGCAATATGTAGGAGTTTCTTTTAAACGTCTGGGCCAAATTTATTATTTTTTGGCCTCTCCCTTTGTACTCTCTGTCAATGACATGGTGTTGGTCAAAACCGAGGAAGGCATTGGCTTTGGTCAAATTGTTACCTTGCGTGACACGATCCCTCCTGGCCTTGATCCAGAAGCCATTAAACCCATTTATCGGCCTGCCAATCAGGAAGACATGGACATTGGTCAAGAAAATCACGTCTTGGCGCAAGAAGCCATGGCTTTTTGTCAGGAATGCGTTGATCGCCTTAGTTTGGATATGAAGTTAGTGGAAGTAGAAATCTACTTTGATAAAAGCAAAATGATTTTTTACTTTACAGCTCCTGGACGGGTAGATTTTCGAGAACTGGTCAAGGAACTGGTCCGGACCTATCGGACCCGCATTGAATTACGACAAATAGGTGTGCGCCACGAAACTCAAATGATTGGTGCTTTGGGTAATTGTGGACAGGTTTGTTGTTGTCGTCGGTATTTACGACGTTTTGAGACTGTGACCATTAAAATGGCCAAAGACCAAAATCTGTTTCTCAATCCAGCCAAAATATCCGGAGCCTGTGGACGCCTGCTCTGTTGTCTGGCCTATGAAAAGGACAGCTACTTGGACTTTCAAAACCGGGCACCCAAGATTGGCCGTCGCTACATGACTGCCCAAGGACCTATGAAAACCCTGCGAACCAATATGTTTCGGGAATCTGTCACTGTCTTAAATGAAGTAGGTGATGAGCAAGATTTTTCCTTAGACCAGTGGCATGCTATGCTTGTACCTGATCAACAACCTCGCGTGGTCATCCATGAAGAGAGCAGCATGGAGGATATTCCGGCTGAATTAAAAGCCTTGCAAGACTCTGATCTTCCAGGCCAAAATAAGTATGATAAAAAATACGGACAACGGAACCAGCATACACAAAAGCGTCACCATAAGCCGCCCCACAAGCATCCAGAACAGAAATCTGATCTAGAGCCACAAGAAAAAAAACCTGTGCACTCCCCAAAACAATCGCAAACGAACGAAGCAAAATCCGATCGTGCAACTGATTTGCCATCAGAACTTCGACAACCCTCACATCGAGAAAAACGTCGTAAAAACGCTGTGTCACGTAAAAATCGTACCCCCAAAGCTACTCCCTCCCAAAAACACGGAACGCCAAAATGAAACCTTTTTTTATTTCTACACCCATTTACTATGTTAATGCCCGGCCTCACCTGGGTCATGGCTATACTACCATTGTGGCTGACAGTATTAGTCGTTTCCATCGCCTTAAAGGAGATGCCACATACTTTTTAACGGGCACTGACGAACACGGCGATAAAATTGTGCAGGCTGCAGAAGCTGCCGGGCAAAACCCGCAAAATTACGTTGATGCCATCAGTCAACTCTTTAAAGACTTATGGCCAAGCCTGGAAATATCCAACGACTCGTTTATCCGCACCACAGATGAAGCCCACAAAAAATGTGTCCAGCATGTTTTGCAAGAGGTCTTTGACAAAGATGATATCTATTTTGCTGAATATGGTGGACACTATTGCTTTGGTTGTGAGCGATTTTACACCGACAAGGAGCTGGTGGATGGCAAGTGCCCGGATCATCTGACTGCACCAACCTATATCCAGGAAAAAAACTATTTTTTTCGCATGAGCAAATATCTGGAGCCCTTGCGTCGTCACATTGAAGAGCATCCGGAATTTATTCAGCCCGAGCGATATCGCAATGAAGTTTTGTCCATGCTCAAGGAAGATCTTGGTGATCTGTGCATTTCAAGACCTAAAAGTCGCTTAACCTGGGGCATTGAACTGCCCTTTGACAAAGACTTTGTGACTTATGTTTGGTTTGATGCCCTTATCAATTATATTTCTGCCCTGGACTATCCAAACGGAGAAAAATATCTTCGTTACTGGCCTGGAGCCCACCATTTGGTGGCCAAAGATATTTTAAAACCCCACGCCATTTTTTGGCCAACCATGCTCATGGCCGCAGGTATTCCACTCTATAAAGGCCTAAGGGTCCATGGATATTGGACGGTCAATGAAACCAAGATGTCCAAAAGTCTGGGTAATGTCATCGCACCTTTGGATATGGCCCAAAAATATGGCTTAAGTGCTTTTCGCTATTTTTTACTCTCTGAGATGAGTTTTGGCCAAGACTCTTCCTTTAGTGAAGAAGCCTTGGTGGGTCGTTTTAATGCAGATTTGGCCAATGACCTTGGCAATCTTTTTTCACGCACCCTGGCCATGACCCATAAATACTTCGCTGGTCAGGTGCCTGAATGTGGAGAAATTTTAGAACAGGACCGAGAAGTATTGGAAATTGGGCAAACATCCATGGACAATTTTCAAACCCAATTTGGCAACTTCCAATTTTCCCGTGCTCTTAAATCATTATGGGATCTTATCCGACATCTGAACAAATATATTGACTCCACCGCACCCTGGACCCTCTATAAAAACCAAGACCTTATCCGCCTTGGTACGGTCATTTATATTGTTCTTGAGGGCTTGCGCAAAGTTGCCGTCCATTTATGGCCCATCATGCCCACAGTCAGTGAGGTCATGCATGAGCAATTGGGCACAAAATTTATTTTGGAAAATGTGGACCTGGAGACAGAAATGGCTTCATGGTATGGACTTGTGCCAGGAACCATTGTGGCCAACCAATCCAACCTTTTTCCACGTCAGGAGCTGGAAAAACCCGAAGACAAACCCAAAACACCTTCTAAACCCAAAACTGCTCCCAAACCACCGGCCCCAAGCCAACCAGATATGGCCTGCCCGGAATGCATAGACTTTGAAGACTTTACCAAAATTGACTTACGTGTGGGCACTGTTATTTCCGTCGAGCCCCATCCTCAGGCAGACCGCTTATTAGTCCTTAAAGTTGATACTGGTGAGGACACACTGCGGCAAGTTGTGGCTGGTATTGCTGAATTTTGGTCCCCAGAAAACCTCGTTAACCGCCAAGTCATTGTCGTAGCCAATCTCAAACCTCGCAAATTACGTGGCCTTGTTTCTCAGGGTATGATTTTAGCGGTAAAGCAGGAGGGAGGATTACAATTACTCACTCCCAGTGCATCAGTGCTCAATGGAAGCAAGGTGTCCTAGAGAAATGCTAAACTATGGGGTAGGGTTGTTGCTTGTCATGGTAAACTCATTACAGGTCTCCCATGGTTAGCTGAAATCTACAGCCCTGGGCCGTGTGCAAAGTGACAAGGCAAGTGTCAACAGACGGCATGGTCATGTTCCATATTTGTACTGATGAAAAAATTTGCCTATAAATTGGCAGATTTTTTCTGCAGTATATCCAAGTCTTTTAAAAAAACGCGAGAGGGCATATTCAAACCTACTTGCGGAGACTGCAAACCTAGTCGTTTGTGCACATTGATACAAACAGGACCAGTCAAATTCAAAATGGTTTCTTCAGGATTTCCCTTGGGTACTGTTACTGTAACCAGGATCACCAAATCCCGAACACTTTTGACCTGTAAAATACGCTCCTCCGCCATGGCCAAGCGTACATTATAGGCGGATAAAAAGGAAAATGGATCAGCCACCATCAAACCCATGGCCGGGTTTTCCATACTCTGTAAAAACCGAAAGGGTGAACCAGCCTTAAGCTCCACCAACACAAATTCGCGCAGGTTTTCAAAGCCAATAAGTCCCCTGGGGAAACGAATCGTTGTGTCCAACGCGACAACCAGGTTGCCAATACGTGAAGCTATTGTTTTTCTTTGCTTGTCCATAAAGCTGTCGCCACCATAATATCAGTGTTATCGAGTTCCAAAGCCAGTTTATTTTCATCTTGTACCTTGAGATACAGCTCTTCGCGATAGATCGGCATATGTTCTGGAACATCAAAACCAATTTTTACCTGTTGCCCTTTGACCTGCAAAATAGTGATTTTAATATCATCACCAAGATGCATACTCTCTCCGGGTCGTCGCGAAAGAATCAACATAAATGCATCCTACAAATAATTGAGTAAACTCATGCGCATGATCATGGAGGAAGATTTAAGTACTGCCTCATAGGCCCATTGCTGATTGGTTAGATCAGTCATAAGTGTCGCCAAATCAACATCCTCCACATTACTCATACGCTCGGTTTCATTGAGCTTTAATCCTGTTAATACGGCATTAGCCACAGTAAGCCGATTTTCTCGCCCCCCCACAGAGGCCAATTGGACAGTCAAGTGTTCATGGGCCTCTTCAAGATTTTCCAAAGCCTGGCCACAAGCCTGCTGATCATTGTTCTCCAGGGCAGCCACAAGTTTGCCCACAGTCACAAAGATATTTTTCCCCTCGGAACTAGATGAAAATATGGGCATCTGCCCATGCTCATAATAGCCACCAAAAATATTGGACCCTATATTGTTGACCTGAATATACTCATTGGTGGTAATTTCTATGTTATGGGCTGCAGTATGGGGATGAATGACAAACTGATTGCCTGAAATGAGCTCCGCACTGGTGCCCCGTGCAGAAAGAACCAGCTTACCGCCTGGCACCAATAATTCAGCTTGGTCCTGAGCATTACTGGCCTTATGTCCTTCGGACCAAGTGACTCCACCATCAATGCTATAGGAATACTCAAAAGTACCGCCACCGATGGTCGTGTCCGTGTCCACTCGCACCACCACATCTTTGGTAAAAACACCCTGAGCCCTGGCGTTTACGTCCAGGTCAGAGCCCAAATTGTACACCGCAGTCTGTTTGGCATGCACGGTAAAGGTAGTTTCTGCCGAAACAGGGTCTGTTCCACCTAAAATTTGAATCCCCCCGTATATGGTCTCAATAATCGGAGAGCTAGACGTATTAGACACTGTCACATCATAGCTTACACCCCCAAATGTAAGAGTCGCATCAAAGGAAGTTCCATTACCAAAAGTGACATTAGCCGGGATGCTTACCTCTACGTCTTGAATAAAACCACCCAAGGGTACTACAGTAAATCCTGGGCTTTCTGTATCAAAAGTTACGGCAGATTGGGTTTCATGATCCCCTTTATAGATAGCTGTTGGAGCCACCGTCAGCCAGGAGCCCTCTGAGGTCTTGTTATTTTCTTCCGGTGACAACTCTACCTCGTAGTCAGCCCGAAGCATGACTTCCACACCGCCCAAATCCAGCCTGCGCTCACCAGCCGCAATAGTCCCCTCTTTCCAGGACTTTCCACCATCATCAGAATATTGGTAAGCAATGACATCTGTGCCAACTGTTGCCGTTCCCGTGCCTATAAACTGCACCAATATACTTCGACTTGATGCTCCAGTGATGCTCAAGGCAATGGGCTGACCGTCCTTTGACACACTTTGGCCATCTTGATCATAAACCATCAGACCTTCTTCATAAGCACTGGCATCAAACTTGTGCCCACCAAAAATGGAATTGCCTTCATACCTGGTATTGGAGAGGTTAATCAGCTGCCCCAAAAGATTACGAGCCTCAAAGGCAGTGGCTTCCCGATCCGAGGCTGTAAGGGTACCTGTGGCACCTTGTTCCGCCAGCCCTTTAAGCCTGGTTAAAATGGTACTGGTTTGCATCAGGGTTTCATCGGCCAGATTAAGCCAGCCCATGGATGTATCAATATTTTTCTGGTACTGATTTATGGCCGCAAGGGAACTGCGATAGTTCAAGACCCTTGCTGTACCCACAGGATCATCCGATGGCTTGTTGATGCGCTTCTGGCTGGAAGCCTGCATGTTCAATTCCATCAGACGGGACTGAGTAATTTGTAAATTGTATAAAAAATTACTGTACTGACTACGAAATGCAACACGCATAACCCATCTCCTAATTCTTCATACCCAAAAGAACCTGCAACATGGATTCTGCTGTAGTGATCAACTTGGCTGCCGCAGTATAGGCATGCTGGAACTTGATTAAATTGGTCATTTCTTCATCCAGATTAACACCGCTAACAGCATCCTGTCGGGCCAAAAGATCTGCTGCCAGGGCTGTCTTGTGTTCACTATTGAACTTGGCGTTTTGTGTTTGGGAACCAACCCTGGCCACCAAAGTGGAGTAATAGTCCCCCAGACTTTGGGTGGTGGTACCATCAGAAAGAGTAAAGATTGCCACAGATCTGTACTGCAAACTGGCAATGGCCGTGGCTGTAGTATTATCGCCCTCATTCATTTCCCCAGCACCATTGACATGCCCGGTATTTAAATAATTGGTATTGGATCGCACAGTCATATTGATGGCCAATGCCCCAGATGAATCTCCTTCAAAAAACGTATTGATGCCCAATGCTGCCCAAAGACCGGTGGTGTCTGTACCAAAGGCAAAATCATAACCCTCGTCAGCTTTAAGCTGAAGTTTACCATCCAGAATTGTTGCCGACAGGCCCTCAAGGCCATCCAAGGCCGCCTGCACATCCTCTAAAGTATCACTTGCTGGGTTGATATTTACTGATAACGTTCGTGCCAATTGCCCAGTGGTTGCGTCATACAGATGAAGTTGTACGCTGCCCTGCACCAGTTCCTTTGCAAAAAGAAGCCCCGCAGAGTGCAAGGATGCGGTAGTATTGTTTGCCCGATAAGTACCAATGGTTTCTTCAAATCTGGACAGTCCCGCCCCCTGAGAATGCATGCGGTTGACTTCCCAGGCCAGACTTTTGCTAAAAGCATCCAGGCGTTCCAAATAGCCACCAATGCTATCATCGCGAAATTGAAAATATCCAGCCAAAGAACCACCTATGAGACGGCGGTCATTGTCTTGTCCATTGGGTAAAATTTGGGGGGTAATGTTGATCTTGGATGTGGAGGTCTCATACCAGAACAAGGTGTCTTTGGGATAAATATAAAAAGAATCGCCGGCCACCAAAAGATGTCCGTTGGGATCAGGATCAAAATAAATCACCAAACCATCGTCAAGAACTATCGGGTTATCCTGCCCTTCGGCTGTGTACCCATTGGTCCAAGTCCTGCCGTCATCTGTAGAAACCCTGAATGTGGCAACTCCCAAGTCACCTCCATCAACAATTTCAACCAGATATTCATTTTTGGCCCCACCCTCAAAGCGCAGCTCACCTTCAAAGTATTCCCCTGGAGCAGATGCTTTGACATCAGCAATGACTTGTGCTCCTTCAAAAGCCAAACGAAAGGCAATGCCCCCATCAACCAAGGTGTGCCCGGCTGTGGTCAAAATAGTCACATTACCCAATCCATTATCTATATAGGTAATATCCATTTTTTCGGCCAGCTCACGGACCAAAGATGCCCGCTGATCACGCAGACCATTGGCATTGTTCTTTCCCGTCTCCTCAGTAATATTGATCTTGGTATTAATCTCTGCAATATCTTTCAATAATTGGTTAATTTCCTTGACTTCATTGCCAATGACCCGGTCCATCTGGTCTTGCATCTTGCGCAAGTCAGTGTCTGCAAGTTTCAAGGCTCGCTCTAAAGCTGAGGCCTCTTCCAACAAAGCGGTACGCGCACTGGTATCGTCAGGCCGACTGGCCACCACCTGCCAGGCACTCCAAAAGGCATCCAAAGCTGAGCTAATTCCACTGGCATTGGCTTCATTAAAAATCATTTCAATATGTTGCAGGTTTTCATACAAAGCATTCCATCGTTCACGTTCTGAAGCCTTGGAATTATACTGACCTTCAATAAATTCATCAAAATAACGAATGACTTCAACAGCATTAACGCCAGTGCCCAATTGACCAGGCGAGTAGTTGAGATACAGCCCATCTTCAAAGCGTACAGCCTGGCGACTATAACCGGGTGTATTAACATTGGAAATATTATTGCCCACCACCTCAATGGCTGCTTGATTGGCAAAAAGGGATTTTTTCCCAATATTAAAAAGTGAGGTGATGCCAGGCATTAAAGTCTCCCACTAACCAGGGACGCAGTAGTACTTCGATCATGCCACGTGCCCTTGGCCGTATAGGTATTGCGTTCTTTGGGGGCGATACGACTTGAAAAAGTGGACAACAACTGACCACTTTGCTCCCACAAAGCCATCGCCAAATCCGCATTAACTGTTGATTGTCTGGCACTGGCCTGCTCCTGATCAACGAGATAGTCACGCAGGGTAATAAAACACTCTTGTTCATCTTCGGATTGCGTAGCCAAATATTCGGCCAAGGATGGATAGCCAGCTTGAGCCAAAATTTTTTGCAAAAACTCACGTTCTCGCACCAATTGCCTGACCAATTCTTGGATACTTATTTCCAGACCAGCGACTGCATCAGGCTGCCCACCCCGCAACAGGGAATATTCTTCCTCAAGCATAAAAGTCAGCAGTTCTGTTCCCTTGGATTGTCGTTTCAGGCTGTTATAAAGAATATCACGCATGGCTCTCATCCTTGTTTGCTCACAATTTTTTTAAGGGAAGACCGGCAATATCTGCCCAATCAATGCTCCTTAAAAATAAAACTGCAAATTAACGACCAAGAACACATAATGGAGAAAAAAGCTCTTAAAACACCCATCACATACTCTCATTTTCATCCAGAAGTACGCTGCGCATGGCTTCATCCAGGTCAATGCGGCCTGACTGCGCAACTGCAAGGGGTTCTTTTGGCTCTTGTCCACCCAAGGTTCGCTCAATACTTTGAGCCAACATATCTATTTGTTGCTTCGCTGCCAGTGCCTCCACAGTACTGGTCTGTGGTGTCATCTGATTGACTAATTCGTGTGATTTTTGTGCTTGTTTAAGGGGTAACAATGGCCTGGATGTATCTGTATTTTTGCTGGCCATAGCCAGACGTTCAGATAAAGATGCATAAAGCATGTCTGATAAACCAATACCTCCACCACGAGCCATCTTTAAAGATAATTCCTGATCAAACATGGATAAGTATTGCTCTTCTTCCTTAGAATGCAGCATGCCGTCTTTGGGTACGGAAGCTCGCATTTGCTTCCAAAGCTGCCCAATAAATATAGCCTCAAAATCCTCGCATGCTTTTTTGAGCTTAACCTGCTCCGGTTGCTTATCGCTCTGTAGCCCGGAACGCAGACTGCGCAAACGATTTTGCAAATCAGTGGTTGCACTCTGAGAAAGATCGTCCTGGTTCATAATCTCATTCATAACTCCTCCGGGCCTAATTTACAGGACTTCAAGGTCTGCATGCAATGCACCAGCAGACTTCATGGTGCGCAGAATGGATATTAAATCTCGTGGTGTGGCTCCAATGGCATTGAGGCCATCCACCAATTCCTGAATAGAGGCGCCATCCATGAGCAGCAGGCGACGTTGTTCTTCTCGCACCCCAAGCTGGGTTGCCGGAGTAACCACTGTCTGTCCTCCACCAAAGGGACCTGGCTGAGATACCTGGGCCTGCTCAGAAACAACGACATTTAAATTACCATGAGATACCGCAACCTTGGAAAGACTG
>JAAYGN010000105.1 GCA_012727715.1 Desulfovibrionales bacterium | reverse complement strand
CTGGTGGGCATTAATCTTTTGCGCGAAGGTCTTGATATTCCGGAAGTTTCTTTGGTAGCTATTTTGGACGCGGACAAGGAAGGATTTTTGCGCTCCACGCGTTCCCTGATTCAGACCTTTGGCCGGGCCGCGCGTCATGTTCAGGGCAAGGTCTTGCTCTATGCGGACAACATCACTCGCTCCATGCAGGCCGCCATGCAGGAAACCGCGCGGCGCCGGGAGTTACAAGGCCAATTTAATCAGGACCATGGCATCATTCCTCAGTCCATCCGTAAGAAAACTGACAATGTTCTCTATGATTTGCACCAGGAAGTGACGGGATCAGCCCAGGCCGCAGAAAGCCTGGCTGACTACGATCCCGGACCCAAAAAGGCCCCTCAGGCTGTGGCCAAATTACAACGGGAAATGCGTAAGGCCGCTCAGGGCCTGGATTTTGAAATAGCCGCCAAAATTCGAGACCAGATCAGGGCCTTGGAAGACAAATATGCCTTGCCTAGCTCTCAGGCTGGTCGCAAGTAAGGTACTGCCATGAATCAACCACAACCCATACCCACAGAAGCTCAGCAATTGGCCCAACGTCTTGAGGAGCTCAACGAGCTCTATCGTCAGGGCCGACCAGCTATGAGTGACGCCCAATATGATCTGCTGCTGGAACGGCTGCGCAGCATCAGTCCGGGTCATCCTTTTCTTCACCGGGGGGAGCCTGAAGCATTTTTTGACAAGCGGGAAGTGCGCCATCCTGTGCCCATGCTGTCCACAGATAAAGCCTACACAGCAGATGACCTGCAACGCTTTGTGGACCGCGTGGCCAAAGAAGGTGCAGAAATCGGGATCCAGGATATTTTGTTTCGGGTTACACCCAAATTAGATGGCCTGGCTGGACGCGATGATGGCCTTGTTTTGGCTACCCGGGGCAATGGCCTGGCTGGTTTTGATGTCACCCCAGTTTTGGCCAAGGGTATGATTGTCCAGGGCGGGCGGGGCCTGGGGGTGGGAGAAATGGTCATGGTGCAGAGCTATTTTCAAGAACATCTTTCCCAATTTTTTGAGCATCCGCGCAATTTGGTAGTCGGCATTGTGGCCTCGGACACGGTCAATGACCATGCCCGTCGGGCCTTGGACCTGGGCATGGTTCATTTTGTCCCCTATAGTACGCTCCCGTATTGGGAAGGGACAGGCTCGCAGTTGTTGAGCCATATTGATGCCATTACCTTGGATCTTGAAGTCCAAGTAGATTATCCTATGGATGGCATGGTGGTGGAAGTTGTCAATGAAGCAGTGCGCCAGACCATGGGCGCTACCAACCACCATTATCGCTGGCAGATTGCTGTCAAACGCAAGGGAGAAACAGCCATAACCCAGGTTGTGGATGTGCTTTGGCAGGTCGGGCGCACGGGCAAGGTTACGCCAGTCCTTTTGGTGGAGCCCACCAATGTGTCCGGGGCGACCATTGGTCGAGTTTCAGCCCATAATGCTGGTTTTTTGAAAAAGAATGCCTTGGGTCCTGGGGCGGAAATCGAAATTATTCGCAGTGGTGAAGTCATTCCCAAGGTCGAAGCAGTGCTCATTACGGCCACGCCCATTTTGCCGGTAACTTGCCCATCTTGTGGCACAGCTTTGGAACAAGACAATGATTTTTTGCTTTGTCCCAATGAACGCTGTCCAGATCAACTGGTCCAAAGTATTGAGCATTGGTTTAAAACTTTGGGTACTGTGGACTGGTTTGGCCGTAAAACCATTGAGCGTTTGGTGCAGGCTGGCTATGACAGTTTGGAGAAAGTCTATGCTTTGGAGGAAGAAGATTTTGCGCGCTTGGATTTTGGGCCGGTACAATCGGCAAACTTAGCCGAGTCCCTGGCTCTAAGCCGGACCCGACCAGTGGAAGATTGGCGTTTTTTAGCTGCCCTGGGCATTGAAAACTTGGGGCTGGGGGACAGTCGCAAATTGGTCCAGCATTTTTCATTGCCAGAATTGCCCAACCTGACTCAAGGCCAAATTGAAGCTATCCGTGGTTTTGGAACCATTACTTCCCGGTCCATTGTGCAGGGCTTGCAGCGTTTGAGCCCAACTTTGAAATTTCTTTTGGATTTGGGCTTTTCCATTATTGCCACAGCCCAAGAGCTGCCCCAGGAGGCGAGCAGTCCTTTGGTTGGCAAACATGTGGTTTTTACGGGCAAGATGCACAAGTCCCGGGAAGAAATGGAAGAACAGGCCCGGACCAAAGGGGCTTTGGTCCAAAGTGCAGTCAATGCCAAGACTGATTACCTGGTTTGTGGGGAAAAAGTTGGAGCCAGCAAGACCAACAAGGCTCAACAAATGGGCACCACCATTTTAACAGAACAAGCATACCTGCGCCTTATTGGTGCAGAGGAATGGGAGGAACAAGCATGAGTACGGTTGCCGTGATTATTATGGGTGCCAAAGGCAGAATGGGATCGACATTGGCCCGCTTGGCCCTGGAATCTGACCAGTTTACCCTGTGCGGGGTAGTGGAAAGAAAGGAGTACAGCCAGGGTTTGGATGTTTTGGGGTGCCCTGTGGCCCATGATGTGGACGATCTTTTAGGCAAGTTTCCCGGGGCAGTGGTGATTGATTTTACTGCTCCAGAAGTGAGTCTGGCCACAGCTCGTAAAGCCCAAAAGACTGGCAATCCAGTGGTCATTGGTACCACGGGCCTGACTGCCGGGCAGCTGGAAGAATTGAGTGAGTTGGCCACGTCCATTCCCATTTTTTGGTCGCCCAATATGTCCATTGGCGTTAATGCTCTGGTGCGCATTTTACCTCAATTGGAACGTATTCTGGGTGCAGCCTATGATCTGGAAATTACTGAAATTCATCATCACCATAAAAAAGATGCCCCCAGTGGTACTGCGGTGAAATTGGCGCAAGTATTGGCTCAGTCCCGAGGGTGGGATCTGGACGCGGTGGCCAATTATGGACGCCAAGGCATGGTCGGTGCCAGGGCAGACCAAGAGCTGGGAGTCCATGCTCTGCGTGGCGGCGATGTGGTGGGTGAGCATACAGTGTATTTTTTTGGTCCAGGGGAACGCATTGCAGTGACTCATCAGGCCCATTCCCGTGAAAATTTTGCTGGTGGAGCATTGCGGGCCGCACGTTGGTTGGCCGAGCAAGGCCCTGGCCAGCTCTATTCCATGAATCACCTGTTGGGAGATTAGTTGGTGTCCAAGGATTTGGAAAAGGTTTTTGGTCAGCTCAACCAGGTGATTTTGGGGAAACCTGATCAGATTCGTTTGGCCTTGACCTGCCTTTTAGCCCGGGGGCATCTGCTTATTGAGGATATTCCAGGCATTGGTAAAACCACTTTGGCCAAGTCCCTGGCCACGGTTCTGGGTCTGGATTTCAAGCGGGTCCAGTTTACCAACGATCTTTTACCAGGAGATGTACTGGGTGTCTCGGTTTTTGACACCCTTTCCGCTTCCTTTGTCTTTCATCCCGGACCTGCCTTTACCCATGTGCTGTTGGCTGATGAAATCAATCGGGGTACTCCACGGACCCAAAGTGCTTTGCTGGAAATCATGGAAGAACGCCAAGTCAGCTTGGACAATGAAACCCGCCCCTTGCCTGACCCCTTTTTTGTCTTGGCCACTCAAAATGCTGTGGATCAGGCGGGAACCCATCCTTTGCCCGAGTCGCAATTGGATCGCTTTTTATTGCGCATCAGCTTGGGCTACCCGGATTTGGAGGCAGAACTGGAACTTTTGGGACGGGAGTCTTTCATGGGGCAACCAGTGATGCCCTCAGCTGTTTTGCATGCCCAGGCAGTGCGACAACTCCAACAACAGGTGGATGAGGTGGGCACCAGTAAAGCTTTGCTGCATTCTGTGCGTGCATTATTGGATTGGACCCGCACTGGGAGTCGATTTGAGCATGGCCTTTCACCCCGGGCTGGGCAGGCTTTGGTGCGTGCGGCCAAAGCCTGGGCCTTTTTGGATGGTCGAGATTTTACCTTGCCTGAAGATGTGCAGGCTGTTTTTCCCAGCCTGGCCGGGCACCGCTTGCGGTCCATGGATGGACGGGAGATGGATATGCTGACCATCATACGGACGGTGCCCATTCCCTAAGGAAATGCTGATTAATTCTGTCATTGCGAGGACTGCGACCGCGAACAAAGTGTGGCGGGAAGCAGGACGTGGCGCTGCGCTAATCTATAACCTACTGATAATTCAATGATTCTGGATTGCTTCCCGCTTCGATTCCTCGCGGTCGCAATGACTTGTTTCAGTTTAATCAGTATTTCCCTAACATTGGCATGACTTTGTTTGTCAAATTTATGCAACAGTATTGGGCGGCCCGTCATAAGGCTGGCCTGCCCGTGACCCTGACTCGTCGGCGTATTTTTATCTTGCCCACCAAGGCTGGGCTGGTTTTTTGTCTTTTTCTACTGGCCATGCTGGTGGCAGCCATCAACTACACCAATAACCTGGCTTTTCTGCTTACTTTTCTTTTGGGAAGCCTGGCCATACTTTCTGCCATCCACGCCTATGCCAACTTGGCTGGTGTGGTTATTCTTCATGGTCATCTTGACCCTGTTTTCTGTGGGCAAAATGCTCCTTTGACCCTGACCTTGCATAATGGCAAAGGCCAGCGCCATGCTTTGGTGCTCAGTCAGGCCAAAAGATCGGTACAAATCCAGTGGGGCCAGGAGGAGCAACACCAGGTCATGTTGCCCATTCCAACATTGCGTCGCGGGTATTTTGCCCTTGGTCCAATCCAGGTGCACACGCGCTATCCTTTGG
>JAAYGN010000104.1 GCA_012727715.1 Desulfovibrionales bacterium | reverse complement strand
GTTTATATCCACGCGGAACTCTATAGCCGCATCAGCCATGCCCTGCTTTCTGTAAGCACAGACCTGGCCCAGGTGCATACGGTCTATTCTCATCCCCAGGCCCTGGACCAGTGTGCAGGCTGGCTAAGGACCAACTTGCCCCAAGCCACCATAATCCCTGTGGATAGTACTAGTGCCGCAGCAAGACGAACTGAACAGGAAGGTCCTGGTACGGCGGCCATTGGCCATCCCCGTTTGCTTGAACGGTATATATTAAAAGCAGTGGCTTTGGACATTCAGGACTTGCCCGATAACTGGACCCGCTTTTTCATTATTGGGCCTACGCCCACCACGGCTAGTGGCCGGGACAAGACGTCACTTCTTTTTACCACCCCGGACAAGCCCGGTGCCCTGGCTGCTATTTTAAATCTTTTGGCTGCCCAGGGCCTGAATTTGACCAAACTGGAATCCAGGCCCCTTAAAGGTGAAAAATGGAAATACGTATTTTTTATGGATGTAGAAAGTGACCTGTCCCAGGATCATTATGAAACAACCATGCGCAATTTAAGTGAGTTGTGTCATACCATGCGCATTTTGGGCAGCTATCCCACTGGCCCCCAGCTTTTTGGCGGTACAAACTTTAAGGAAAATCCATGACCGCTCCCCTGACCATTGCTGCCCCGTCTTCCAAATCCTTGTCACACCGGGCCCTTATGTGTGCGGCCCTGGCTCAGGGTCAGTCTGTATTGGAAGGGATTTTGGATAGCCAGGATTTGACCCGCACCACCCAATGCCTGGAACAACTGGGAGCCCGGATCACAGCCCATGGTGACCAGCTTGTAGTTCAAGGCATTGTTTCAGGACCACCCAAGGATTCCAGGCCCATGACCATGAATGTGGGGGAATCGGGCACGACCTGCCGGCTGATGCTGGGCATTGCTCCGGCTTTTCCCGGCTCCTACCGCATTTTTGGTGAAGGCCGTTTGCATGATCGCCCGGTACATCCCTTGACCCAGGCCCTGGAACAACAAGGGATCAAGATCAAATTTGAAGAAAAACCCGGTTGTCCCCCTGTTGTTGTGCACAGTACCGGTCTTCTGGGTGGCCAAGTATCCATCAATTTGGAACAAAGCAGCCAATATCTCTCGGCCCTGCTCCTGGCTGCACCTTTGGCTGCTGCGCCCACCACCATTTACCTTGAGGGGAGCAGCATTGCCTCCTGGCCCTATGTGGCCCTGACCCTGGAGACCATGGCCCGTTTCAACGTGCCGGTAAGCATGGAATGTCGGATAGACACAAAATGGCAGTCTTGTGGCCATGCTCAGGCGGCAAGTTTCACGCCAGCTGATCTTCGCCTTGTTGTTCAGCCCGGTACCTACCAACCCCAGACCATGCGCGTGGAAGGGGACTGGTCCAATGCTTCCTACTTTCTGGCTGCTGGAGCTGTAGGCCAGGTACCGATACAGATCACGGGCCTAAATCCTGTTTCAGCCCAGGGGGACCGGGCCATACTTGATATTTTGACGCAAATGGGTGCCAAGATTTTGTGGGAAAATGATCAGGTAACTGTCTATCCGTCCGTGCTGCACGGCATACATGTAGATATGAATACTTGCCCGGATCTTGTGCCCACTGTGGCTGTTCTGGCTGCCTTTGCCCAAGGTGAAACGGTCATCACCGGAGCCAGTCATCTCAGCCTCAAGGAATGTAACCGTATTGCTGCACCTGTGGCCGAGCTGACCAAAGCTGGCGTGAGTATTCAAGCCCGCCCTGATGGCATGGTCATCCAGGGTCAGAGCCTTAGACCTGAATCCGTGTTTCTAAACACCTATGCTGATCACCGCATGGCCATGAGCCTGGCCCTTCTGGAGCTGGGTGGATTCACGGTCAGCCTTGATAACCCAGGTTGTGTGGCCAAATCTTTCCCCAAGTTCTGGGAATATTGGGCAAAAATTTACCAGGCCAACAAGAGAGGCGAGCATTATGAACCTTGATCATAATTCACCTGTGGTGGTCATTGGTGCACAAGGTCAGATGGGGCAGCGTTTTGTATCTGCCTTTATTGGGCACGGCAATCCAGTGACACAACTGGATCATCCCCTGAATATGCATACCTTGGCCCAAGCCGTACCCCAGGCTGCTTTGGTGCTTTTGTGCGTGCCCATTCCTGCCATGAAATCTGTGGTCAATCTTGTTGCTCCACACCTAAGTCCGCAGACCATCCTGGCTGATATTTGTTCCGTTAAAATCGGACCACTCAACATTATGCTTGAAGCCACCACAACTCCTGTGGTGGGTACCCACCCCCTTTTTGGACCACAGACCAATGCCGAGGAACTACGCATCGCCATAACTCCTGGCCGCGACGAGCTAGCCGCGAGCCAAGTAGCTGCATGTTTTCGTGATTTGAAATTTACACCGTTTATGACCACAGCCCAAGAACATGATCAGGCCATGGCCTATATTCAGGGACTTAATTTTGTGACCACTGTGGCCTACCTCTGTGCATCGCCTGCGCAAACCGGGCTGGAACAGTTTTTTACGCCGTCCTTTGCCCGGCGTATGGAAGCAGCCACCAAAATGATCACTGAAGACGCCAGTCTTTTTACTACCATGTTTGAGGATAATCCCCACAGCCTGGAAGCAGTTCGTATGTTTCGTTCTTATTTAAATGTGGCCGCTGGTGGAGATCTGGAACTTTTGAGCCAAAAGGCTCTTTGGTGGTGGCACAAGCAGCATGACGCTGGGGAACCAGCTTCCTGAGCAAAGATTTGGCGAATCTTCTCTTGCTTATTTTAGGATATTGTACAAAAATAAAATAAAGCCTTGTCTTATTTTAAGTTGAGGTAAAAAAATGAAGCGAGACCTCCAAGGAAGATACGTCACTATTTCCACTCTGGGTGAAACAGTTCAAGCCTTTGTACCAACACCTTTGCCTCCACATCCACCCATTCAGTGGACACCTCCCCTGCGCAACAAGTTTGATCAGGCTCTACTTGTTTTGGGACGACTGGCCAGTATTGCCTCCCTAGTGCCCGATACACCACTTTTTTTGTATATGTATGTCCGCAAAGAAGCCGTGCTTTCCTCCATGATCGAGGGAACACAATCATCTTTGTCCGACCTGCTTTTATTTGAGCTGGATCAGGCACCAGGTGTCCCTTTGGATGACGTGCACGAGGTGAGCAATTATGTGGCGGCCCTTGATCGCGGTCTGCAACTGCTTAAAGAAGGATTTCCTCTGTCTTTACGGCTACTGCGTGAAATTCATGCAATACTCTTGGCCCGTGGACGAGGTAGTAGTCAGGCTCCAGGAGAGTTCCGGCGTACACAAAATTGGATCGGCGGTACCAGACCTGGCAATGCCTCCTTTGTCCCATCTCCAGCCATAGAAGTCATGGACTGCATGGGTAAATTGGAGCTTTTTCTTCATGATCAGCCTGAGCCAACTCCAGTTCTAGTCAAGGCAGCCCTTGCTCATGTCCAATTTGAGACCATCCACCCATTTTTGGATGGCAATGGCCGTTTGGGCCGTCTATTGATTACCCTCATTTTATGTGCCCAAAAAATACTGCAAGAGCCATTGCTGTACCTCAGCCTTTATTTCAAAACACACCGGCTGCATTATTATGAACTACTCAATAATGTACGTTTGCATGGAGATTGGGAAGCTTGGCTTGATTTTTTTGCTGATGCAGTTCTGACCACGGCACATCAAGCCATAACAACTGCCCAACAAATAATAGCCTTGGCATCTCAAGACCGAAAAAAAATCCAGAGTCTGGGCCGGGCAGCTCCATCAGTTCTGCGAATTCATCAGGCTTTACTAGAGCAACCCGTTGCAACGTCTGGGTCATTAGTAACTAAGACCGGGCTTACTCCAGCCACAGTAAACAAAGCTTTGGGTCATTTGGAAAGGCTGGCCATAGTCAAGGAGCTCACTGCGCAAAAACGCAATCGGGTATTTAGCTATGGCCAGTATATTGAAATTATGGATCAGGGGATAGAATTATAGCTATATCCTGCTCGATATGATGAGGAATCTAATGGGAAGAAGTCTTGAACCTTTACCTGTTTAGTTCCTTGACAGAGGTCAGGGATATTACAGAAAATTGGCTGAGGCAGTACAATGAGGACCGTCCCCATGAATCGCTAGGTAATTTAGCACCGGCCGAGTTCCTCATGAAAAATTCACCAAAAGAAAACTCTACTTTTGGATGGTACTAAATTGGGGAGGTTTACAGCATGATATAGACAAAGAAAATCTGAAGACTCTGGATAGGTCGCGTAACAGAGCGATGAAGAGACTCAGGTTCTGCCTCAATAAGCTAGCTAAAAATCCTCATATCCTGTTTTGCAAAAAATCTAGAGCGCAACGCAAAGGCCATGCTCCCTTACCGCATTATTATGGAAAGCCCTATAGTTATTACTATGCCTTTGATAAAGAGGCTACTGCCGCAGGATCCCATTGGATAAAAGACTTATAGGATGGCTATACTCTGTAGTCTCATCTGTGATCATCGCATTGGCACAATCAGACCCAAAAGCACATAAAAGATTGACAAAATAAAAAAAACAAACGTACTTTTTTCAA
This sequence comes from Desulfovibrionales bacterium, assembly GCA_012727715.1. GTDB lineage: Bacteria > Desulfobacterota > Desulfovibrionia > Desulfovibrionales > Desulfomicrobiaceae > Desulfomicrobium. Next base: position 23,707 of record JAAYGN010000104.1, on the reverse strand, counting down.
AATAAAAAGTTTTCTTAAGGAGAACATCACAATAGTTCTGTTTACAGAATTCAAAACTGTATAAAATAAGCTGGTTGGGATGTATGACACCTAAAGAAGTCAACCTTCCCCTTGAAGTGGTCATTTTGCTCATGGGCAGTTTGGCCCTATTGATTACCGGAATCCTCCTTTTTCCAGTATCCGCTGGCATTCTTCCCTACTATGAGAACGGTTTATACGGGCTGCTGCTGATCATCTTTGCCCTACAAATAATCACCCTGGGTAAAACTCCTTGGGGTGACCTGCGCCGGTCACCAGGACTATTGATTGCTGGCTTCACCATAGCCACCTTGGGCCTGTGCACCAGCTTTGTCCCCCTGGCCAATCCTCTGCCCCGTATTCTTTTACTGCTCTGCTTTGGGCCGGGTGGTTTGCTTTTGCTGTTGCAATTATATTTGTCCCCCTCCAAGGCACCAGCCTGGTCCAAACATGGTGGAATTTTTCATCAGCTCACCTTTGCCTGTACCGGGGTCTATGTTCTGTCCATGCTCATGGCACTACTTGTATGGAAGCAAAGCCTGGAAGCTACTTCGACCATGGCCATGATCCTACTTTTTTTTGGCCTGACCGTCTTGTATTTGGCGGTGGTGCTTCAAAAAATATATCAGCAATACCCAGAAGCAGAAAAACAGCCACAAGGTGATGTACAGCTTTCCACGGAGCAAGTCCTGCTCATGCTTGTAGCCCTGTTCATGCTTCTTTTGGGACTACTGCTCATTCCAGTATCCCTGGGCCTCATTCCATTTGCACCCAATGCCCAACTGGGCCTTTTAATGGTCATTTTTGCACTCCAGATGCTGACTTTGGGCAATACCCCCCTGGGCTCCTTTCCTCGCTCATGGCCCATGCTGGGGGCTGGTTTTTTATTTGCAGCCCTGGGAATTATCTCCTGTATTATCCCTCAAATTTTGGTGGCCCTGCTGACCTTTCTTGTTGCTATGGTAAATATTTTAGGAGGCTCCATTACTTTGGGCAAAGTACTCCTGTCCTCAACGAAAAAACCTCAAGACATGCCCAGTCAGGTTCTGCCAATCCTGTCCAAACTCTTTGGCACTCAAGTAACTATGAATGTACTGGCGATCATGTTTGGCCTGTCCATGCTCATGCCAGGGCTGGTGCACGCCATGTTTATTGGTATGATTTTAACTGCCAACGGAGGTGTTCTGATCTATCTTTTGCGTATTTTGATCATCATCGACAAAATACAAGCATGAATGAAAAATAAAAGGAGCACAAAACATGAAAGAATATTACACAAACAAAGTCGCGGTGGTCACTGGCGGAGCCTCGGGCATAGGCCTGGCACTGGTAGAAATGCTTCTATCCCTGGACGGCAAGGCGATCATCATCGTTGATATCAACTCTGACAAGCTTAAGCAGGAAACCAAACGCCTGGAAAATCTGTATCCCGGAAAGGTCCTCGGCCTTAAGGTTGATGTGACCAAGGAGGAAGAGGTTGTGGAAATGATCCGTCGTGCGGCTGAGTTCGGCCATGGACGAATTGATTTCCTTTTCAATAATGCAGGACTTGGACTAGCAAAAGCTTTTAAAGAAACTAGCGAAGCTGACTGGAAATTCGCCTTTGAGGTTAACTTTTATTCCGCTGTCCATGCCACCAGAGCTGTGCTGCCCATCATGCGTGCCCAGGGGGGGGGACATATTGCCAACACCGCATCAGGCATTGGTTTTGTGCATTTCCCCTACCAAAGCATGTATAGTGCCACCAAAGCTGCCCTCATCGCTTTGACCGGATCTTTGCGTTATGAATTTTGGGATGAAAATATCCGCTTCTCTGCTATTATTCCCGGAACTGTAGCTACTCCCATCTGGGGTGACCATGCTCCTGATAGTGCCATCACTCCTCAAGAGTCGGCCCAAGGCATTCTTGAAGGTGTGGCCCAAAACAAAAAGGTGGTTTTTGTCACAGACCAAGACCGAGATGGTGCCCTAGGTGCAATTTATTCTGATACAGCCCAAGAAATGGACGAATACTTGGTGGATATTGCCCGCAAAAGAAAAAATGGAGCTATTGGAGCTATTTAAACATAGGTATGTTATTTTTTGGAGTAAGGCTCTCTCACCCGTCCCTGCCCGGCACCTAGAGAAGATTTACTTGCCTATTTTTCCTACCCCCCTTGTATTCTTGGTGTTATTATGCCAAGATATAGGGCGTGCTGACCTAGACAGCCTTGTGCTCAAAACAAGACCGGGCTCCCATAGTCATCTGGATCATTGCAAGGGAGTACTGATTAAAATATTTTATTGGTATAGCTAGTTTCGCATCAATAAGTACCTTCTGGGAACGCATTGATTTATCTTGTCATTCCGACGGAGTGCAACGAGTAAAGGAATCTAGATCCCCTTCGACTACGCTCAGGGCAGGCTCTCGACTACACTCACGATGACCTGAAATTGCGATGCAAATGAAGGTAAATTCGATTTAATCAATGCCTCCCTAACCCAACTTTGCATTGGGACTACGTGATTTTTCACAAAAAATGAATTACAAATTGCCTGGCATTCCCCTTGGGTGTATTGCGTACAAGTGCCTAATACGACATTTTATTTTTATCATCATACCATCAACAACAGGCAACAATATCCTTGTCATAGCATAAAATTTTCCAATACATGTATAGATTTTAAGGAGAAGATATGGACCGTTTACCCATTAATTGGGCCAACATTGTCCAGCATAGTAGAGAAGGGATTGCTCTTCTTCGTGAAGGGCGCATTATTTGGGCCAACGAAAGATTGTGCACCATCGCTGGCCAAGAGTGTGACTCCCTCCTGGGACAACTATTTTTTGATCTGGTCACTGATGAATATCGTGACTTGTTTCTTAAAGAACAAGAACAAATTCTGGCCGGACACGAACCATCCCGACCTTGGGATATACGCTTGCAACGCCCCCAAGCTCATGCCTGGGTAGAAATTCGACTTTTTGTCCCAGACACGGCAGATCCTTCATTATTGGCTGTCACACTCATTAACGTTACCGTTCGCCATGCTGCCATTGAAAAAGTAAAACGTCTTAATAACCGTCTGCAAAGTATCTTACACTCCATGCATGATGTAGTTATCTCGCTTGATGTTGATGATAATAGTATTATATCCATTAACCCTGCTGCAGAGATACTCTATGGAGTTCCATTAAGAACCCTGACCAATGGTACTGATGAAGATATCTTGGCCTTTGTTTATCCTGAAGATGAAGCTCGCGTGCGTACATTTTACAAAGAATTATCCAATGAAGAATATGGCAAGATTGAATACCGCATTATTCATAGTGATGAACGGGTAAGGTGGGTCCGCGATGAGGGATATCTGGTTCAGTGCACTGCGGAATCCGGACAACGTATTGATCATGTTATTCGGGATATAACAGAACAACGCAAAGCCGCTATGGAACTTTATCGTAGTGAACAGAGATATCGAGACTTTTTTTATAGCACCAAAGATATGGCTTTTTGTATTACTCCAGAAGGAGCATTCCTGGATATTAATGATGCTGGAGTAGTAATGTTGGGTTTTCCTGACAAACAAGAAGCCCTCAAAAGCCAAGTCTATCCCTTTTTTGAAAACCCCAGTATTGGTGATGAAATCTTATCAGAACTGGATACACGAGGTTTTGTCGCCAACAAACATGTCAGCTTAAGAACTATTGCCAATCAGTCCTTGGAAGTTGACATCACCGCCAGAGCCAAAAAAGACGACCGGGGCAATTTGCTCTACTACGAAGGAATTGCCACCAATATTACCCAATCCATGGAAAACCAACGTAACCGGGTGTTACGCCATGCAGCAGGGGGAATGTGCCACCATTTAAATACCCATCTTATGCATATTCAAAATGCCCAGGAAGGAATTCTGGAAGAATTACAGGACGTAGAGCAAAACCTCACCCAAACCAATAAAGAGGTATATGAAAATCTCCTCTCCTACACTCAAGACATTGGATATGCTACGGAAAAAATAAGCAAAGTAACCAAGGCCTTTAACTCGACCTTCTTAACTTATAAAGAAGAACCATATCTGAATCAGGCCATTGCAGACATTTTCCATAATTGCCAAGATAGTGAAACTTCTGAACCACAATCTTAGGGAAACTGTAAGAGAAGGCTACGGGGTGAGTCAAAGTAATGCAGAGATCAAAACAAGCTGCAATTAATTTTTAAAATCATCGCGCCTATCAAAATAGAGATTGGCCAATGCCAATAAAGATGTACCTACAATAAGAAGTAGAGAAATAGCGTTAATGACCGGGGTAGAGCCGTCTCGAACTTGTAAATATAAATTGATGGGAAGGGTGGGCTGAGAGCCAACCAAAAATAACGTGGTATTAAAATTTTCAAAACTCATCAAAAAAGCTACTGCCCCGGCTCCAAGAATAGATGTCCGTAAGTAACGCAAGGTGATATGCCAAATCACTTGCCAGCGAGTAGCTCCCAAGTTCAACGCTGCTTCTTCTAGGGAGTAATCAAACTTTCGCAATCTGGCTGAAACTACGAGGGTGACAAAAGTAGTAATAAAAGAAAATTGTCCCATGACCACCAGCCAGAAACTGGGGCGAAACAGCTCAAAATCAAAACTCCAGTGATCCTCAAAATAAATGCCAACTGTGGTAGCACCGATTAAAATGGAAATTCCTAAAATCACCCCTGGAATAACCAAAGGAGCAAGCATAAGAAAATAGAGGAGATTTTTAAAACGAAAGTTTTCCTGCTCAAATAAAAATGCCGCACAAACTCCAACCACCACACACAGCATAGACACCCAGACGGCTGTACGCACACTCACCCAAATAGCTCGCAAATTATCAGCGTCTTCAAAAATCCCGACCCGTTTGGGTCCAGCAGAAAAAAACCAATCCAAAGTGAAACCTCGCCAGGGCAATGAAGGAAAATCTGAATTGTTAAAAGCCAAGACACAGGTCACTAAAAGTGGCGCAAACAAAAAAAGAAAATAAAGAACAATAAAAAGAACAAAGGAACGATCATAGGCTTTTGATCTCGGTAGAGAGGTGATCATGAGGCCACCTCCCCTAGACCTTGCCGGGTCAGCTTAAGACCAATCCAGATAATCGCGGAGCTAAGCACTAAGAGAAGAAAACCAAAGGCCGCTCCTTGATTCCAATTAAAACTGGCAATGAACTGGTTATAAATTTGCTCAGTAAACCAGAGAGAATTTTTTCCACCCATAAGATTTGGTGTCAAATAGTTTCCAAGAACAAGCATAAACACCACTATTGCCCCTGAAGTAATGCCTGGTTTACAATGCGGGATGATAATGGTGCGCCAGATACAAAGCTTGCTTGCTCCAAGATCATAGGCAGCTTCAATGAGGCTATTGTCCAGACTTTCCATGACCGATACCAAGGGAACAACCATAAAAAGCATGGACGTATACACGAGTCCCATAATCATGGTCACATCATTATAGAGCATTTCTATGGGTTGATGAATAATACCCAATTGAAGTAAAAAATAATTTATCACCCCTGATTCACGCAGCAAAATCATCCACCCATAAACACGCACCAACTCACTGACCCAAAATGGGAGCAGTAACAAAACCATGAGAAAACCCCGAACACCAGGACGGCATAACTTGGTAATATAAAAGGCTACTGGTAGGGATAAGGCCAAGGTCAAGGCAGTGGTAAGAATAGAGTAGATAGCAGTCCGGACAAAGGTCAGCCAATAAATGGGCTCTATGAAAAAACTGTGATAATTATCCAGGCTCCAACCACTCTTGGTACGAAAACTTAAGATCAACAGATCCAGATGCGGCAACACAATTAAAAGAACCAGCCAGAGCAAGACAGGTGTAAGAAAAAGCCAAAAAAGACCCGAGCGTCTCATATGTGGCTTTCCTCGGGTTGTGCAAAGGCAATCCCAGAATATGGATGCCAGCCGAGAGTGATGGTCATACCAGGGCCAATATGTTCAAAGGCTCTATTTTGAGGTAAAGCGACTAACAATTCATGACCAGCAGCAGTAGATGTGAGTAGCCTACTATTGGCCCCATCAAAAAGAATCGCACGCACCGTGACCTCAAAGGTATTCAAGTTGTCTGTTGGTATTGGATCAAGAATGATACTTTCCGGTCGAAGAAAAAGAGTAACCTGACCTTGTTGCTGAACATTTTTTGCCCGAACACGAAAAACAAACCCTTCATCCGTGCGGATAACAATTTCATCTGTCAATATTTCCTCAACTCTGCCGGACCATCTATTGGTATCTCCCACAAAACCGGCCACAAAAGGTGTTAACGGGTCTCCGTAGAGTTCGCGAGGGGTACCCACCTGCTCAAAACACCCCTTGTTCATAACAGCAACGGTGTCGGACATGACCAATGCCTCGGACTGGTCATGAGTGATATAAATAAAAGTCGTCCCAATCTTGCCCTGTAATTTTTTCAATTCAACTTTCATCTGCTCACGCAGCTTAAGGTCTAAAGCTCCCAAAGGTTCATCCAAAAGTAAAACCCTGGGCTCCAACACCAGACAACGGGCAATGGCCACTCGTTGCTTCTGCCCGCCAGAAAGCTGATGAATACGTTTATTTTCAAAACCCGGCAGCTCAACTCGCTCTAAAATTTCAGCAGTACGTTTGCGAATTTCTGCTCTGGACAGTTTTCGACGTTTTAAGCCAAAGGCTATATTTTCAGCCACATCCATCATGGGGAACAAAGCCAGGTGCTGAAAAACAAGATTTACTGAACGCCTATTGGGAGGTACTCCTGTCATATTCTGGCCACTAATTTCAATTTCACCTTTGGAGGGTTCTTCAAAACCAGCGATCATACGGAGCAAGGTGGTTTTACCACAGCCAGAAGGACCAAGAATTGAAAAAAAAGATCCTTTGGGTACTGTAAAGGACACATCATCTACAGCACGAAAGGAGCCAAAATCTTTACTCAACCCTTTAACGACCAGATCAAATTCCATGTACTATCCTTAAAATATAGTCCGAAAGCCACTTAACTTTCGGACTATATTTTTATTGAGCAGCCTTGACCCTGTCGAGTACTTTGCCTTCCATGGCTTCAAGAGCAGCAGGCACTGGAGGATACCACTTGATGTTATCTATAACGTCTTGGGGAAAAGAACGGTCAAAATTGGCTTGAAAAGCCGGATCAACATATTGGCCAGCATCTTTGGAAGCTGTGGGAGTTTTTTCTGCTGAAGTAAAATAAGCACTGTTTTCTGGGCGAAGCATAAAATTGATCCACTTGTAGGCTGCCTCCACATTCTTGGCCTTAGCCGGCATGGTAAAGGTATCAATCCAGCCCAAAGCTCCTTCACTGGGAGCTACAAAGTCTAAATCTTTGTTTTCTTCATGTAGTTTCCAGCCGCCATTGTCCCAAGCTTCAGCAACAATCACTTCACCAGAGCGAATGGATTCCAAAAGTTGATCCCCATTGGCCCAGTAATTCTTCACAAGAGGCTTGGCCTTAATAAGTTCGGCTTCAAGAACTCCTAACATCTCGCCATAGGCTTTTTCATCTCCATATAAAGCAAAAGGGTCATACCCCAGACCAAAAGCCAGACCAATGAGCACAGGACGTTTTAATCGATAACTAATTCGACCTTGGTACTGTGGATCAAGAAGTGCTTTCCATGAGGCCGCACCCTGAGCCTGGGCAGTATTGACACCCAGGCCCGAGGTCCCCCAACAAAAGGGAACAGCATGGGACTGACCATTAACCAAAGTATTTTTTTGTACAGCCTCAAGCATAGAGGCAATAAAAAGCTCTGTTTCAATTTTGGAATAATCAAGAGGCTGGTAAATACCAAATTCTTCCTGAACTGAAGAAATACGATCTTGACTGGGTTGGGCCAAATCAAATCCTGCACCACGTGTGGCACGCAACTTGGCAATCATTTCTTCATTGTTGGAGTAAGTCACTTCAACCTTGATGCCGGTTTCCTTTTCAAATTTATCAACCAATTCTTTGGGAGCATAGCCTTTCCAGGTCAGAAGCTGCATGGTTTCCGCCATAGCGAAGGTTGAAACCATGATGAAACACACTGCAAGTACCATGACTTTTTTCATAAACAATCTCCTGTGTAGAGGTAAATGAAAGACCAGAACCTTGTAACAACAGCGGCTATATCTGACAAGCTCGTCACTATGACAGACCTCAACAAAGCCCATAACTATTCATTGTAAGCGTAACGCATGATTGTTTTTATACTTTTATATCTTTAGTTGAAACAAGACGCTGATGTAATTTTTCTCTGTCAACGGGATAAGGCATGGTATCTACTCGTCACTATAAGAGCCTTAATGCAAAATTTGAAAACTAGGCATCAAAATACAATGCCTACCACCCTACAATCATACGACTTTTCTTGGGAAAAGTTTTTTTGATCTTTGAAGCTACAAGATAGGACAGCCAAATAACCAAAGCAGTAAAAACAGGTAAAAATAAAAGACCTTGAAAAGGAGCAATCAACTCTTTTGATATCCAATAACGTTTCATTGTACCTATAAAATCAATGAACCAATAATGTAGAAAATAAATAGAAAAGCTAGACACAGCCAATTGATTAAGAACTGGGATATCTTTATCTTCAAGACGATGGAGAAAAACCATAAAAAATACAGCAAGAACATTTTTTTGCATAAAGGAGATATCTATTCCCTTAAATTCTAAAGGCCATTTTTGAGGGTTACCTGAATATTTATAAAAAATAGCCTGTAGTACAGCAAAAAATAAAACTCCAGTGAACAAATACAAATCTTTTCCTTGAAATTTTTTATATATCCATTCTTTTTGAATTGAGCATAGAATTCCAAACATATAAATTGGAGAAAAATAAACGACTGATTGTACTGCAAACCAATTATGTACAGGACGATGAACAAGCATGGCCACAATGCTAGAAAATATGACAATATATATTTGTTTCTTTGTTGACTGTTCAATAAACCAGATAAAAACTGGAGAAATAATAAATATAGTCATAATAAAAGGAATATACCAATAGACCATCACCCCTCCATACCAATAATACATCAGAGCCGGTCGGATAATTTGGTCGTAAATAGTATTTTCTGGTCCAAAATAAAAAAGTGTATAGGGTGATTTGCGATATAAAGCCATGCATACCGGGTAAATAGAAAGAATCAAATAAGGCATATAAACGTTATAGAACTTGTTCTTTAAAAACTTTCCATAGTATTTTCCGCTTTGAAAGCGAGGATAAAAAATATGATGAAAAAGAAAGCCGGAAATAAAAACAAACAGCGTCGTCCCGCCCGAAAGGATATTGGCTAAAACTCGTTCACCAAACCATTGGATCTTCCAGCCAGAAACTCCATAGCAATGGCCAATGACAATAAATGAAATTGCTACTGCTCGAAAATACTCAAAGGATTTAAGATACATGGACCCTCCATTTTGGGTCAACTTTCGTGGATGTATATAATTATTATCAAACAATCCAAGAACTGGACTGTTGCCATCTTGGGTGCGCTTAAACCCATTTGGCTTAGTTGGAGGCTTTAGTGTGCATCACAGGACCTGTCCACAAGATTTACTCGTCTGTTGACCATGGCATCGCTTAGGAAAGTGGCCTAAATCCTGCATGATTATAAAAAATACTTTCAAAGCAGATTTTTGACATGGAGATTCTCAATGACCTTGATTAATCCTATTGAATTGATGACCCTCTTGGGCAAAACTCCAGAAAGAAAATATCGTGGTATGACACAACAAAATAGAGAGGCATCCAATTTTGGGCAAGAAATGAACACAGCCCTTGGCCAAACCGAAAAAAATACTCCTATCTACAATCTCGGTGGCTCAGCTGCAGAAAATGCCTTTTTACATGACGCCATTCATGGACTCACTTCTTTACTGCGCAATTCCCAATCCTCTTCTCGATCTGGCTCAGGGCGTTTGTCTGGTAAAAATGATCGACTCGGCGCCCTTTCAGCACAATTTGAATCAGGTAAACAAGGCGTCAATGCCATTGGTTATGACAAAAACGGTGGCACTTCCTATGGTACTTACCAAATTGCCTCCAAGCCCGGTACCATGAAAAATTTTCTTGATTTCCTGGAAAGCAAAGCCCCGGCTTGGGCCAAGGAACTTAAAGCAGCGGGTCCTGCCAATACTGGTTCAAAAAATGGCCAAATGCCCGAAGTCTGGCGCAAAATAGCAACCCAGTCTCCCGAAAAGTTTGAAGCATTACAGCGAGAGTTTATAGCTGCTACGCATTATACTCCAGCCCGCGACAAAATTTTGGCACAAACAGGCATTGATATGGATGCCATGCCCATGGCTGTACGTGAAACATTATGGAGTACGGCTGTTCAACACGGCCCAGGAGGAGCTGCCAAAATTTTTAACCGGGCCGTTCAATCCCTGAAGAGGGATAAAGCGGGCAATGCCTTTGTCCAACAATTAATCACCCGTATCTACGATGATCGTCCCAGCCATTTTGGTTCATCCACATCCCAAGTGCAAGCCAGTGCCAAAACACGAATGAAGACAGAAAAAGATTTGGTATTAGCCATGCTGAGTAGTCAAGACCAGACCATGGCCTGATTTTTTAAAAAACAATGCTCAATCTGCACAACATAACAGAACAACATTCTTCTTTTCTCATTTTGGTGCATGAGCAATTTTTGCTTAACCCAAGTCTGGGTATTTGACACGAATCGCTTCAATGGTTTCAAGAACATGAAGAAAACAATCCACAAGTTCAGGATCAAAATGGGTGCCTGAATCTTGAATGATTTTATGCACAGCATCACTGCTACTCCACGCCTCCTTATAACAACGTTTAGAACATAACGCGTCATAAACATCAGCAATAGCAGTAATACGTGCAGCCAGGGGAATTTCTTGGCCAGCCAAGGACGACTGGTCTGTTCCTGTGTAGCCCTGGCCATCCCATTTTTCATGGTGGTACAAAGCGATGTCCTGAGCCATGGCATCTAGGGCTGAAGTACTTGTTGTAAAAAATTGTGCACCCAATGCACAATGGGTTTGCATAATGGTATATTCCGCTTCATTTAACTTACCCTTTTTTTTCAAAATCGTGTCAGAAATACCCACTTTGCCCATATCGTGAAGCATGGCTGCCAAACGAATTTGACTTTTTGTGTAACGCAACTCGTCAATATCCACGTTATTGCGCTCAGCCCAACAATGATAAATTTCTGCTGCATAGGAGCCCACGCGCTGTACATGAGGACCTGTTTCATGCGGATCCCGCAAAGCAGTCATCGCAAGCATGCGTAAAACAAACTCCTGGGCCATTATACCTCGCTCTATGGCAGTTCCAGCATGACTGGCCAAAAGCTGAACCCTGGACTGCATGGACTGGGTAAAAGATACAGGCATACCGTCAGCCATGCTATTAATAAGCTGTATCACGCCTAAAATACTTTTGTTGGGCCCCCAAATAGGTACAGTGAGTGTGGATATAGTGCGATAGCCTGTAGATAAATCCAAAGATTCATTAAAGGAAAAAGGTACCCCAACAGGAAGATCACGCATATCTTTGAGACTTACGGTCTGGCCAGTCAGAGCCACATAGCCAGCTACAGATGTACTAGATAAAGGCAGCGTGGTATTAGCATAGGCAAACTTGTTTGCGGCAACACCTGGAAAAAGTGTATCATTGTGAATAAAGGCAAAGTGTAAACTATCCCCCGTAATCAAAAAAATAGTCCCTGCATCAGCGTGGGTAATAGTCCGCCCCTCGTGTAAAATACGGTCTAAAAGAACTCCCACATCATTATATCGCGATAACTCCTGGGTAAAAGTATTGATCCACTCCAACAGGCTCGTATCAGACACACATTGCAGCTCCTTTTGGTGTATATACGGCAAGGCTTTCTTGGTAATATCAATGGCCTGGTCTTTGAGAGAAATAATCATGCCTTCTGCTGCCATATCCATGGTCACGGGCACAGAGTGAAATGTTTTTTGGAGTTGTCCAAGAATCCTGCCCAATTCCTGATCTTCCCGAGCAGGATCATGATGAGAAAAAAGGAGATGGGACACGCCAGCATCTGCTGCTTCTTGGGGCCAAGCGGAATATGTAGAATGCCCCCAGCCCTGGCGTGTCAAATATTCTTCATCAGTGTATTGTGCGTCCACCAAAGCCACATCAACACCATGTAAAAATTTCCTGAGCCTTTGGCACATGGGATTATCATCCGCATTTATCCCCCATTCATGATCCCCGGAAAAAAAGAAGGTCCAACCATCAGCTGTAATCTTGTAGGCTACATTTCCACCAGGATGACAGGTTGGACAAGTCTCAATAAATGCCGAGCCAATATAAAAGGCATCCTCTGGCTTAAACTCATGGATATCAAGCCTGGATGGGATATCATCCAAGGTAACAGGAAAATACCTTTTATCCATAATTCCCCCCAAAACATTGTATATCCCATTTTGGCCAATAGTACTTGGGGCATGAATACGTATAAAGTTTTCTTTCTGATAAAGAGGAGCAAACATGGTAAATCCCAGCAAATGATCCCAGTGCGCATGGGTAAAACAAATAGCCAGCTCTGTAGGTCCTTTTGATGCCAGTTCTTTACCCAAGGCATAAATTCCAGATCCAGCATCAATAATAATACGATCCTTTGCCTGGGTGGTAATTGCAATACAGGTTGTATTGCCCCCATAATACTGGGATCTGGAGAAGGCGACGGGGATAGAGCCTCTAACCCCGTAAATGGTTACTTTCATGCTGCGCTCTCCTACTTGGATGTCAGGGTCCAAACGCCATCCCACAACTGGGGTGGGTTCATGAGCAAATGCGCACATCGCTTACTAAAAATTTGATATAATAAAAAGGAGTGAGCTGTGCCAAGTTGGGTAAATCCATCCAAAGCAGCCTCAAAATCTCCATGTACGTAGGCCTCAAAAGACTGTCGATGCAGATGAAACTCCTGCATCCGTTCCTGAGCCTTGTCCACTTCCACAGGTGTGTACATGGCGACTGGATGCTCTTTTCCCTTAACGCGTACAGTATCCACTGGTTGCCAAACAAATTTCGTATCACATAAGTCACGTGTTTCCTGACTAACAATGAGGGGTACCCCATAAATTGGACACAGCCCCTCCAATCGTGAGGCAAGATTTACGTTATCTCCAATGGCTGTATAGGATAAGAGTTCATCGGTACCCATATTACCAATAAAAACCCGACCAGTATGTACACCTGCTCCTATTTTGAGTCGAATCCCAAAATCATGTTCAAGGTCTGCATTTAAGGCATCTAGGGCCTGATGCATCTGTAATGCTGTCTGTACCGCGTGCAAAGCATGGTCAGATACATCAAGGGGGGCATTCCAAAAAGCCATGATCGCATCACCAATGAATTTATCCAACGTACCCTTACTGCCACGCACCAACGCGGTCATGGGGGTAAAATAGCGATTAAGTAAATCAACCACCTGCCGTGGTGAAAGATGTTCGGAAAGAGAGGTAAAACCTCGAATGTCTGTAAAAAGAAGAGTGATGACTCGCTCTTCACCTGCCAAGGCCTTTATACCACGATTATGGCTTACAATTTCATTGACTACTTCAGGGGAAACATAGCGGCTAAAAGTTTGGTGAATATACTGTTTTTGACGCTCTTCATGCCAAAAACGAAGAGCCAAAATAAAAAATCCTTCAATACCAGTAGTTAACAAACCATATAAAGGAGAGACAAAATAGCCTTGCAGAAAAAGCTGTTGGCTACCAAACCAGTACCCTCCAGCCAGACACAAACCAACAGGAATATAGATTGCTGCTTTGGCCAGTCCAAAACAAAAAATACACACCAAAGCTGTAAGGACAATGCCCAAAACCTGTAGGCCAGGTGTCCAGGGAGGAATTTCCACAAAATGCTGGCTGGTTATGGCATCAATAACAGCTGCATGCACCTCGACACCAGGATAGTTATGATCCAAAGGAGTTGCTCGGATATCTCGCAAGCCTGTTGCCGACGTGCCAATAAAGACAATCTTTCCCGCCAAGTCTGCTTTGTGCCTGTCTTCCAGAATACTTCGAGCGCTTTCATAGACATACGTTCCAGCACCACCCCTAAATAAAACAGGCATGGAACCGTCTGGTGCCACAGGAATGGTTAAATCTCCACAGGTCACGCTGTTTATGCCGTCAGGACCAGTACGAATGATCAAACTTTCTTCATTCATAGCCTGCATTAAAGCTTTGAGAGCCAAACTGGGATGCAACCCTTGCCCTGCGGCGAGTACCAAAGGAACTCGACGCACTAGGCCATCAGCATCAACGCTGACATTATAAAAAGCGACTGATGCGGCTTCCACAAACTGTGGTAAAGGCATGAAAATAGAAAAAGCCTGGGGCAGATAGGTTATGGCTGGCGGTGATGTCAGATCACCCAATTCAACAATGCCCAAACTTTGCAGGTCCTGGTTTGATCCAGATTCCAAGGGATTAAAGTTAAAATAGCAACCAAGAATGACCTTGTTTTGTCGTAAAACATGAGTAAAAATAGCGTCGTTATCCTGAATTTCTGGTGGTAGTCCCTGAAAATCAATGGTTAAACCAAAATCACGCAAAAGCTGTTGTTGTAGCCTGATTGGTGATGTCCGGTCTGGCTCGGAGAGTAAAATATCCAAAGCAATGGCCGCTGCTCCAGCCTGTCCAATTTTATCTACCAACGCAGCAAGGCGGTAACGTGGCCAAGGCCATTGTCCATAGGTAGCCAGACTTTGCTCATCAATATCAACGATAACCGGAAGAGAGGAAGGTGCTTCTTGAGGGAGGTTACGCAGGTAACTATCGTAAATTTTTAAATCAAGCTGATTTAAAATCTTGGGCTGAGTAACATACAACGCTATCAGGCCACAAGCAACACATAGACCCACCCCGAAATTCAAATAAAAAATTTTTGCAAATACTGGCAACCGAAGCATCATGGTGCCCTAAAAACTCCATGTTAGACCCATACTGACCACATGTTGCCTGTAATCTGACCAGTTTGTATTGGAATTATTATCCATATACTGGTACTGTAAATCCACGCTCCAAGCCTCATCAATGTACTGGGTCAAGGCAGTCCCCAAAAGTAAACGTTCATCTTTTCGCTTCATGTCCAGCCAGGAAGTTGCAGGTCCATCATAACGTTTTTCTCGCCAGATCGCATAAAAACTCAGATCTGACTCCCAGGGCAAGTCGTATTTGACCTGACCAGATATTTCCCAACCACGATGCTCGTACTGTGATTTGGCGTCGTAATGAAAGACTTTGCCACCCAAAAGAAACTCTATTTTTTGATCTGCACTCAGCATCTTCAAATATTCACCTATCCAGATATACGCTCCGGAACGACTGGAAACAAGCGCGTCATCCAGATAGCCATATTCCGCTCTGGTCATAAGATGCATACGTGGTGAAAGAAGATAGGTAAAAGTAGCTTCAGTTCCAATAGTGGAAACAGCATCATCCATGTCCTGGCGGGTATTTTCACCTTTTACTCTAAGACTCCACCAAAACTTTGGATGTCCGTAATAAACACCCACCGCAGCACGGCCCCAAGTCAGGTCATCGGCCTTGCCAAAATACCATTTTTGGTATGCACCCACATCACCAATAATCCACCACGGACCACGTGGCTCAAGACGATAGCTCATATTCACATTGGCCCTAAGATAAGAGCCCCAAGCATCATCTTTTACACCCTCTTTACGTATACGAACTTCATAGTCACCAACAGTAATGTCTGATCGAGGAGGACCAAGAACATAGTTGCTATCATAAATCACCCCTGCACCAACACGACCATGAATAGACCAAGGACTTCTTTCAGGCTTGGTCAGACCCTTATCGTCTGTCTCAACTATAGATGTTTTAGGGGCTAAACGCTGTGCTTCTTGCATGTGCAAAAGTGCAGCCTCTGTATTGCCGAGGGTCGTATAGACCTGGCTTAATTCCATATGAAGAGAAGCGTCTTTTGGAAAGCACTGCACCAGACGCTCATAAGCCAGTGCAGCCTGCGTATATTTGCCCGCAGCCATAGCAGCACGGGCTAATCCTAAATTTACCTCAACATCTACAGGATCTTCACGCAATAAATACATATATTGCGTATAAGATTCAACATACTGACTTTCATTATACAACCTATACGCTGTGTCCTTGGTAATTATGTTCTGAGCGCCAGCAAGTATTGGTAGAGACAAAAAGAAAACAACGAACATAGAACAGCGATATATTGTTTTTTTCATACTTTTTTCTCAAAATATAGAGTTACTTGAAATATAAAATTAGAGGTCCTTATTCACACGATACCTTGCTTGTATACCAGACTATCAGGACTGACCTTTTATGGTTAAGGCTGGCCTCCTGGACCAGTAGGATCATCATTTGGATCATAATCTGGATCATCTGGATCATAACCTGGGATATAATCTGGATCGTCTGGATCATAACCTGGGATATAATCTGGATCAAAATCAGAATCTGGATCAGGAGGATCGTTGTATGGCAGAGTGTGTTCCTGCGCAGAAGAAACGCCTATTTCAACAAGAGATGGCGTTATACCTGGTTCAAGATCACGATCAACTGCCTCTAAGTCATGTTGGGGGTCAAAACCTAGTTGCCCCGGTTGCGTTTCCTGTTGGCCACGCTGACTCTCATTAGGAATCATGGGGCGTGGTTCCCTTGGTGTTGGCATACCAGGACGTAGATCTACACCTGTAAGAGAGGAAAAAAACTCCAAAACATGACCATCTGGACCCTGAATGGTTACAACATGGCCAGGATCCAATTGTTCGACATAATGGCTTTCCAGTTCTGACTGTATATTGTGCTGCGTAATAGTCCCACGAATGCCAATAACTGCCAAAGGAGAAGAAATTGTAAAGCCTTCCGGGTTCTGCTCCACAACCTTGCCACTGACAAAACGACTCAAGCCCTGGACCAACTTGATGCTCATAGCTGGAGATTGTGCAGAACCAAAGGAAAATTGTTCAATGCTAATGGAAGATGAAGGACCTAAGGAAATAACAGAATCATCTTCAAAAAGAATTTGAACTTTCCCTGTAGCATCGGTGACAATAGTATCCGTCGCAAAAACTTCTGACTTCATGACCAGTTCTCGACGCATACCGTTATTCATGGCCCAAGCCTCTTGGTCAAAACCAATAACCAATCCAACGCGCGGTGAACTGTATGCAGATGAACAAAACCCTGCACTCAAAAACAATACTATCAAGGCCCACAGCTGCACAGGCTTCATGACAGCCCTCCATTCTTGCCAGATAAAATTGAAAATATACACTTAATCATCAATTAATGCTAAACTATCAGCAAAAAATATTCCTTGCAAAGAAAAGAATACTGTCTTTTTATAAAAAATTGGACCAACCCAAGACTTAACCCTCAACTTGTAAACAAACATCTTGGAAACAGATTGGAGCTGGTGAATAAAAAAAGAACCAGTACCAAGCAAATAATAACAGGACGCATTAATGTGCCGCCAATTCCTGCAACCAAAGAGACTATTTTATTAAGGCTGATACAATTATTGAAGCCGTAAAACGAGCCATGGGAAGCCACCAAAAAAAATCAAAAAGCAAGAAGGACAAAAACCTATACCCATTGCTGCTGTGACCACACGTATTATGGATAAAAATTTACCAGACTTTCAAAAAGCTGGCCTCAATAACTATCTGTCTAAGTCCGTACATATTAAAGATCTGGAAAATATTTTTAATCGCCTGGTGCCAAAAAACTAAACAACTACCTAAAAACTTTCTGGTTAGCCATACAAGCTACAAGAGCATACCGCTCTTTGACTCAGACAAAACCAACAAGATATACTCTTCAGTTTTGTTGAAGGAAAAAAGCATTGACTTTTTTTTTGCATGCATTTAACAATTTTTGTTTCCTTGCTCTCTCAAAAAGTATTGAGTGGGCTAGAATCCACAAGGAGGACTTATAAATATGATCAGGTATGAGGAATTGCTCCTGCTTAGCCCGGAGCTTGGCACAGAAGAATGCCATGAAATTGTAAACAACTTAACCGCAATCATTGAGCGTGAAGGTGGAAACCTGCTCAAGATTGATGATTGGGGTATCAAGGATACTGCTTATCCAGTACGCAAATTTACTCGTGGTCGCTATATCCGGTTGGAAATGGATTTACCCGGCCTAGCTGTAGCGGAACTGGAACGAAACGTGCGCATTACCGACGGTATTCTTAAATTTATTACCGTAAGACTCGCTGAAACCACCGAGGAGGCCTAAAATGTCTTTAAGAAGAAAATTTGCACCCCGGAGAAAGTATTGCCGTTTCTGCGAAAACTCGGAAATTCCCCTTAATTACAAACATCCTGAAGTGCTCAATGACTTTGTGACTGATCGCGGTAAAATTATCGCCAGCCGGATCACAGGTACTTGTGCCAAGCATCAGCGTGCTCTAACCCGTGAAATCAAGCGTGCTCGCCAAATGGCACTGATTTTCTACACCGCCACCCACAGTACAGATGTACTCAAAAAGTCCAGGGTTTAGGAGGGCTGGTTATGAAAGTCATTTTACGTGCAGATATTGAAAAGCTTGGACAGCTCGGTGACATTGTTACCGTTCGTTCCGGCTATGGCAGGAACTATTTGCTGCCTCAAGGTTTGGCATCTCTGGCCACCCCGGGCAACTTAAAGGTTTTTGAACAGGAACGTCGCAAACTACAAGCCAGAAACGATGCCATTAAAGCAGAAGCCGCTGGCTTGGCTGGTCAGATTGAGGCGGCCAAGGTTATTATTGAAGTTCGTGTTGGTGAAGGCGACAAGCTGTATGGCTCTGTGACGTCTTCACAAATCGCTGACGTACTTACCGAACAGGGTGTAGAAGTCGATCGTCGTAAAATCCAATTGGAAGACGGGATCCGGTCCTTGGGCGAGCATATTCTGGATGTAAAGTTACATCCAGAAGTTGTTGCCAAGTTGACAGTCCATGTTATCAAGCATGGTCAGTCTGTGGTTAAAGAGACCGTCGCTCCTGCGACAGAGGAAGATGCAGTCCAAGAAGTCTCCACCGAATAAATTCGGGCCCCGCCTCGGAATACAAACACAATCAGAAGAGGCCTTGCAAAAGGCCTCTTCTGATTTATTGCGTAAAGTTCCACCACATAACATTGAAGCTGAACAATCAGTCCTTGGTGGCGTATTCTTACGCAACGATATTTTCCATTCCCTGGTTGATATTATTGATGACCAGGACTTTTATTCTCCTGTCAACCGAACTATTTACCAAGCCTTTCAGGAACTCTATCGCCGCAGGGAACCCATAGACTTGGTTACCGTTGCAGAATATCTGCAAAGTCGAGGGCAATTGGATGAAATCGGTGGCTCTGTCTATTTAGCCTCTCTAACGGACTCTGTTGCTGCCTCGGCCAACGCCCTCTATCATGCACAAATAGTTCGCGATAAATCTGTTCGGCGCCAGCTCATTCAAACTTCATCTGAAATTTTAACAGACTGTTTTGAAACAGCTCAAGACACAGAAGCTCTATTGGACCAAGCAGAGCAGCAAATTTTTTCCATTGCTGAATCCAAAGGTAAACCAGCCTTTATCAGCAGCAAAGACCTGGTTAATCGTGTTTTTGAACAATTGGAGCTTCGGGCTGGCCAAGGCGAGATGGTCACAGGTGTGTCTACAGGGTACACGGATTTGGACCGCATGACCGCTGGCCTACAAAAATCTGACCTCATCATTCTTGCGGCCAGACCCTCCATGGGCAAAACAGCTCTGGCCCTGAATATGGGCATGCGCTCTGCCATCATGCACAATGTGCCTGTAGCTATTTTTTCTCTGGAAATGTCCATGGACCAGCTCATGATGCGCCTTTTGGGATGTCATGGTCGCGTGGATTTAAGTCGCTTGCGCAGCGGCTACCTCAACGACGAAGACTGGGCCAGACTATACCAGGCTGCTGAAGAACTATCTCAAGCACCTATTTTTATTGACGACACACCCTCTTTATCCACCATGGAAATTCGGGCCAGAAGCAGACGCCTTAAGGCAGAAAAAGATGTGGGCCTCATTATTGTGGACTACTTACAGCTGATGCGCTCCAGTCACAGAACTGATTCGCGCGAGCAGGAAATTTCCGATATTTCACGCAATCTTAAAGCCTTGGCCAAAGAACTTGATGTGCCCGTCATAGCCCTGTCCCAGCTCAATCGCAAAGTGGAAGATCGCTCTGACCGCCGCCCCATGATTTCTGACTTGCGTGAATCTGGAGCCATTGAACAAGATGCTGATGTCATTGTCTTTATTTACCGTGACGCTGTCTATAATAAAGCTCCAGACAATCCAAATAAAAATATTGCTGAAATCATTATTGGTAAGCAACGCAATGGTCCTGTAGGAGTTCTTCGTCTGTCCTTTTTTGGCCAATACACAACCTTTGATAACTATGCTGAAATGGGGTTACCCTCAGAAGACACCCCAATATATTAATTTTTACCTTAATACGCAGGTACAGCTATGACCAACGCCTATTGCCAGGAAGAATTCTTTTCCCGCTCCCAACTGGATGCAGTGCAGCGCACCCGACTGACCAGCATTGTGCAACGGGCGGCCCAATCTCCATTCTACGCAGAACACCTAGCCCAAGCTGGTGTTGATCCTTTGTCTATCCAAAGCCTGGATGACCTGACTCGTTTGCCCTTTACCACCAAAGACGACCTGCGTCAGGCCTATCCAAACCGTATGCTAACCCGTCCAGTTACAGATATGGTTCGCTTACATGCCTCCTCTGGCACAACGGGCTCGGCCACAGTCATCTATTATACACAAAATGACCTTGACTGCTGGGCAGATTTAGTGGCGCGGTGCATGCATATGGTGGGTATGCGTGCAGACGATACCTTCCAAAATATGTCCGGCTATGGTCTTTTCACTGGAGGACTTGGTATTCATTACGGTGCGGAACGTTTGGGCTGCCTCACCATCCCTGCTGGAGCAGGAAACTCCAAACGCCAGCTCAAACTATTGGAAGACTTTCATGTTTCTGCCATCCACATTATTCCTTCCTACGCCCTGCATCTTGGTACAGTCATAGAGCAAATGGGCTTTTCTCCAGATCGACTCAAGGTGCGCATTGCCCTTATCGGTGCAGAGCCCCATACTGAAGCCATACGACGTCGCATTGAAGAAGTGTATGGTCTTAAAGCCTATAATTCCTATGGACTATCAGAAATGAATGGACCTGGCGTTGCTTTTGAATGTCTGGAACAAAATGGTATGCATGTCTGGGAAGATGCATATTTGCCGGAAGTTGTCGATCCGGACACAGGGCAACCCGTACCAGATGGTGAAATAGGCGAGCTGGTTATCACCACCTTGTGCCGCGAAGGTATGCCTCTTATTCGCTACCGAACCAAGGACTTAACCCGTTTTCTACCTGGTGCATGTCCTTGTGGTCGTATGCACCGTCGCATAGACAGAATTAAGGGACGTGCCGATGACATGATTATTATCAAGGGTGTTAATATCTACCCCATGCAGGTCGAGCAGGCCTTAATGACCATCCCGGAAGTTGGGCAGAATTATCAAATCGTTCTGGAGCGAGAAGGATATCTGGACCAAATGCGGGTTAAAGTTGAAATCAAAAATGAGTTTTTTGTAGAAGATATGCGCGTGCTTCAAGCTCTGCAATCCAGAATCAGTTCACGTTTGCGCGATGAAATTCTCATCTCAGTGCGTGTTGATTTGGTGGAAAGTAATTCTCTGCCCAATTCTGAAGGCAAGGCCCAGCGAGTTTTAGACTTACGCGAATAACTTGACCGTGGACTGCTTTTTCAAGGCATCACAGGGGTTATAAGTTCATCAGATGGGGTAAGGTTTAGGCCTTGCCCCATTTCATTATGATATATTTTTAGACTCTGGCTACATGACCAGGTTTTCTTGAAGCAAAGAGCCTGTGTATCCAGTAAGAAACTCAACAACTCCTTTACTGGTAACTTTTTGGCACAAATCTTTTGTGATCTTAGGGATAAGCGTGTTCAAATCTTCATATATTCCCCTTTGTGCGCTGATAACAGCCATGATTTTATGGGGTAGCTCATTTATTGCCTTCAAATACGCCCTTATGACTTTTGATCCCATTGTCATTGTTTTTGCACGCATGATCATTTCCAGTATTCTTTTTTTATTGGCCATTAACATGTGGCTTCCCAAGCGCTTTTTCAAAAAAGACCTGGGATTATTGCTGTTTATGGCCATGTGTGAGCCCTGCCTCTATTTTTTACTGGAAGGTTATGCCCTGACCCTGACCACAGCTTCGCAGGCAGGCATGGTTTCTGCCACTCTGCCCATTTTGGTTGCCTTCCTCTCCTTTCTTCTTTTTAGAGAGCGTTTGTGTGCACGATCCTGGTCTGGACTAATACTGGCGGTAGGAGGAGTGATTTGGGTTAGCCTGGCAGGAAAAAGTACAGAAGCTGCGCCATATCCTGCCCTGGGCAACCTTTTGGAAATGTTGGCCATGACCTGTGCCGCTGGATACACCTTAAGCATTAAAAAGCTCAGTGCCACATACTCGCCCTGGTTTTTGACCGCAGTGCAATCCTTTGTTGGCTCATTCTTTTTTTTCCCACTCCTCTACTTGCCAACCACCAATCATCCCCTCACCTATCCACTGGGCCCAAGCCTGGCGGTATTGTATTTGGGATCCTGCATCAGCATTGGTGCGTATGGCTTTTATAACTTTGGACTCAGTCGGCTTCCAGCCTGGCAGGCTTCAGCCTTTATTAATCTTATCCCGGTTATTGCTCTTTTTTTTGGTTGGTTGTTCCTGAGGGAAACCATGGGCTATGGGCAAATGGTTGGTGCTGTGCTGGTTTTTGTGGGAGTCATTATGAGCCAGGACTGGGTCGCCCATTTCAAATCTCACCAAAACCAAGAGCCTCTTGAATAAGAACATCTGATCAGCCACCAAACCTACAATTCCAAACGTCTGGTCTCCAGGTCCTGTAACTCTTTTTCCAGATAGGCCAAATCTGCCATAAGACGTTCAGCAAGATCTTGTAATTGGGAAAATCGTCGTCCCATGTCCTGGGCCTTTTGTGCATCTGTATATGTATCAGGATCAGCCAGGGCTTGCTCCAACCCTTCCTGTTCAAGTAAATTGGCTTCCAATTCCTGCTCCAGTTGCTCAAACTTGTCCCGTAAGGGCTTCATCTCTTGGTAGATCTTGTTGCGTTCTTCAGCTTGGACACGTTTTTTTTGTTTTAGTTCCTGGCGAAGACCTTTTGACTCATCATCTTTGGGCTCCAGAACCTGGAGCGATGCTTTTTTTCGTTCTTGATATTCATCAAACCCACACAAGTGGATATCAATACCCTGGGCATGCATTTCCCAGATTTCCGTGACCACTTCCGACAACAAATAACGGTCATGGGCCACAGCCAAGATCGTACCAGTATAGACATCCAGAGCATCCACCAAAGCCTCGCGGCTTTCCATGTCCAGATGGTTGGTGGGTTCATCGAGCACAAGAAAATTGGCTCGTTGTAAAAAAAGGGAGCTCAAGACTAGGCGGTTCTTTTCTCCACCGCTCAGTTCTGCCACCTTTTTATCCCAGTACTCTTCCCCCAGCATAAAAAGCCCCAGCACTGACTTGAGTTGAAAATCACTGCTAGAAGGATTTGCCAG